>DATILB010000031.1:0-4383 GCA_035477015.1 Nocardioidaceae bacterium | reverse complement strand
AGGAGAGACATGACTGAGCTCGTCCACTACGACGTCGCCGACGGCGTCGCAATGGTCACCCTCGACAGCCCGCACAACAAGAACGCCCTCTCGAAGCAGCTCGTCACCGAGCTGTTCGAGCGGCTCGAGCGCGCGCAGGACGACCCGCAGGTCAAGGTCGTCCTGCTGCGTGCCGAGGGATCCGTGTTCTGCTCCGGCGCCGACCTCTCCGAGGCGGCGGCCGGAGGCATGGAGCAGGGTGCGCGCAGCATGGCGGAAATCTTCCGGCGGATCGTCGCGCACGAGAAGCCTGTCGTTGCGCGGGTGAGCGGTGCGGTCCGTGCGGGCGGCATCGGCATCCTGGGTGCGTGCGACATCGTTGTCGCTGCCGACACCTCGACGTTCGCGCTCACCGAGGTCCGGCTCGCCCTGGCCCCAGCGGTCATCTCGCTCACCTTGCTGCCACGCATGACGAGCCGGGCGGCTGCGCTGACCTTCTTGACCGGCTCGGTCTTCAACGGCACCGAGGCGGCGGCGTACGGGCTGGTGACGAAGTCGGTCCCCGAGGACGAGCTCAACATCGAGGTCGAGGAGATCTGTGGCGCGCTGAGCAAGGGCCACCCACAGGGGCTCCGCGAGACCAAGAAGCTGCTCAGCGGCCACCTGCTCGAGCACATCGACGCTGGCATCGACGACATGGCTGCACTGTCGGCCAGGCTCTTCGGGTCGGACGAGGCGCGTGAGGCGATGCTGGCCTTCCTGAGTCGCAAGAAGTAGTCGACACTCGGACCATGGCCGACGAGGGCGGGGTCCGCATCGCGGAGCTCATGGCGACGCTCTCGTACGCCGCCGACCTCGGCCTCGGGCAGCCGATGGAGCACTGCCTGCGTCAGACCGTGATGGCCCAGCGGATGGCCTCGATGCTCGGCGCGACCCAGGACGAGCTGGAGGCCACCTACTACCTCGGGCTGTTGGCGAACGCGTACTGTCACGCGGACGCGACCGAGCAGGCGAAGTGGTTCGGCGACGACATCGCGATGAAGAGTGACGGCTACGACACCCTGGGCATGTCCGGGACGGCCGTCGCCGCGACGATGCTGCGCAAGCTGACAGGTCACGGGGCTGCCAAGGAGCGGGTGCGTCGGTTGGCGGCGCTGCCCGGGCTGCAACGAGAGCTCATCGGCTGGTTCAACACGCACACCTCGCTCGGTGCGCAGTTCGCGGCAGATATCGGACTGGGAGACGACGTCGCAAACGCCATCTTTCACGCCTACGAGCAGTGGGACGGCAAGGGCCCGAGGGGGGTCCCGGGCGATCAGATCCCGCTACCTGCGCGGATCGTCGGGGTTGCCGCGACGATGGAGGTGGTGGCCAGGACGCGAGGGGTGGCGAAGGCGCGGGGCGTGGCGGCCAAGGTCGGCGGAAAGTTCTTCGATCCGGACGTGATCGCCGTCTTCATCGACCACGCCGAGAGCCTGCTCGAAGACCTCGGCGCCACCGCGACCTGGGATGCCGTGGTCGAGGCCGAGCCGCGACTGGCGCGCAAGGTGTCGGGAGCCGAGCTGGACGACGTACTCGAGGCCATCGCCGACCTGGTGGACATGAAGTCGCCCTTCCTGGCCGGGCACTCGCGCGGCGTGGCGAACCTCGCCGCCGAGGCTGCCCGGATCCGCGGCTTGCCGGAGGGTGCGGTGACGACCATCCGCCGAGCAGGCCTCCTGCATGACCTTGGCCGGCTCGGTGTCTCGAACTCGATCTGGGACAAGCCGGGTCCGCTCAGCGACATGGAGCGGGAGCGGGCACACCTGCATCCGTACCTCACCGACAAGATGCTGAGCCGTATCCCCGCCCTCGCCGAGAGCCGTGAGGTGGCTGCGCGGCACCACGAGCGACTGGACGGCTCGGGCTATCCGCGTGGCCTGACGGGCGCCTCGCTGACGCCCTCAGACCGGATCCTCGCCGCGGCCGACGTCTTCCATGCCATGACCGAGCCCCGCCCCTACCGGGAGCCGCTCAGCGCGGACGAGGCCGAGGCAGCGATCGGACGCGAGGTACGCGCTGGTCGGCTCGACGCCGACGCGGTCGATGCGGTGCTGCGCGCTTCGGGCCGCCGCGCCCCGGCTCGGAGGGAGGGGCCGGCTGGTCTGACTGCCCGAGAGGTCGAGGTCCTGGCGCTGTTGGCGCGCGGGCTGGCCAACAAGGAGATCGCCCGACGACTGGGCGTCACTCCGAAGACCGTGTCGAACCACGTCGAGCACATCTACACCAAGCTCGGCGTGGGCAGCCGTGCCGCTGCGACGCTCTTCGCGACCCAGCACGGCCTGGTGGGGAGCTTCACCGCCCAACCATGAGGGCGAGGCGGTGCCATGACCGGCCGTCGACGCGGACGACGTGCACAGCCAGCACCGCGACGCCCACCGCAGCCAGGGTGCTCGTGGCTCCCATCACCGCCAGCAGGCCGATCGTGACGAAACCGAACGTCCGGGTCGGGCGGGCGAGCGCGGACCACCTCTCCTGCCGCCGCATCGCCGCGGCCAGCACGAAGGGGGCTGCGAGGGTCGCCGGGACCGCAACGACGAGGAACGTGTCGGACAGGACGCCGAGGCCCGGCGAGGAGAGCGCCAGGACCAGCGCCGCGTTGCCCAGGTGAGCGCGCAGGGCGAAGGCGAAGGCGATGGTCAGGGACCCCGTGACCGCCAGGACGACCCGTGGGGAGCCCGACCCGGCACCGACGGTCACCAGCTGGGCCAGGACCGTGGCGCGTGCCAGCCGGGCCCGGGTCGGGTTCATCCCTTCAGCGTCGTACGCCGTCCGCGGGTGCGCATGGGGTCTTCGCCTCACTCCGCGAATCTGCTGAGGCAACCATCCGGCAGACTCACCCGGTAGTACTCCTCGAGACGGCACCACCGCCGTCACGGACGGAGGACACCGTGAGTGCACGAGGAGTTGCTGTGGCAGACCTCGACACCTCGCAACGACGGGGGAGAGGGCAGGGCTCGCGGGCCGGTTTCGACGAGTACGTCGCAGCGCGGTCGGCGCACCTGCTGCGTACGGCGTACCTGCTCACGCAGGACAGCCACCTGGCCGAGGACCTGCTGCAGACGGCGCTGACCAAGGCGTGGTTCGCCTGGGGACGGATCGACGGCGACCCAGAGCCATACGTCCGCAAGATCCTGGTGAACAGCTTCGCCTCGATGTGGCGCCGCAAGTGGAACGGCGAGCGCCCGACGGAGGAGCTGCCTGACACCGGCGGCGGGACTCATGACGAGTCCACCACGACCAGCCACGACGTGATGACCGCACTGGCGAACCTCCCGAAGCGGCAGCGGGCGGTCGTCGTACTCCGCTTCTTCGAGGACCTCACCGAGGCCGAGACCGCCCGCATCCTCGAGTGCTCCGTCGGCACCGTGAAGAGCCAGACGTCCAAAGCACTCGCCAAGCTCCGCATCGACCCCGCCCTGGAGGTGGCCCGATGAACATCACCGACCTGCAGACCCTGCTGCACTCCGAGGCCGAAGCCGTCGCCGACCAGGGTGCGCCGGCGCGAGGCAGCCAGATCGAGCACCGCATCGGCGTCGTACGCCGTCGTCGTGCCGCCGGTGTCGTCGCCGGCCTGGTCCTGGCGATCGCGGGCACCGGTGCCGCGATCACTGCCCTGCCGAGCAAGGACTCAGCCGGACCGGTTGGAGACCCGAAGTTGACCATCTACGCGCCGGAGGAGGCCGGTAGGGAGCTGCTCGGCTCCGTCGTGTCCGAACGTGGAGCGGCCGAGGCTCGAGTCACGCTGACGGTCGACACCGGCCAGCTTGTGCTGAACACGGCGTGCTACGCCGAGGGACCCGACACGCACTTCGAGATGCGGGTGAACGGCCAGTACGCGGGCGGCGGCGAGTGCACGCCGGGTGAGCCACCGGCGCGGCTGCACGCCGTGGGCTTCTCCTCAGTGCCGGGCCCAGGTTCACCCTGGAAGGACGTCACCTCCGCCGGTGGGCCGTTCAACCTGGAGATCTACACCACTCAGGGTGATCGAGGGCCCCGGGTCACCGACGACACAGCGCGGCTGATGGCCGGCGTGTACCGACTTCCGGAGCCGCTGGACGTCGTACAGGGCAACGCTGTGTACGGGCAGGAGTACTTCGAGGGGCGCACCTGGGAGTTCGAGTCGATCGGGGAGTCGCCCGACAACGTCCGGCGCTGGGAGTCGTCCGCGGGAGGCGTGCCCGACGAGGATCGGGTCGCGATGGTGTGGGTCGAGGGGACTGGTGTCGCCACGGTCTCCGCAAATGGCCAGGAGTGGGTCGCGATGAGCAGCGGTGGTGGAACCACCCTGGAGGTCCCGCTCGCAGATGGGCGCAGGTCCGTCTTGGTGGAGATCAGTAAGGGCATGGCGGTCAGAGTGGTCGT
>DATILB010000030.1:0-4253 GCA_035477015.1 Nocardioidaceae bacterium | reverse complement strand
GGATTCGATCCGGGGCGGTCGGCCAGCCACAAGAGCAGACTCTTCGCGCTCGGCCTCGGCACCATCGTTCGGCCGGCTATTGAATTCGTCACGTTGAGTGACCTCGCCGTGCGCGCTGCCCGCCCGGTGATCAACAAGGTGGCGTCGTTCCAGGGCACCTCCAGCGGCATCACCATCTCCTCGCTGCGCAGCAACGGCATCAAGGGCCTGTGGCTGGACAACCCCGAGGACGACGGGCGCGTGATCCTCTACCTGCACGGCGGCGGGTTTGTCGTCTGCGGCCCCGACACCCACAAGGGTCTGGTGTCTGGCCTCTGCAAGATGTCAGGCTCCTCGGCGCTGCTCCTCGACTATCGCCTCGCACCGGAGCACACCTTCCCCGCAGCCGCGGACGACGCGCTCACCGCCTACCAGATGCTCCTGTCGCGGGGGTATGACCCGGGGAACATCACGCTCGGCGGCGACTCCGCGGGCGGCCACCTTGTCACGCGCCTGCTTGCCGACCTCGACGAGCGCGGCCTGCCGATGCCCGCCGGTGCGGTGCTCTTCTCGCCCTTCCTCGACCTGAACGGCAAGCGCGCGTTGCAGCAGGACAAGGTCCGTCGGGATCCGTTCATCCCACCGAAGGCGGCCATCTGGGCCGGCAAGAAGTACGCCGGCACGCTCAACCCCGGTGACACCCACCTCTGCATCCAGTCCAAGGACAAGCGCAACTGGCCGCCCATCCTGATCCAGGTCGGCGACACCGAGTGCCTCCTCCCTGACTCGGAGCGACTGGCGCGGTCCCTGGAGCGCGCGGGCGTCCCCGTCACGCTGCAGGTCTGGGCCGGCCAGGTGCACGTCTTCCAGGGCTTCCCGAGCGTGGTCCCCGAGGCCCGTGCGGCCGTTCGCGAGGCAGGCCGCTTTCTGCGGTCGGTCGCGAGCAGCGCCTCCGCGGCCCAGACTGCCTAGCCCAGCACACGTAGGGCGAGCCGCACCGGCGTACGTCGTCCGGCGCGAGCCAGCGTCGTGTCCCCGCTGACGATGCGCTCGAACGAGCGCCAGCCCACTCCGGTGCGGGTCAGGACCAGGTGCAGCAGCCGCGCGTGCCGGTCGAACGCGCGACGCGCGAGCATGCCCGCGTGCATCTCCTCCCCCAGCTCGGCGAGCACATCCCGGTCGTAGTCGATGGCTGGCCCGCCCGCCGCAACTCGTGCGGCGTGCTCCCCTGCCAGGCGGCCCGACCGCAAGGCGAAGGAGATGCCCTCGCGGGTCCAAGGCTCGAGCAGTCCCGCTGCGTCGCCGGCGACGAGGACCCGACCACGCGACAGGGGCGAGGTCGCGGCGCGGCAGCGAGTCAGGTGGCCGCTGTCCGTGACGACCTCCAGCCCCGCCAGCCCGAGGCCGTCCACCAGGCTGCGGAGGTACGCCCGGGTCGCCTCGGGGTCGCCGCGCTCGGCGATGACGCCGACGGTCAGCAGGTCGCCCTTGGGGAAGACCCAGCCGTAGGAACCCGGAAGCGGACCCCAGTCCAGGTGCACCCGGTGCCGCCAATGCTCGGCCTGCGCACCAGCGGCCAGCTCGAGCTCGAGCCCGAGGTCGGTCACGGCGTACTCGACCCCAACATGACGGGCAGTCCGCCCGGCCGACCCGTCTGCGCCGACGACCGCACCGGCCGTGTACGTGCCCGCGCTGGTGCGCAGCGTGACCAGCCCGTCGTCCTCCTCGATGCCGAGCAGCCGCGCCCTCGGCACGAAGACCGCACCGGCACCGATCGCGCGGCGGAGCAGGAAGTCGTCGAGCTCGAGACGGTTGACCATGCGCATCGACGGCGTCCCGCTACGACGTACGCGGGTGCGAGTGCCATGCCAGGAGAAGGCGACCTCGTGGATGTCGTCGCGGACCGGCAGGTCAGGGAGCTCGGCGAGGAGCTTCGACGAGACCCCGATCAGCCCGCCGCCACACGTCTTGTACCGCGGGAACTCGGACGCATCGATGACCAGCGTGCGGGCACCCGTGGACGCGGCCGCATGAGCCGCGAACGATCCCGCCGGCCCGGCACCGACGACGGCGACATCCCATTCCTCCACCCGACCAGCATGGCGCGCAGCGTGTCGCGCCTCACACGCCGGGGCCGAGCATACGACCGATGGCGTCCTTGCATTCGCGGCGTGATAACGAACCGTTCACCCGTGCTGCCCACCGTGGAGGCATGCGAGTAGCCATCGTGACCGAGTCGTTCCTGCCGCAGGTGAACGGCGTCACCAACTCCGTTCGCCACGTCGTCGACCACCTGATCGACAACGGGCATGAGGCGCTGATCATCGCGCCCGCGCCCGGCATGGGTGACTACCGCGGCGTCCGCATCGTGCGCGCTCGCTCGATCGCGGTCCCTATGTACAAGTCCTTTCCCCTCGGCATGCCCGACCGGTCGGTCGAGGAGGCGCTCGCGGAGTTCAAGCCCGACGTCGTGCACCTGGCGTCGCCGATCGCCCTCGGCTGGGTCGGCCTCCGAGCCGCCCGCAAGCTGGGCATCCCGACCGTCGCGATCTACCAGACGGACATCCCCGGCTTCCTGCGCCAGTACAACGTCCCTGGCGAAGCACCGGTGGCCAAGTGGGTCGGCCGCATCCACAAGCGCTCGACCCGCACGCTCGTGCCTTCCCGCTCGGCGCACGCACAGCTCGAGGGGCTCGGCGTACCGAACCTGCACGTGTGGGGTCGCGGTGTCGACCTCGACCTGTTCGGGCCGGAGAACCGCAACCGGGAGCTCCACGACAAGTGGGCTCGCGTCGGGAAGAAGAACGGTGACCAGCTCGTCGTGGGGTACGTCGGTCGCCTCGCCGCCGAGAAGCAGGTCCGCCGCCTCAAGGAGCTGTCGTCGGTTCCCGGCATCCGCCTCGTGGTGGTCGGCGACGGGCCCGAGATGAAGTGGCTCAAGAAGAAGCTCCCCGACGCCAAGTTCACCGGCATGCTCACCGGTGTCGAGCTGGCCACCGCGTTCGCCTCGATCGACGTGTTCGTGCACACCGGCGAGAACGAGACGTTCTGCCAGACCATCCAGGAGGCGCAGGCGAGCGGCGTACCGGTCGTCGCCCCGGCCAAGGGTGGCCCCCTCGACCTGGTCCAGCACGAGCACACCGGCCTGCTCTACGACCCAGCCGACCCGGAGTCCCTGCGGGCGGCGGTCCACCAGCTCGTCCTGGACGACACCCTCCGTGCCAACCTGGCCGCCAACGGGCTCGCCCGCGTCGCGACCCGCTCGTGGGCAGACGTGATCGAGGAGCTGATCACGAAGCACTACGTCGGGGCCATCGGCCACGACGTCACCTTCGTCGCAGCCTGATGCGGATCGCCCAGCTCGCCAACTTCGTAGGACCTTCATCCGGCGGGATGAAGACCGCGATGAACGCGCTCGGGCGCGGGTACGTCGCGGCCGGAGCTGCCCGGCTGCTGGTGATGCCCGGCCCGTCCGACTCCCGCACGGTCACCGAGGACGGCGAGCTCGTCACCCTCCGCGCCCCTCGAGTGGGTGGCGGCTACCGACTGATGCTCGAGCCGTGGCGCGTCATCGACCTGCTCGAGGAGTTCCGACCCACGAGCGTGGAGATCTCCGACAAGTCGACACTGCTCCCCGTCAGCAAGTGGGCGCGCAAGCACGGGGTGGGCTCCGTCCTGTTCAGCCATGAGCACCTGCAGGCGATGTTGTCCCTCCGCACGGGGCTCGACCAGGGCTTCGGCGTACCCGTCACGGTGCTGAACCGGGTGCTGGTCCGGCGCTTCGATGCCGTCGTCGTCACCTCGCGGTTCGCGGAGGCCGAGTTCGCCCCTGTGGCGGCGCCGGCCGGCACACCGCTGCACCGGATCCCGCTCGGCGTCGACCTCGACACGTTCCATCCGCGCCGGGCCCGACCGCCCGAGGACGGTGTGCTCCGCCTCGTCCATGCGGGTCGGCTCTCCCGTGAGAAGAGCCCGCACCTCGCGGTCGCTACCGCTGTGGCGCTGCACCGGCGCGGCGTACCCCTTCGCCTCGACGTGTACGGCGACGGGCCCCACCGCGACGAGCTCGAGGAGATCGCCGCCGGGGCGCCCGTCGTCTTCCACGGCCACGTTGCCTCCCGGGGTCGCCTCGCCGACAGCCTGGCCGCCGCCCATGTCGCCCTGTCGGTCTGCCCAGGCGAGACCTTCGGGCTCGCCGTCCTCGAAGCCCTCGCCTCGGGCACGCCTGTCGTCACCGCCACCACTGGCGGAGCAGGGGAGCTCATCGACCCCGC
>DATILB010000029.1:0-9719 GCA_035477015.1 Nocardioidaceae bacterium | reverse complement strand
TCCACAACTACATGGACTACAGCTACGACACTTGCTACACCGAGTTCACCTCGGGCCAGACGGCTCGGATGGACGCGCAGTGGACGGCGTACCGGGGCTGAGCCGCTCGGCCCCGTTTAGCTGAGCCGGCAGCGCGGCGTGAGGCACGCGGCACGCGGCGCTCTCGCTCGCTTGCTTGCGAGTGCGTGGACGCCGCCTCGACCGGAGAAGCGCTCGGCCGTTCAATTGAGCTCGGGTAGCCCGGGGTACGCCTCGGGCTCACCGGCGAAGCCGAGGCTGCGCACCGCGGCATCGGTGAGGGCGTCGATCGCCCATTGGCGTGGGGCACCGACCGTGCTGGCCACGGCCTGGGCGTAGACGGCGGCGCTGCGGGACTCGAGCCCGCGGGCCTCGCTCTCGATCTGCTCAGTGCTGGTCGCCGGCCCGGTGAGGTCGTAGGCGACAGCTGGAGCCACGGGCTCGCCGCCCAGCTCGCGCACCAACGTGTGCAGCTGGTCGCGGCGGGCCCGATGCGTGTCGTACGCCGAGCGCACGGCCGCTGCAGTCGCCGGTGCATCGGACACCGACACCCGGCCGCCGAGTACGCCGTACACGTGGATCGCGGCGTGCTCGCCGGCCAGTGCCGCCTGCAGCGACTCGAGCGGGGTCACAGCAGCCCCCGGAGCACGACCGACTGCTGAGCGGTGGCGGCAGCCATGCCGGCGAACACGCGCGCGAGCTGGCCGCTCTCAGCCTGGAACGCGATGCGTCGCAGGGTCTGGCCACACAGGTCCTCCTCCTTCGCGACGGCGAGGTAGGCCGCCCGGTCGTCTCCTCGGAAGGGTGGGCCCGGGCTCAGGTGCGGCTCAGAGGTGACGCTGCCCTCGGCAAGAGGCAGTGTCAGCAGCTCGAGATGGGCAACGTGGATCGACCGAGTCTGCGCCAGGGCACGTTTGCGTTGCGAGTGCCCGAGGGTCACCTTGTCGATCAGCTCGACCGCCGCCGCTGCCGCCGCCAGCGCCCGCTTCGTTGCCACGAAGTCGGGCGTGCTCGTCGGCACAGTGTCCGAACCGGCACCCTCCGCCGTGCATGCGGCCAACGCGCCGGCCATGACGGCAGCGGTCAGCACGGTACGACGGGTGGGCACGCCCAGAACCTACCCCTGCTCGATCGTGAATCCGACCAACCGGTAGGCCTGCTTCTCCTGCCGCATCGACACCGTGAACGTCGCGCCCGTCCTGGCCGGAGAAGTGTTTCTGAAGCTGCCGTCCTCGAAGTAGGACCGCGTCTCCGGTACGTCGAAAACGACCCGCGCGGTAGTGCCGAGTGCCGAGTCGATCAGCCGGATGCGCTGGACTGTGACCTCGAACGGGTACACCGACCATTCCTCGAGGCGCCGCCCGCGCAGCTCGTCCTCCAGCTCGCCACAGCCCTGGCACGGTTTGCGTCCGACGCTGAGCTGCGTGAGGGGGACGGCGTTGTTGGCTGCCAGCGCGTACGCCCAGAGCTCGACCACGTACGTAGCAAAGGCCTCTTGGCCAGCGGCACCCTTCGCGAAGGACGGCGGGGTGGGCTGTTCGACCTCGGGCGTGGTCTCAGGAGGGGTCGACTCGGTGACGGTCGGAGACGGGGTCTCGGTCGGCGTGATGGTCGAGGGCGTCCGGCTCGGTTCGGCGGACGGCTCGTCGCCCGAACAGCCCGTCAGGGCGATCCCGCAGGCCACGCAGGAGGAGAGTGTCGCCAGGAGGGCACGCGCCAGCATGGCTGGAGGCTATCGCGGGGTTCGCCTGCTCCGGTGCGCTGGCGTGAATGCGCTGGTCTGGTGCGCTAGCGTGGGCTCGACAACAGCAGAGCAAGGAGGCACCCGTGGCAGATGACGAGACTCGGGACCGCCTTTCCAGTGTCCTCACTGAGCCCTTGCTCGCTCTCGGCCTCGACCTCGAGGCTATCGAGATCACTCCCGCAGGCAAGCGCAAGCTGCTCCGCGTCGCAGTGGACCAGGACGGCGGAGTCACTCTCGACGACATCGCCGGTGCCACCAAAGAGGTCTCGAGAATCCTCGACGAGACCGATGTCATGGGCGATCGTCCGTACCTCCTCGAGGTCAGCTCGCCCGGCATCGACCGGCCCCTCACGCTGCCGCGTCACTTCCGCCGCAACCAGGCCCGTCTGGTCAAGATCACCACCAGTGCCAACGAGACCATCACCGGCCGCATCGTCGAAGCCGGCGACGACGCTGCCGTCCTCGACGTCAACGGCAAGACCCGCTCGATCACTTACACCGACGTCACCAAAGCGCGCGTGCAGGTCGAGTTCAACCGGAAGGAACCAGAGGCCTGATGGATATCGACCTGTCACTGCTGCGCGCCCTCGAGCGCGAGAAGGAGATCTCCTTCGACATCCTGGTCGACGCGATCGAGCAGGCCCTGCTCGTGGCGTACCACAAGACCCCCGCCCCCAACCCCAAGGCTCGTGTCGTCCTCGACCGCAAGAGCGGCCATGTGACGGTCCTTGCCTCCGAGGTTGACGACGAGGGCGAGACGATCGCGGAGTACGACGACACCCCTGAGGGCTTCGGCCGGATCGCCGCGACGACGGCGAAGCAGATCATCCTGCAGCGGCTGCGCGACGCCGAGGACGACGTGAAGTTCGGTGAGTTCTCCGGCAAGGAGGGCGACATCGTCTCCGGAATCATCCAGCAGGGCCGCGACCCGCAGGACGTCCTGGTCGACCTCGGCAAGCTGGAGGCCATGCTGCCCGGTGCCGAGCGTGTCCCCGGCGAGCACTACGAGCACGGCATCCGGATCAAGTGCCTCGTGGTGAGCGTGCGACGCGGCATGCGCGGGCCGCAGGTGATGCTGTCCCGGAGCCACCCCAACCTGGTCAAGAAGCTCTTCGCGCTCGAGGTGCCCGAGATCGCCGATGGCACGGTCGAGATCTGCGCGATAGCGCGCGAGGCCGGGCACCGGACCAAGATCGCGGTGCGGTCCCACGTCCCCGGGGTCAACGCGAAGGGGTCCTGCATCGGTCCGATGGGGCAGCGGGTCCGCAACGTGATGAACGAGCTCCACGGCGAGAAGATCGACATCGTGGACTGGTCCGACGACCCGGCCGAGCTGGTGGCGCACGCGCTCTCGCCGGCGCGGGTGAGCAGTGTCGAAGTAGTCGACCTCGAAGCGCGCTCCGCCCGGGTGATCGTGCCGGACTACCAGCTCTCGCTCGCGATCGGCAAAGAGGGCCAGAACGCCCGCCTGGCCGCGCGCCTCACGGGCTGGCGCATCGACATCCGCTCCGACGAGGCGCCCCCGGTCGCCCCGCCGTTGGATTGACCTGCCTGCGCGTCGTCTTTACCCGGTTAGTCCACTGGGCCCACGGCGTATAGACTGGCCGACGGCTTCCGCTCAACCAACCAACGTAGGTGTGCTGACCCATGTTCTCTGCCCAGCAGGGTCCGGTCCGTACATGCGTCGGGTGTCGCGAGCGGGCGCCGAAGAAAGAGCTGCTGCGAGTCGTCGCCGGCGACGGGACCTTGGTCCCGGATCCAGCGGGGCGGGCACCAGGACGTGGGGCGCATGTGCACCCAACGCCCGAGTGCCTCGCCTTGGCGCTGCGGAGAAGAGCCTTCGTCCGAGCCCTCAGGGCCAGGGACGGGCTCGCGCCCGAAGCGTTGACGACGTACGTCCAGCAGCTGGACCAGTGAGACCGACAGAAGATGGAGCAGCAGCTCATGAGCACTCGATGAGTACTTTCCGATGAGTTTGCACACCCACTAACGGTCCGAGCAGCATCCCCTTGAGGGGCTCGGGCCAGAAGGAGAAGCGTGGCTAAGACCCGAGTCCACGAGCTCGCCAAAGAGCTCGGCGTCGAGAGCAAGATTGTTCTCGAGAAACTCAAGGAGATGGGGGAGTTCGTCAAGTCGGCATCGTCGACGATCGAGCTTCCTGTCGAGAAGAAGTTCAAGGAGCAGTTCGGCGGCGAGCTAGCCGCTGCTGCCCCCGCGAAGAAGGCTCCGGCCAAGAAGGCTGCCCCCGCTCCTGCTGTTGAAGAGGTCCCGGCAGCCGCTCCGGCTGCTGTCGTCGAGGCCCCTGTCGTGGTGACCCCCGAGGCACCTGCCGAGGCCGCGGCACCCGCCGCAGCGCCCGGCCCCCGTCCGGGTCCGCGCAAGGCCGCCGAGCCCGAGCCCGAGCCGGCACCCGAGCCCGTCGAGCCGGTGGCCCCCGCGGCTGCTGCCTCGACCGACACCGACCCCGACGCGGCTGCGCGTCCGGCCGCGGCTGGCCCGCGTCCCGGTGCCCCGCGTCCCGGTAACAACCCCTTCGCCCCCAGCCAGGGCATGGGACGACGTCCCTCGGCTCCTCCTGGCGCACCCGCTGGAGACCGTCCGCCGCGTCCGCCGGCTGGCCGTGACGCAGGCGCTCCGGGTCGCACCGGTGGCCTCCCGGCCGCCCGTCCGGGCATGCCCCGTCCGAATCCGGCCATGATGCCCAAGGGTCCTGCCACGTTCGGTGGTGGCGGTCCTGGTGGTCGCGCTGGTGCCCCCGGCCGTCCGGCTGGTCCCGGCGGCGGCCGTCCCGGTGGCGCTCCTGCCGGCCGCGGTGGTCCCGGTGGCGGCGGCGCTCCTGCTGGCCGCGGTGGTCCCGGTGGCGGCGGCGCTCCTGCCGGTCGCGGTGGCTTCGGTGGCGGCGCACCCGCTGGTGCGGGTGGTCCGGGTGCCGGTGCTCCCGGCCGTCCCGGTGGCGGTGGCCGTCCGGGTGGACCCGGTGGCCGCGGCACGACCCAGGGCGCCTTCGGTCGCCCCGGCGGTCCGAGCCGACGTGGTCGCAAGTCGAAGCGTCAGCGTCGTCAAGAGTTCGACAACATGCAGGCCCCCACGATCGGTGGCGTGCGCGTCCGCAAGGGCGACGGTGAGACGGTCCGTCTCGCTCGTGGCGCCTCGCTGACCGACTTCGCGGAGAAGATCAACGTCGACCCGGCTTCGCTGGTGCAGATGCTGTTCGGTCTCGGCGAGATGGTCACCGCGACGGAGTCGGTCAACGACGAGGTGCTGGAGCTGCTCGGCGAGGAGCTCAACTACAACGTCCAGGTCGTCTCGCCCGAGGACGAGGATCGCGAGCTGCTCGAGTCGTTCGACCTCGAGTTCGGTGCCGACGAGGGCGACGAGGAAGACCTCGTCATCCGTCCGCCGGTCGTGACGGTCATGGGTCACGTCGACCACGGTAAGACCAAGCTCCTCGACGCGATCCGCAACGCGAACGTGGTCTCGGGCGAGGCCGGTGGCATCACCCAGCACATCGGTGCCTACCAGGTCGCGACGTCGGTCGACGGCAACGAGCGTCGGATCACCTTCATCGACACGCCCGGTCACGAGGCGTTCACCGCCATGCGTGCCCGTGGTGCACAGGCCACGGACATCGCGGTGCTCGTCGTCGCGGCCGACGACGGGGTCATGCCCCAGACGGTGGAGGCGCTCAACCACGCCAAGGCCGCTGGAGTCCCGATCGTGGTCGCGGTGAACAAGATCGACAAGGAGGCTGCCGACCCGTCCAAGGTGCGCTGCCAGCTTGCTGAGTACGGTCTGGTCCCCGAGGAGTACGGCGGCGACGCGATGTTCGTCGACGTCTCGGCCAAGTCGAACCTCAACATCGAGGGGCTGCTCGAGGCCATCGTGCTCACCGCAGATGCCTCGCTCGACCTGCGCGCCAACCCGACGCAGGACGCACAGGGCCTGGTCGTCGAGGCGCACCTCGACCGCGGTCGAGGTCCGGTCGCCACGATCCTTGTCCAGCGAGGCACGCTGCGTGTCGGCGACGCGATCGTTGCGGGTCCGGCGTACGGCCGCGTCCGCGCGATGCTCGACGAGCATGGCGACAACATTGAGGTCGCAGACCCGTCGCGTCCCGCGATGGTGCTCGGTCTCTCTGCTGTGCCGGGTGCGGGCCAGAACTTCCTGGTCGTCGAGGACGACCGCGTGGCTCGCCAGATCGCCGAGAAGCGTGAGGCTCGTGAGCGTGCGGCCATGCAGGCTCAGCGCCGCGTGCGTCGTACTCTCGAGGACTTCATGGCCTCCATGGAGAAGGGCGAGAGCCAGGAGCTCAACCTCATCCTCAAGGGCGACGTGTCCGGTTCTGTCGAGGCCCTCGAGGACTCGCTGGCCAAGATCGACGTCGGCGAAGAGGTCAGCCTGCGGGTCATCGACCGCGGTGTCGGTGCGATCACCGAGACCAACGTCATGCTGGCGGCGGCTTCCGACGCGATCATCATCGGCTTCAACGTCCGGCCCCAGGGCAAGGCGACCGAGCTGGCCGACAAGGAAGGCGTGGAGATCCGGTACTACTCGGTGATCTACCAGGCCATCGAGGAGATCGAGGCAGCCCTCAAGGGCATGCTCAAGCCGGAGTACGAAGAGGCGACCCTCGGCCAGGCGGAGATCCGTGCGATCTTCCGCTCGTCGAAGATCGGCAACATCGCCGGCTGCATGGTCACGTCGGGTGTCATCCGCCGCAACGCGAAGGTCCGGGTCATCCGCGACGGCAACGTCGTGGCCGACAACCTCGACCTCGCGTCGCTCAAGCGCGAGAAGGACGACGCCTCCGAGGTCCGCGAGGGCTTCGAGTGCGGTCTGGTCCTGAGGAACTTCCAGGACATCAAGGACGGCGATGTCGTGGAAGCCTTCGAGATGCGAGAGATTCCGCGGGCCTGACCCGACTCCGACATTGGTATGCCCGGCGTGACCCCAGGGTCACCCGCGGCATACCGATATCGGGGGGAAGCCCCACAACACAGGAGCAACAGTGAGCAGCGCACGCATCCGCAAGATCGCGGATCGCATCCAGGTGACCGTTGCGGAGATGTTGGAGCGGCGGATCAAGGACCCGCGCCTCGGCTTCGTGACCATCACCGACGTCCGCGTCACCGGCGACAGCCAGCACGCGACCGTCTTCTACACCGTCTTCGGCGACGAGGTGCAGGTGGCCGACTCGGCCGCCGCGCTGGAGTCCGCCAAGGGGCTGATCCGTTCCGAGGTCGGCAAGCAGCTCGCGATGCGGCACACGCCGTCGCTGGAGTTCATCCGCGACGCCCTCCCCGAGACGGCGCGTCACCTCGACGACCTGCTCGCCGCCGCCCGCGAGTCGGATGCCGCGGTGGCCGCCGCAGCCATCGGCGCCGAATACGCTGGTGAAGCAGATCCGTACAAGAAGCCGCACGAAGATGAGGATGGGGACGCGGAGGAGTGACCCGAGTAGTGACACTGTCGGGGCTCGTCGTGGTGGACAAGCCGGCGGGGGTCACGTCACATGACGTAGTCGCTCGCGTCCGCAAGATCGCGGGCACAAAAAAGGTCGGCCACGCCGGCACGCTGGACCCGATGGCGACGGGCGTGCTCGTGCTCGGGATCAACAAGGCCACGCGGCTCCTCGGCCACCTGATGATCGCGGAGAAGACCTACGACGCGACCGTCCGCCTGGGCGCTTCGACCAACACGGACGATGCCGAAGGCGAGGTCACCGCTCAGGCCAGTGCTGCCGATGTCAGCGAACAAGCCTTACGCGAGGCCCTGAAGGCGTTCGAGGGATCGATCCAGCAGGTTCCCTCCACGGTCTCGGCGATCAAGGTGGGTGGACAGCGCGCCTACAAGCTGGCCCGCGAGGGTCAGGATGTCGTGCTCCAGGCACGCACGGTCACCATCCACTCGCTCGAGGTCTCCGACGTACGCCGTGAGGGTGACTTCCTGGACGTGGACATCACGGTGTCCTGCTCGAGCGGCACCTACATCCGGGCCATCGCGCGGGACCTTGGTGCCGCACTCGGCGTGGGCGGACACCTGACCGCGCTGCGGCGTACCGAGGTCGGGCCGTTCGCCCTCGAGGACGCACCGCTGTCGCTCGACGAGATGAGGGCTTCCGGAGAGCTCAACCTCATCGCCCTCCCGGACGTCGGGGAGCGGCTCTTCTTCAATATCAGGGTGGACGAGCTGCAGGCTGCCGACATCGGCTTCGGTCGCAAGCTGGACCTCACGCTGCCCGTGGCGGATCACCCCGTCGCGATGCTCGGTCCGGACGGCGCGTTCCTCGCTCTGTACGAGCAGCAGGGCGAGCAGGCCGTCCCTATCGCCGTTCTCGTCTGATCGATGGGTCTCATTCCTGGGGCAGGCCTTGTGGCAGGCTCTACCCGACGACGCTCTACTGACGACTGGGCCTGACAGGAGACAACAAGCGATGGTGCGGATCTGGCGCTCGCTCGGCGAAGTGCCGGCGGACCTCGGACGGACGGTCGTGACGATCGGCAACTTCGATGGCGTTCACCGCGGTCACCAGCACGTCATCGAGCGTGCCCGCGAGGTCGCGACGAGCCTGGAACTCGACCATGTCGTCGCCGTGACGTTCGACCCGCACCCGATCGCGGTGCTGCGGCCGGAGCACGCACCCCCGACGCTCACGTCGATGGCGGTCCGCGTCGAGCTGCTCGAGCAGGCCGGTGCCGACGATGTGCTGGTGATCCCGTTCGACCGGGACCTGGCCAACTGGACGCCGGAGCGCTTCGTCGAGGAGATCTTGGTCGGCACGCTGCACGCCCGGGCGATCGTCGTGGGTGCCAACTTCAGGTTCGGGCACAAGGCAGCCGGTGACGTGCCGCTGCTGCGTGAGCTCGGCGCGGAGCTCGGCTTCGACACCGAAGGCATCCCGCTCGACGGCGGCCCGCAGGTGTGGTCGTCGACGTACGTCCGCAACTGCCTGCTCGCGGGCGATGTCGACGGCGCCGAGGAGGCGCTCGGCCGGCAGTTCAGCGTGCGCGGCGTCGTGATCAAGGGCGACCAGCGAGGCCGCGAGCTCGGCTACCCGACGGCGAACGTGCCGGTGGCGGGACTCTGCGTCCCTTCCGACGGGGTGTACGCCGGCTGGCTGACGCACGCCGGCCAGAAGTACCCAGCCGCGATCTCGGTCGGCACCAACCCGACGTTCCAGGGCGAGCGGGAGCGCCGCGTCGAGGCGTACGTGCTCGACCGCACTGACCTCGAGCTGTACGGCGAAGAGGTCGACATCGCGTTCGCCGCCCGCATCCGCGGCATGCGTACCTTCGAGTCCGTCGACGCGCTCGTCGCGACGATGGCCGAGGACGTGACGGAGACCAGGCGCCTGCTCGGTGTCTGACGACGATAAAGAAGCCCTCCGGGCCGCCGAGGGTTGGTTCGTGGCCAACGGACTTCCGTACTTCGTCGACGACCTGCGCGCCAAGGCGAAGCGCGGCCTCTCCCGGCAGGTGTTCCTTCCGGTCGCACTGGTCGCCCTCGTGGTTGCCCTGGTCGCAGGCTTCGTCGCCGGTCACAACGATCGCTCGACCGGAGTCCTGGGTGGAGTCGTCGCCTTCGGCGCTGTGCTGACGCTCTACGGGTTCGTTCGCCTCGAGGTGGCGTCGATGGGCCGATGGGCCGTCGGCCGGACGCTCTCCTCGCTCGGCCTGCTGTTCCCTCTGGTGACCCGGGCCCTCCCACTGCTCCTCCTGTTCGTGACGTTCCTCTTCATCAACACCGAGGTGTGGCAGGTGGCGTCGAACCTCGACAACGGTGTGCTGTGGGTCGCCGTCCTGCTCTTCGCCACAGTCGCCGTCGGCTTCCTCCTCGTGCGACTCCCGGAGGAGCTCGACCGTGTCGACGACGAGATCGGTGGCCCGCGCCTCGCGGTGGCGTGCCAGGGGACACCCCTGGAGGGATTCGCGCCGCGGTATACCGACCGCGACGTCAC
>DATILB010000028.1:0-4263 GCA_035477015.1 Nocardioidaceae bacterium | reverse complement strand
TGCCTGCCGCCGTCGTGTTCGACCTGCTCACCGGCTCCGCCACGGCGTACCCGGATGCTGCCGCCGGTCGCCACGCGTGCGTCGACGCCGAGCCCGGGTCGCCGTGCGGGAACGGTCGGTTCGGCGCGGGCACCGGTGCGACCGTTGGCAAGCTGCAAGGTCCGCAGCTGGCGGCGCCGGGCGGTATCGGGACCGCCTCCCAGCGGCTGCCGGGCGGTGGAGTGGTGGGTGCCCTCGTCGTCGTCAACGCGTTCGGCAACGTCGTGGCTGAGGACGGCTCCCTGCTCGCCGGGGTGGACGGCCCGCCCCTCCCCCCACCGATGGGTGGAAACACCACGCTCGCCGTGGTCGCGACCGACGTGGGGTTGTCGCGCACGCAGGCGTACCGACTCGCGGTCGTGGCTCACGACGGCTTCGCCCAGGCAATCCGACCGGTGCACACGTCGTTCGACGGAGACACGATCTTCACGGTGTCGACCGGATCCGCGGAGGAGGAGCCGCTTCTCCTCGAGATGGCTGCCGTCGAGGTCGTGGCCCGCGCAATTCGGAGCGCGGTTTCGTAGGAAGGGACCACCGGCCTGCAGTAGCGTGACGCGCGGGGGCTGGTGGTTGGGACGCGTGCAGAACTCGGAGTCAGTCAGCATGGAACCCACCACAGAGAACTTTCCTGCCAGCCGCCGCACCGTCCTCAAGTCCACGGCGGCAGGGGTCGGAGCCCTGGCCGGAGCGGCAGCGGCGACAGCCGTCACGGCAGTCCCCGCGAGCGCCCGCGGGACTCGCTCCACCAGTGACTTCTTCCTGCTCATCGACGGCATCGTCGGCGAGAGCGACGCCCCCGGGCATGACGGGAGATCGAGATCGAGAGCTTCAGCTGGGGCGCCACCAACTCCGGCACCACCGGGGGTGGCGGCGGTGGTGGCGCCGGCAAGGTGCAGCTGCAGGACTTCCACTTCGTCGTGAAGACCGGCAAGGCCTCACCTCAGCTGTTCCTCGCGTGCGCGACCGGTACGCATCTGCGAAGGGCGGTGCTCACCGTGACCAGGCCGAACACGCGCGGGGAGGACTTCTACGTGATCGAGATGGAGGACCTGCTCGTGTCGTCCTTCCAGAGCGGCGGCAGCTCAGGTGGCGACGTTCCGATGGACCAGATCAGCCTCAACTTCACGAAGATCGAGTTCCCCTAGCGCTTCACAGCGAAGAGCGGCCATCGTCCGGGCACCCCCTTGAGCTCGTGCTCACCGCGCTCCTCGAACTCGAGGCCGGAGCCCGCGACGAGGTCCGTCACCGTGCGCGACACGAGGATCTCCTCGGGATCCGCAGCACTCATCACGCGCGAAGCCACGTGGACCGCTAGCCCCGCGACGTCGGCGCCCCGCACCTCGATCTCACCGGTGTGGACGCCGGCTCGCGTGGCCAGTTCGATGGCCCGCAACGACTCCTGGACGGTCTGGGCGCAACGCACAGCGCGGGCGGGGCCGTCGAACGTGGCGAGGAACCCGTCCCCCGCCGTACTCACCAGGGTGCCGCGGAATCGCTCGAGCACCCGGCGCACAATGCCCTCGAAGCGGTCGAGCTGTCGCCCCCACTCGTTGTCGCCGAGCCGAGCCGCGTGCTCAGTCGATCCGACCACGTCCATGAAGAGCACCGTCGCCAGGACACGATCCACGCGGGGGTCTGGACGGACGCCCGTTACGAAGGTTTCCAGCTCGTCGAGAGCTTCGTCGCGCCACATGGCCGTGTAGTCGTTGCCGTCCAGCAGGAGCAGCTCCGCCGACGGCAGGTGCTCCGCCAGGTACCGGGCGTTGTCGGGAGACACAAACCTGTCGTTGGCGAGATGCGTGACCAGGACGGGGGTGTTGATCACCGGCAGTATCGACCGGATGTCTGTCGCGACATTCGCCTTGAGGGCGGCCACGGCCTCAGCGGGCGAGATCGAGGCACGCGCGTGACGGACTCCCCACGCGAGCGCTTCCGGATCATCCGTGGCAAGCCTCAAGAAGGGCTCGACGTTCCCGTCGTCAAGCTGTCTCATGAGACCCCGCCAGACCACGGGGTCGGTGCCTTGGGCGTAGTCAGGGCTGGGCAAGAGCCGAGGGGCTGTCCCGAACGTCACGAGTGCACGCGCCCGCTCCGGGTAGGCCGCTGCGAACAACAAGGCGATGATCCCGCCATCGACGTACCCGAAAAGCGCCGAGGACTGCGAGCCGGCCGCGTCCAGGACTGCGACGAGGTCGCTCACGTGCTCCTCGTACGCAGCCGCAGGCGTCGACCGATCGGACAGTCCTGTGCCGCGTTTGTCGTAGGTGATCAGGCGCGAGAACCCGGCAAGGCGGTTGAGCGTGGCAGCGATGAGGTCGTTCTCCCACTGCAGCTCGACGTGCGACCACAGGGAGGGCACCCAGACAAGGTCCATGGGCCCGTCGCCCACCACCTGGTAGGCGATGTGGACGTCACCGTTGCGCGCGAATCGGGTGTCTGGCCGCTCCACCACCTGGACCCCACCACTCGGGCCGAAGGGACCCCCGCGCTCCTACTGTAGTGCCCTACGCAGGGCTCTCGCCGTGGCGGCGAAGCCCGAACGTCACGCCGTCGACGAGCGCGCCCCAGGACGCCTCGATCACGTTGTGCCCGACACCGACGGTGACCCAGGAAGACTCGCCGTCGGTGGTCTCGATGAGCACGCGCGTGACCGCGTCGGTGCCGTGCCCCTGGTCGAGGATGCGCACCTTGTAGTCGATGAGCTCGAACTTGGCGACCTCCGGGTAGGCCTGGCCGATCGCCTGCCGCAAGGCGTGGTCCATCGCGTTGACCGGGCCGTTCCCCTCACCGGTCATGACGATGCGCGCATCCCCGGCGCGGAGCTTGATGGTCGCCTCGGAGAGCGCCTCCTCCCCCGGCCGAGAGTCAGTGATGACGCGCCAGGACTCGACCTCGAAGTACGACGGACGGACGCCCGTCACCTCCTCGACGAGCATCAGCTCGAAGCTGGCATCGGCCGCCTCGAAGGTGAAGCCACGCGACTCCAGCTGCTTGACTCGGTCGGTCACCCGCTTGACCAGCTCGGGGTCCTGGGACAGGTCGAAGCCGAGCTCGGCGCCCTTGAGCTCGATCGAGGCCCTACCGGCCATGTCGGAGATCAGCAGCCTCATGTCGTTACCGACGCCTGCGGGGTCCATGTGCTGGTAGAGGTTCGGGTCGACCTTGACGGCGCTAGCGTGCAGCCCGGCCTTGTGCGCGAACGCGGACACGCCGACGTACGGCTGGCGTGACGCGGGCGGGAAGTTCGTGACCTCGGCGACCGCGTGGGCGATCCGGGTCGCGTCGCGGAGCAGCCCCTCCGGCAGCACCCTCCGGTCGAGCTTGAGCTCCAGGTTGGCCACAACCGAGATCAGGTCGGCGTTGCCGGTGCGTTCGCCGTACCCGTTGAGGGTTCCCTGTACGTGCGTCGCACCTGCGTCGACGGCGGCCAAGGTGTTCGCGACGGCGCAGCCGGTGTCGTTGTGGCAGTGGATGCCGACTCGCACAGATGTCGTCTCGAGCACGTCGTTCACGACATCGGAGACCCAGCCGGGGAGCATGCCGCCATTGGTGTCGCAGAGAGCGACGACCTCGGCACCGGCGTCGTACGCCGTCCGCAGCACCTCGAGGGCGTACGCACGGTTGTCGCGGTAGCCGTCGAAGAAGTGCTCGGCGTCCAGGAAGACCGTCTGGCCCTCCTCGCGCAGGTGGGTCACGGTGTCGCGCACCATCGCGAGGTTCTCCTCGAGCGTGGTGCGGAGCGCCAGCTCCACGTGCCGGTCGTGTGACTTCGCGACCAGCGTGACGACGGACGCGCCGCTCTCGCGCAGGGCTGCGACCAGTGGGTCGTCCGCAGCCTTCCCGCCGGCCCGACGCGTCGCACCGAAGGCAGCGAGCTTGGCGTGCTTGAGGTCGAGCTCGGACTGCGCCCGACGGAAGAACTCGGTGTCCTTCGGGTTCGCACCCGGCCAGCCGCCCTCGATGTAGCCGACGCCGAGCGCGTCGATCTGGCGCGCGATGTTGAGCTTGTCGGCGACCGAGAGGTTCAGGCCCTCTTGCTGGGCGCCGTCGCGCAGCGTCGTGTCGTAGACGTGGAACCCGCTTTGCTCGGTCACGTTCTCATCCTCGTTCATCGGTCCCTGCGGTGCTCATGGTTCTGTTGGGGCAACAAAAAAACCTCCCGTCGGGACGAGAGGTCAGCGCGCCGGGGAGGTCCCTAGGCGCGCCGCTGAATAATGATCAGGC
>DATILB010000027.1:0-11849 GCA_035477015.1 Nocardioidaceae bacterium | reverse complement strand
CAGTGCGGGCCAAGGCGTCATGCCCGGCGACCTCGACGACACCGGAGTCGGCCTTCCGCAGGCCGGCAACGATCGACACGATCGTCGTCTTGCCCGCTCCGTTGGGGCCCAGGAGTGACACGATCTCGCCCGGGGCGACATCGAGGTCCACTCCGCGCAGAGCCTGGATCTCGCCGTACGACTTGTGCAGTCCAGCGACGTGCAGCATGTGGGTCATTCTCGCGCTCAAGGCCGAGGAAGGTCGATTGTGCCGCGCCGCCTAAGATCGAGGCATGACTTCGATCTCCCTGGGAATGCCCGCGGCGCCACCTCCGGTGCTGACTCCGCGGCGCCAGAGTCGCAAGATCAAGGTCGGCAAGGTCGAGGTCGGCGGCGACGCTCCCGTGTCCGTGCAGTCGATGACCACCACGCTCACGGCTGACGTCAACACCACGCTGCAGCAGATCGCCGAGCTCACCGCCGCCGGCTGCGACATCGTGCGCGTCGCGTGCCCGAGCCAGGACGACGCCGACGCGCTGGCCGAGATCGCCGCCCACTCGCAGCTCCCGGTCATCGCCGACATCCACTTCCAGCCCAAGTACGTCTTCGCAGCGATCGAGGCCGGCTGCGCCGCCGTGCGCGTCAACCCGGGCAACATCCGCAAGTTCGACGACCAGATCAAGGAGATCGCCAAGGCCGCCAAGGACCACGGCACGTCCATCCGGATCGGCGTCAACGCGGGGTCGCTCGACCCGCGGCTGCTCGAGAAGTACGGCAAGGCCACACCCGAGGCGCTCGTCGAGTCCGCGGTGTGGGAGGCCGGCCTCTTCGAGGAGCACGACTTCCATGACTTCAAGATCTCGGTGAAGCACAACGACCCGGTCGTGATGGTCAAGGCTTACGAGCTGTTGGCGGAGGCGGGCGACTGGCCGCTGCACCTCGGCGTGACCGAGGCCGGCCCGGCCTTCCAGGGCACCATCAAGTCGAGTGTCGCCTTCGGCGCGCTGTTGTCCAAGGGCATCGGCGACACCATCCGGGTCTCTCTGAGCGCGCCTCCGGTCGAGGAGGTCAAGGTCGGCATCCAGATCCTCCAGTCGCTCAACCTCCGTCCCCGCAAGCTCGAGATCGTCTCGTGCCCGTCGTGCGGCCGTGCGCAGGTCGACGTCTACAAGCTCGCCGAGGAGGTGACCGCCGGCCTCGAGGGCATGGAGGTCCCGCTCCGCGTCGCGGTGATGGGCTGCGTCGTCAACGGCCCGGGGGAGGCCCGCGAGGCCGACCTCGGTGTCGCGTCCGGCAACGGCAAGGGTCAGATCTTCGTCAAGGGGGAGGTCATCAAGACCGTGCCCGAGTCGCAGATCGTGGAGACCCTCATCGAGGAGGCCATGCGCCTGGCCGAGGGCATGGAGCCCATCGAGGGGGAGACGCCGACCGTCAGCGTCACCTGACGGACCCTGTGTAGCAGTGCTCTCGAACTAAGGTTAGCCTTACCTAAGTTAACCTGAGGATCGGAGAGCACCCATGAGGCACACGAAGTACTTCGGCCTGGCGACATCGGTCGCTGCGGCCCTGTTCCTGGCCGGCTGCGGCGACACCCCAGAGGCCGAGAGCCCCAAGACGACCGAGTCCACGGCGGACCAGTTCCCGGTGACGATCGAGCACGTGTACGGCGAGACCGTAATCGCCGAGAAGCCCGAGCGGATCGCGACGGTGGCGTGGGCCAACCACGAGGTGCCTCTGGCCCTCGGTGTCGTCCCTGTCGGAATGAGCGAGGCGGCCTGGGGCGACGACGACGGTGACGGCGTCCTGCCGTGGGTCGAGGAGCAGCTGGAGGAGCTCGACGCGGAGACCCCGGTGCTCTTCGACGAGGCGGACGGCATCGACTTCGAGTGGGTCGCGGACACGCAGCCCGACGTCATCCTCGCGTCCTACTCGGGCCTTACCCAAGACGAGTACGACACGCTCAGCAAGATCGCCCCCGTCGTCGCGTATCCCGACGTTGCCTGGGGCACGTCGATGCAGGACATGATCCGGCTCAACAGCCAGGCGATGGGGATGGCGGACGAGGGCGACGCGCTCATCGCCGAGCTCGAGCAGTACATCGGCGAGGCCGTGGCGACTCACCCCGAGCTGGTCGACGCCCAGGTCCTGTTCAGCTACCTGGACACCAACGACCTGAGCCAGATCGGCTTCTACACGACCAACGACACCCGCCCCGGCTTCCTCGCTGAGATCGGGATGGCCACCCCGAAGGTCGTCTCCGATGCCTCAGCGGGATCGGGCGAGTTCTACACCACGATCAGCTCCGAGAAGGGTGACCAGCTCGCTGACGTCGACCTGGTGATCACGTACGGCGCTACGGACGGCTCGACCCTCAAGGCGATCCAGGCCGACAAGCTGCTCGCCAAGATCCCTGCGATCGCGGGTGGAGCCGTGGCGGTGCTTCCGGATGCCACGCCGCTCGCGGCTTCGGCGAACCCGTCGCCGCTGTCGATCAGGGCGACCCTCGAGGACTACCTGGACCTCCTGGCTGCTGCCATCGCTGGCGCGTGAGCACCACGCTCCACGACACGCGGCCGGCGGGCGCACCGGCCCAGGTGCGTCCGCCGACCGTCGGCGTCAGCTGGCTCGCCGTGATGCTGCTGCTCGTCGTACTGGCCGCTGCTGCCTCGGTCGCTCTCGGTACCCGCATGGTCGGGTGGCACGACGTGATCGGCGGGCTCTCGGGCGGTGAGGACTCCATCGCCGAGGCAGCTGTCGCCAAGCGCATCCCACGGACGATCCTTGCCCTCATCGTGGGGGCTGCCCTCGGAGTCGCCGGTGCCGTCATGCAGGGGGTCACCCGCAACCCTCTCGCCGACCCAGGCATCCTCGGGGTAACTTCCGGAGCCGCGCTGTTCGTCGTCTCAGGGATCGCGTTCTTCTCGTTGAGCTCGCAGCTCGGCTTCCTTTGGGTCGCCATCGTAGGAGCCGGGGTTTCCGCGGCCTTCGTCTATGCGATGGGTTCGCTGGGTCATGGCGGTCCGACACCCCTGAAGCTCGCCCTCGCGGGGGCGGCGACCTCGGCATCGTTCACCTGCTTGACGAGCGCGATCCTGCTTCCCCGGATCGACGTGATGACGGTGTTTCGGTTCTGGCAGATCGGCGGGGTCGGCGGGGCGAACTACGACAAGATCACTCTGGCCGCGCCCTTCTTTCTCGTCGGTGCCCTGGTCTGTCTCGCCAGCGCACGCGGTCTCAACTCCCTTGCCCTCGGTGACGATGTCGCGGCAGGGCTCGGGATTCGAGTCGGCCGCACGCGGCTCGTCGCGGCGGCCGGAGCGATCGTGCTGTGCGGGGCTGCCACGGCGGTTGCCGGCCCGATCGCCTTCGTCGGGCTCGTCGTACCCCATGCATGCCGGATCCTCGTCGGGGCCGACCATCGCTGGCTGGTGCCGCTGTCGGCGCTGGCCGGCGCGACCCTGCTCACGGCGTCCGACGTCGTCGGCCGAATCATCGCCAGGCCGGCCGAGATCGACGTGGGGATCATCGTCGCCTTCGTGGGTGCGCCGGTGTTCATCGCCCTGGTGCGCCGGCTCAAGGTGCGCGCGCTATGAGCGTCGACCTGGGCCGCAGACAGCGCGCCGCTCGGCGTCGCGGCGTGGTGGTCACCCTCGCTCTCGCGGTCTTCGCACTCTTGGCCGTCAGCCTGATGCTCGGCCAAACCTTCTACGGACCCGGTGAGGTGTTCCGCGTGATCCGGGGAGAGCAGGTGCCTGGCGCGTCCTTTACCGTCGGTGAGCTGCGTCTGCCGCGGGCGGCCCTGGCGCTCCTCGCGGGGGCGGCGTTGGGCATGGCCGGCACCACCTTCCAGACCCTGCTCCGCAATCCGCTGGCCTCGCCGGACGTCATCGGGATCAGCTCCGGCGCCAGCGTGGCTGCCGTCGTTGCGATCGTCGTGCTGCACCTGGGCGAGGCGCTGGTCTCGACGCTCGCGATCCTCGCTGCTCTCGCGACCGCGCTGCTCATCTATGTCCTCGCGTACGTCGACGGCGTGGCCGGCACCCGGCTGATCCTCGTCGGCATCGGCATAGCGGCGATGCTCGACAGCGTCATCAGCTACATCATCCTGCGAGCGGCGATGTGGGACCTGCAGACGGCCATGCGCTGGCTGACGGGCAGCGTCAACGGAGCCACCTGGAGCCAGGTCGTTCCCCTCGCACTGGCGTTTGTCGTGCTGGCGCCACTGCTGGTCAGCCAGGGGCGCAACCTCGGCATGCTCCAGCTCGGTGACGATGCGGCGATCGCGCTCGGCACCCGAGTCGAGCGCACCCGGATCATCGTGATCGTCGTCGCGGTCGGACTGATCGCGTTCGCCACGGCAGCCGCCGGACCCATCGCGTTCGTCGCCTTCCTCTCCGGGCCCATCGCAGCCCGGATCGTCGGGAGCGGAGGCTCCTCTCTGGTCCTCCCGTCAGCGCTGGTGGGCGCCACGATCGTGCTTGGCGCCGATCTCGTCGGGCAGTTCGCCTTCGGCACGCGCTATCCCGTCGGGGTGGTCACTGGTGCCTTGGGGGCGCCCTTCCTGCTCTACCTGCTGATCCGCGCCAACCGCTCCGGAGGTTCCCTATGACCGACAGCCACCTGCTTTGCGCCGAGCAGCTCACCGTGGGGTACGGCGACCGCACGGTCGTCGACGCCCTCGACCTGACCGTCCCTCCGGGGAGGGTCAGCGCGATCATCGGGGCCAACGCCAGCGGCAAGTCGACGACGCTGCGTGCGCTCGCGCGGCTCCTGTCACCCCGCGTGGGACGCGTCGTGCTCGACGGGCAGGACCTGCACCGGCTGCCGACCAGACAGGTCGCACGGACCCTCGGTTTGCTGCCGCAGTCGCCGACGGCGCCTGAAGGCATCCTGGTCGCCGACCTGGTCGCGCGCGGGCGCAACCCGCATCAGCGGGCGTTCTCCCGATGGTCCTCGGCCGATGACGCTGCCGTCGCCGAAGCGCTCGCTTTGACCCATACGAGTGATCTCGCTGACCGTGCGATCGACGAGCTGTCCGGCGGCCAGCGACAGCGCGTCTGGATCGCGATGGCCTTGGCCCAGCAGACCGACATCCTGCTGCTCGACGAGCCGACCACCTTCCTCGACGTCACCCACCAGATCGAGGTGCTGGACCTCCTCACCGACCTCAATCGGGAGCGGGGGACCACGATCGTCATGGTGCTGCACGACCTTAATCTCGCGGCCCGCTACTCGGACCACCTGATCGCGGTCGCGGACGGGAAGCTGCACTCGGCGGGAGATCCCACGGTCGTGCTATCGGAGGCGATGGTGCGCGAGGTGCTCGGACTGCACAGCACCGTCATCCCCGACCCCGTGTCGGGCAAGCCTCTTGTGGTGCCGATCGGCCGCCACCATGCCGCGGTCGGCGTCAGCTGAAGCGCCGGTCCCGGAAGCGGCGTACGGCGTCACGGGACCGCTGCGCGGCGGCATCGAGGATCGGCTTCATGGACGGTGCGACCGACACGCGTGACGTGATCTTCGGACGCACGGGGCTCGGCGGACCGTCACCCACCCACCACACGGGCTCGAGCATCTTGTTGATGAAGGGCATCACCGGCTCGATCGACGCGCGGCCCCACTCGATCGACTGGTCGAGCGCACCTGGAGGTGGCGCGAGGGTGACCGGTGAGAGCGTCGGGCTCATCCGCAACAGATGGTCGGCGTACGGCGCGTTGCGGACCATCCCGATCTGCACGGCGCGCGTGATCGGAGTCAGCCACAGGTGCTTCGGGTCCCACTGAGGGTGGAAACAGTCCAGCGCGAGGACCATCGTGTTGCGGGTGCCGATGCGGCCTCGCTGGACGCCGATCCAGGCCTGCTCGGCCGGTACGTTGCTGGCGGCGCCGCCGTCGACGAGGGCTGCCACCTTCTTCTCGTCCAACAGCTGGTCGAGCAGGGGAACCATCCGAGGGTCGGAGGTCTCGTGGTGGAGCACGCCCGGGATGGCGGCGGAGAACGAGGCTGCGTCCACGACGTTGAACTGGCGGGTCAGGTCGTCGCCACCCAGGACGATCGGCTTCACGACGCGAGAGTCGATGAACGAAGCGGCCTGCCACAGCCGGCTGACCATGGTCGGCCCCAGGCCGATGGGTACCACCGGCAGCGACCGCAGCCGCGCCATCGCGAGCTCCTGGCGGCGGAACCTTGCGGGCAGTCGGCTGAAGAGCTGCTGGTGCACGCCTGCAACCACCGCGTCGTACGGGATTGCGAGGTCCTCCAGGCGCATCGGCTCACCGTCCGGGCGTACGAACAGGGCCCCAGCGAACTCGTCGACGCGCAGCGACATCACGCTGGTCAGCCCGTGCCGCCGGCGAACCGGCTCCGGGCCGAGGATGGCGCGGTAGGTCATGGACTTGCAGAACTCGATGTAGTCGTCGAGGGGGATCGGTGACTCCCGGGCCACGAGGCAGCCGAGCACAGCACCGATCGACGAGCCGATGACGTACTGGGGCTCGATGTCGTGCTCCATCAGCCGTTGCACTGCGCCGATGTAGACGAAGCCCGCCCCGCCGCCTCCGCCGAGCACCAGGGTGAGGCTCTTGAAGCCGATCTCGGCGTCCAGCTCGGCGGCGCTGAAGTCGTTCTTGTGCCGGTCGAACAGGAGCGCGCGCTGCTCATCCTGCTGGTCCTCCAGCTCGTAGTAAACCTCGCGCGCCAGGGTCAGCCGTTTCACAGCCGAGTCCTCACGGCGGAGAGGACCCGTGAGGCGGTCGATGACCAGCTCCTGCCAGGGCAGCACGCTGGCGGTGACGTCCACGTCTGCGCGACCCCGGGTGCCACTGGGTCCGGCGGCACCGGGCTCGAACACCGTGAGGCGCGCGAAACCGATGAGGTAGCGCAGTCGCCGAAGCTCCAGTGGCGTCACGACGTGGGGCGCCTCGAGGTACGCCCGGACCAGAGCTCGCTCCATCTGCTGCAGCATCAGGACGGGGTCTCGGACCGCATCCGGCGGCGTGGGCACAGCGGTCGTGGGGTCCTCGATGTCGGGGAGGACGAGTGGTGCCGGAGTCCGGCCAGGCAGGGGGAGCCGCATCCCTGCAGCCTTCCGTATGAAGCCCCTCCTGTCGCGCTCCCGACGGCGTTAGGCTTCGCATGTGCTCCGGACACAGCGCGGCCTCCGGGTGCTGGGGCCGGACGATCTACCGTCACTGACGGCGCTGATCGCGCGCAATCCGGTCGTCAACGTCTTCGCCGACTACAGGGCCCGGTCCACCAACCTGGACCCTCGCAGGCTGGGCGGCGAGGTTTGGGGGTACGTCGAGGACGGCGAGCTCGTCTCCGCCTGCCACGTTGCGGCGAACTTCGTCCCGGTCGAGGCCACCCCGGAGGCGCTCGAGGCCTTCGCCGGCCGGGCGCTCGCCCAGGGTCGCCGCTGCGCCACGATCGTCGGCCAGGTCGACACCGTCCGAGCCCTCTGGGAGCGCCTCGACGGCTCGTGGTCGCCGGCCCGCGACTTCCGCTGGCACCAGCCACACATGGAGCTCGGCACCACCCCTGCCGTCGCGGCGGACCCGGCCGTACGCCGTACGACGCACCGTGATCTCAGCGCCGTCTACCCGGCCTGTGTCGCCATGCACACCGAGGAGCTCGGGATCTCACCCGAGGCCGGTGGCGCGGGAGACCTGTACCGCGCCCGAGTCGGCCAGCTGATCGAGCGGGGCTGGTCCTTCGCCCGCATCGAGGACGGCCGGGTGCTGTTCAAGGCCGAGATCGCGTCCGTGACGCCGCACGCATGTCAGGTCCAGGGCGTGTACGTCGACCCCGAGTTCCGCAACAAAGGGCTGGCCACCGCCGGCATGGCCGCCATCGCCGAGATCGCGCACCGCGAGCTGGCTCCCGTCGTGTCGCTCTACGTCAACGAGCACAACATCTCGGCCAGACGGGCCTACGAGAAGGCCGGCTTCGTCACCACCGCCGAGTTCGGGACCATCCTGTTCTGATTGCTCACCAGGGTCGAGCGAGGTAGCCGAGCGCCCGCAGCTGGTCGCCGACGTTGGCCCGAGCCGGGTTGAAGATCGCGTCGAGGAGGGCGAGGACGTCTCGTCGCGCCCCGCGGGTGCGCATGATGCGCTTCCACAGGGTGAGGTTGAGGTCGTAGCGCCACCCTGGCGTCTTGCCGAGGTTGATCACGTTGCGCACGTTGCTCCGGACGTTGTGCGGAAGGTCGGAGAAGCGGTCGTCGTCGACGAGAAGCCGCTCGGGGAGAACGTCCAGACCATGGGTCGACATGAAGTCGAAGTCGGTCGGCCACGCGGCGACCCAGAGGTAGTCGACCATCCGGCACCAGCCGCGGAGGAAGGACAGCTCGACCGTGGAGTACGGCGAAGGGTCGATGCCGACCAGTCGTTCCGTGACCACGTCCAAGCACGTCTTGTGCGCCTTCCAGAGCGCCATCCGGGTCGGCTCGGGATCGTCGACGAGATCCGTGGTCATCACGTGGTGGAAGAACGACGCCCAGTCGGCGATCCCGGTCCGGAGCTCCCGCGGAACCCTGCGCTTCACGCCGACCCCCGAGGCGTACTCGAAGCGGGACTCCGACGAGGGGCCGATCAGGTCGAGGTCGGGCACGAGCCCCGCCGAGACGGCGCCCAGCCACGGGACCACGCTCAGGACGTAGTTCCCATAGCCCCAAGGGGCGTCCGGGTCGATCCGGCGTGACTCGGACGATCCGGCGCCGAGACGACCGGTGCGCAGCTGCCACTGGTGCTGGAACATCAGGCCCCACAGCGGGTTGCGACGGTTGTCCTGGCCGAACCGGTCGCCCTCGTTGATGGCGTCGATCAACAGGCGGTAAGCGGCCATGCGGTGCTCGAACGAGAACGGGTCGAAGCTATCGCTGAGTGGCTGTGCGTCACGCCAGACGTCGAACAGGTCGAGCTCGGTCAGCTCAGGCGGGTGGACGACGAGGGGGTGCATGTCGTGAACGTGCCCTATGCCCGGCCAGGTGGCAACCCCGGCGTCGGTAGGGTTCAGTCATGGCCTCACCCCTGCGCAAAGATGCCAAGCTCACTGCCGCTGCCCTGGCCAGCTCCGGCGTCGTCCACCTCGTGAAGCCCGAGGTCTACCTGCCCCTCATGCCGGACTGGGTGCCCGCGCACCGCGAGGTCATCGTCTGGTCCGGCGTGGCCGAGCTGGCCTGTGCCGCGGGCATGCTCTTCCCGCCGACTCGACGGATCTCCGGACTGGCCAGCGCCGCGTTGCTGACCGGCGTGTACGTCGGCAATGTCAAGATGGCGGTCGACTCGGCCCAGGGCCGCAGCCCGGTGCCGAAGGCCGCTGCCTACGCCCGGTTGCCCATGCAGTTCCCGATGATCTGGGCTGCGTGGAAGACGGGCCGCAAAGCGCAGGCCACGGCCTAGGTAGCCTGTCCCGCATGATCATGCGGATGTCGAACCTGTTCGTCCGGACTCTTCGTGAGGACCCGGCCGACGCCGAGGTGCCGAGCCACCGGCTCCTCGTGCGCGCGGGCTACATCCGCCGAGCCGCTCCGGGCGTCTACAGCTGGTTGCCGCTGGGACTGCGCGTGCTGCGCAACATCGAGACGATCGTGCGCGAGGAGATGGACGCCATCGGCGCCCAGGAGCTCCAGTTCCCTGCGCTCCTTCCCCGGGAGCCCTACGAGGCGAGCGGCCGCTGGACCGAGTACGGCGACGGCGTCTTCCGGCTCAAGGACCGCAAGGGTGCCGACTACCTGCTCGGCCCCACGCACGAGGAGATGTTCACCCTCGTCGTGAAGGACCTGTACTCGTCGTACAAGGACCTGCCGGTCTGGCTCTACCAGATCCAGACCAAGTACCGCGACGAAGCGCGCCCCCGCGCCGGTCTGCTGCGCGGGCGCGAGTTCGTGATGAAGGACAGCTACTCGTTCGACGTCTCCGACGAGGGACTCGAGGCGTCGTACCAAGCCCACCGAGAGGCCTACGTCCGGATCTTCGACCGGCTCGGGTTCGACTACGTCATCGTCAAGGCGACGGCCGGCGCCATGGGTGGCTCGAAGTCGGAGGAGTTCCTCGCGAACGCCGACGTCGGCGAGGACACGTACGTCCGCTGCACGACCTGCGACTACGCAGCCAACGTGGAGGCGGTCGAGGTCGGTAGGCCCGAGGCACTCCCGTACGACGACGCTCCGGCCGCGCACGCCGAGCAGACCCCAGCCACCCCGACGATCGAGACGCTCGTCGACCACCTGAACGACAAGTTCCCGCGTGACGACCGTCCGTGGAACGCCGGCGACACCCTCAAGAACGTCATGGTCGTCCTCGTTCACCCGGACGGCACCCGCGAGCCGCTGGCGATCGGCATCCCCGGTGACCGTGACGTCGACCAGAAGCGACTCGAAGGTCAGCTCGAGCCGACCCTGGTCGAGGCGATGGACGAGGTGGAGTTCAAGAAGCACCCCTCGCTGGTCAAGGGCTACATCGGCCCGGCCGCACTGGGGGAGGAGAGCGACTCCAAGATCCGCTACCTCGTCGACCCGCGCGTCGTCACCGGCACGCGCTGGGTCACGGGCGCGAACGTCGACGGCTCCCACGTGATCGACCTCGTCGCAGGTCGGGACTTCACCCCCGACGGCACGATAGAGGCGGCCGAAGTACGCGACGGCGACCCCTGCCCGAACTGTGATGGAGGCACCCTCCAGTCCGCCCGCGGCATCGAGATGGGTCACATCTTCCAGCTCGGACGGAAGTACGCCGACGCGCTCGACCTCAAGGTGCTCGACGAGAACGGCAAGCTGGTCACGGTCACGATGGGCTCGTACGGCGTCGGCGTCTCGCGGGCCGTGGCCGCCATCGCCGAGAACACCCATGACGAGCTCGGCCTCTCCTGGCCTCGGGCCATCGCCCCGGCCGACGTACACGTCGTCGCGGCGGGCAAGGACGAGGCGATCCTCGCCGCGGCCGAGAAGGTCGCCAGCGAGCTGTCCGCGCGCGGCATCACCGTCATCTACGACGACCGCGCCGGCAAGGTCAGCCCCGGCGTGAAGTTCAAGGACGCCGAGCTGCTCGGTGTCCCGACGATCGTCGTCGTGGGCAAGGGGCTCGAGCAGGGCACGATCGAGGTCAAGGACCGCGCCACCGGCGAGCGCGTGGAGCTGGCCGTCGACGCGGTCGTCGAGCACGTGGTGGCCCTCGTTCGATGATCGACGCTGTCATCTTCGACTGGGGCGGCACGCTGACTCCGTGGCACCCCGTCGACTTCTCGGCCGAGGCGCAGGCGCTCGCTCTGGCGGCGATCGGGGCGGACGAGACGGCGGCCGAGCAGATCGCGCTGGCCAACCAGACCGTGTTGGGCTGGTCGCGCGACCACCAGCGAAGCGCGACCGTGAAGGACATCTTCGACGCGGCGGGACTCGTCCACGACGAGGGGATGCTCACGGCGTACCGCGAGTTCTGGGAGCCACACACGTTGACCGACCCGGACGTGCCCGTTCTCTTCGAACGGCTGCGGGCGGACGGGGTCAAGATCGGGATCCTGTCCAACACGGTCTGGCCGCGCCACTGGCACGAGACCTACTTCGACCGCGATGGCGTGCTGCACCTGATCGACGGAGCGGTCTACACCAGTGAGGTCCCATGGACCAAGCCCGCTCCGGAGGCCTTCGAGGCGGCCATGCAGGCTGTCGGCGCCAACGAGCCCGGCCGGTGCGTCTTCGTGGGCGACCGGCTCTTCGACGACATCTGGGGAGCGTCGAACTACGGCATGAAGGCGATCCATGTGCCCCACTCCGACATCCCCGTGGAGCAGGTCGGCCATTCGGAGGGGGAGCCCGACGCCGTCGTACACCGACTGGCCGAGGTGTACGACGTGGTGGCCACCTGGCGTCAGTC
>DATILB010000026.1:0-2996 GCA_035477015.1 Nocardioidaceae bacterium | reverse complement strand
GTCTCCGTCGGGTCCTCCGCTGCTGCGAGCTGGGCGTCGACGAGCAGGCCGAGCAGCGGGATGCACGAGCTGCTGCCGGGGTCGGACTTCTGCACCTCGTGCTCGAGCAGGTCGAGGGCGAGCGCGTTGTCGCCGCGGGCCAGGTGCAGCTCGGAGCGGACCTTGGTCGCCTCTGCGTCGTTCAGCCCCTCGAGCAGGCCGGCCGCCTCGTCGTACCGACCCTGCTTCACCCGCAGGTCCGCCAGCCGGATCAGCGCGCCCGCCTTGAGGGTCCGCTTGCCTACCGCCCAGAGTCGCACCGCTTCGGTGAGCGCCACGTCGGCCTCGGGCCAGCGCCCGGCCGCAGTGAGGATGCCGCCGTAGTGGGTGCGGCAGTAGGCACTCACCGCCGGCAGGTTGCGGCGCTCCGCGATCTGCTCCCCCACCCGGATCCACTGCTCGGCCCGGCGTACGTCGCGTGCGTGCTCGCAGGCGGAGAACAGCTGGCAGAAGATCTCCTCGACGATGATGAAGTCCTCGACCTCCCCGCCAGCGACGGCGGCCAGCGCCTCGTCGAGCAGCACCATCCCCTCCTCGGCCCGGTCCTCGTGCACCAAGCTCGCACCGAGGTACGCGCGCGTCGCGAACAGGAGGTCAGCGTCACGCGTACGCAGTCCCACCTCGACGGCCTGCTGGAAGAGCGCGTTCTTCCGGCCCCGGTTGCCCTCGAACATCCCCTCGGTCAGCGCGACCCACCCGCGCTCGCTGCTGTCGGTCTCCTCGGCGAGGAGCGTCTTCGCGCGGGCGATCCAGCCGCTCGCGACAGCCCAGTCGCCCGCGGTGGAGCCGTGCAGGTAGCCGAGCGTTCGCGCCACCCGGGCCGCGCCGCCACCGTCGCCGACCAGGTGGTAGCCGGAGTACGCGCGTTCCATCTCGTCGATGCAGCGGGGGTACTCGAAGAGCACGTACGACGCCGCGGACAACCCCTCGAGCACCTCGGGTGTCGCGTCCAGCTTCTCGAACGCAGCCCGTGCGGCGGACGCGTCGCCGATGCGCAGAGAAGCCCGCCCCGAGTCCATCAGCTCCGCCGTCACGAGTCGATCATCCCGCCTCAAGGTTTCACCGGGCCCTTACGGGGCACAGAAACATCATGAAGGGAAAAATCACGCTTCTCACTGGCGGCATCATTGGCTACATCGCGGGCAGCAAGGCCGGGCGGCAACGCTTCGAGCAGATCAAGTCGCTGTCCAAGCGCTTCGTGAAGAACCCGACGGTCCAGGCCGCCGCCACGGAGGCGACCCACAAGGCCGCCGACGCGGCCAGCAAGGTCTCGCACGCCGCAGCCGCCAAGGTCGGTCGGCACGACTCCCAGGATGCGCACGTCGGCGCAGCCCCCAACGGCTACCCGACTCCCTAGTCGAACTCCGTAGTCAGCGGATCCCGGTGTCGCAGGGTACGTCGACCTCGACGTACTCATCGGCCACGACGTGCGCGTCCATGAACTCGCAGTACATGCCGGCCTCCGCCGTGACCACGTAGTCCCCGGGCGGCACGGCAATCCGGAAGCGTCCCAGCGCGTCGGTGGTCGTCTGTGCAACGGGGTCACCCGCGCCGTACATCTCGCCCGCGACCTGCAAGGAGACCGTGACCGCGACTCCTCCAGCAGGCTGGTCGTCGCACGGCTGACCCGCGACCTCGACCGGGCACTGCGGACCCAGGTGCACCACACCTTCGACGCCGGAGTCACCCGACGTCGTCGGCTGGGCGTCACCGCACGCGGCCAAGAAGCAGACCATGATGAGGGCGAGCGCGCGCATACCGATGCGACGCGCCACCGAGTGGAACGGTTCCTCAGCCGGGCTGGACGATGTGCGCGTCCGGGCCGGGATAGGTGAGCCCTTCATGCCCGTCCGCCCAACGCACGACGTACGGCGGAGCACCGTCGTCGCCGCGCACCTCGATGATGTCGCCCTCCCGACGGTGCGCGCCGACGTTTCTTCCCTCTACGACCAGGTGGTCACCAATCTTGGCCTGCATGGTTCCCACCATGCTCCCAATCCCTGCCGGCCACAACCGCCAGAAAATTCAAACGGCGATGATGCGGATCGAGGGATCGACCTTCGTGATATCGCGTGGGTCGGACGTGACGACGGTGAATCCACGCGTGCGAGCGTCGAGGGCAACATGGACATCGACAACGTCGCGCGCGCCCGCTCGACCGCACAGTTGGCCCACCGCACGAGCCACCAGTGAGTCCATCGGCATCACGCGCACCTCGGCGGAGTCAAGGAAGCTAGCCAGCCGCGCTTGACGCGGGCCGCCTCGCCACATCTGGGCAACGACGCCCGCAACCACATGGATGGCAAGCCCTCCTGCGAGCGCCTCCCGCAGCAGCGCACGCACCTGCTCGTCGCCTCGGTCGAGCCCGATCAGTGCTCCGGCATCGAGTTCGAGACCCTTCACCGTCACTTGAGCTGCGCCCGAGCCCACGCCTTAGCCTCCGCGGACGGCGCGCCCAACTCGGCGTCCAGCTCGTCCAAGAGCAACGAAAGGCTCTGCCGACCCGACTTCTCGGCCATCGCCTCCGCGACGTACGCCGACACCGAGTCAGCCCGTCCGGAGGCCACAGCAGCCCTTGCCTCATCGACGAGTTGGTCAGGAAGGCTCACCGCGATCTTCCTGGTCATACCAGCATCATACCGCTAGGCGACGAGTAGGTGGGGTGGTCGTTCTCGGATCCAGTCGCGGGGTCCGTCGCGTCCGGGTGGTGGTTGGAACTCGGGGAAGCCGTCGGCGGGGTTGATCCGGGCCTGCCAGGGGGTTTCGTGCATCAGGGTGTGGTGTTTCCTGCACAGCATCACGAGATTCCCGAGGCTGGTCGGTCCCCCGTCGGCCCAGGCGACGATGTGGTGGGCGTCGCAGGCGATCGGCTTGCGTCGACAGCCCGGGAACGCGCAGTGCCGGTCCCGGACCACCAGGGCGGTCCAGATCCCGGGGCTGACCAGTCGCTTGACTCG
>DATILB010000025.1:0-4326 GCA_035477015.1 Nocardioidaceae bacterium | reverse complement strand
AGGCCGTCCAGCCGGCCGATCCACTTGAAGCCGGTGAGCGTCTCGACGTACGGCTGGTCGTGGGCCGCGGCCATCTTCCCGAGCAGCGACGACGACACGATCGAGCACGCAAAGGTGCCCTTCGTGCCCGTCCGCAGCAGGAAGTCGGCGAGCAGCGCCCCGACCTCGTCACCGCGGAGCATCTGCCAGCCGTGCAGTCCGGGTACGGCGACGGCGGCGCGATCCGCGTCGGGATCGTTCGCCACGAGGATGTCGGCACCGACCTCGGCGGCCAGAGCCATCGCGAGGTCCATCGCACCGGGCTCCTCGGGGTTGGGGAACGAGACGGTCGGGAACTCCGGGTCGGGCTCGAACTGCGCCACGGCGACATGCGGCTCCGGGAAGCCGGCCAGCTTCATCACCTTCTGGACCGTCGCTCCGCCGACGCCGTGCAGCGGTGTGTAGACGGTCGTCAGCTCCTTGGGGCCACAGGTGTCGACGAGGGCACTGGTCGCAGCCAGGTACGACGACAGGACGTCGTCGCCCAGGGTGGTCCATCCGTCCCCGCGCGGAAGATCGGCGATCGGCCCCACCCCCGCGATCTCGGCCGAGATGTCGAGGTCGGCCGGCGGGACGATCTGGGAGCCGTCGCCGAGGTAGACCTTGTACCCGTTGTCCTGCGGCGGATTGTGGCTCGCGGTGACCATCACGCCGGCGGCGCACCCCAGCTTGCGGATCGCGAAGGCGAGCACGGGGGTCGGCAGTGCGCTGGGCAGCACCATCGCCTTGATCCCAGCGCCCTCCATGATCTCCGCGGTGTCGCGGGCGAACACGTCGGAGTTGTGGCGGGCGTCGTACCCGATGACGACAGAGCCGCCGCCGCTCTTGTTCAGGTACGCCGCGAGGCCGGCCGCGGCCCGGGTCACCACGACGCGGTTCATCCGGTTGGGGCCGGGGCCGAGGGCTCCTCGTAGACCGGCGGTGCCGAACTCGAGGAAGGCGGCGAAGCTGTCCGCGAGGACGGCCTCCGCCGAGGGGTCATCGGCGGCACGCTCCATGAGCGACTCGAGCTCCGCCTTCGTGACAGGGTCGGGGTCTTCGTCGGCCCAGGCTCGGGCACGGTCGAGAAGCTCGCTCATGTCAGGACACTAAAGCCGGTCGAACGGAGCCGCATAGCGGAAGCGGCCCACCATGGCGGGGTCGTGGGCGGCCAACGTCAAGGCCTGGAAGTGCTTCCCGTAGTCGTCGACCGGCGGCTGGACTCCGAACCAGGTCGACTCGCGGAAGCCGAACCGCTCGTAGTAGTCGGGATCGCCGAGGAGCGCGACGAGCGTCTCGCCCATCTTGTCGGCGCGAGCCAGCAGCTCGTTCACCAGCGCCGAGCCGAACCCGCGTCGTTGCTGGTCGGGATGCACGCTGACCGGCCCCAGCCCGAGAGCTGGCGACTCACCGACATAGCCCCGCGTCGCGACCAGGTGCCCGACCACCACACCGTCGAGCTCCGCGACCAGTGACAGCTCCGGGATCCAGCTGGAGTCCGCTCGAAGCCAGCCCACGAGCGCGGCCTCGCCCGGGTCTCCGTCGACGTCCGCGGCGGCATAATCCGCGCCGCGAAAGGCGGCTGCGGTGACGGCATGGATGGCGTCTGCGTCGATCGGCTGCTCGGTACGGATCACGGCGCCAGCCTTGCACGACGAGGCAGGATGAGCACGTGAGTACTTCGTTCCGCTTCGAGCACCGGTGGTTGCTCGACGCCGAGGCTGGCGCGGCGTACGACGTACTCGTCGACGTGGAGCGCTACCCCGAGTGGTGGCCGCAGATCAGTGCCGTCGCGAAGCTCGGCGAGGACCACGCACTCGTGCTGTGTCGGTCGGTCCTGCCGTTCACCCTTCACCTCGAGCTGCGACCGGTGGTCCGCGACCCGGATGCGGGCGTGCTGCACGTCTCGATCGACGGTGACCTCGAGGGTTGGAGCAGGTTCACCCTCAGCCCCACCGACGCCGGGCTCGACGTGTTCTACGAGCAGGAGGTCGAGACGCGTCGGCCGATGCTGGACGCGACCCGGTGGGTGCGGCGCGCAGTCCGCACGAACCACACCTGGATGATGCGTTCCGCGAGGGTGGGGCTTGAGACACGGGTCGCTTTAGCGAGCCGGTAAGCCTGTGGATGGCCGCCGCCGCCAGGCGCGACTTTGCGTCAGGATCTCCGCATGTCGGTCGCCGAAGCCCTCGAGCGCCTCGGTGGTGTCGCAGACCAGAGGACGCTCGTCCGACTGACCTCGCGCCGTGCCGTGAGGCGTGCTCTCGCATCCGGGGATGTCGCGCGGGATGCCCGAGGACGGCTCGCCCTTCCGACTGCTGACGTCGCGATGAGGCGAGCGGCAGCGCTCGGGGGCGTTGTCTCGGACCTCAGCGCTGCAGCCCGGTGGGGTTGGTCGCTCAAGAAGCAGCCCGAAGTCCCGCAGGTCACGATCCCTAAACATCGCAGGGTGACTGGATCGAAGTCAGGGGTCCGGTTCGTCGACCTGCACCCGGACGACGTCGAGGGTGGGGTCACCTCTCGCGATCGGACGCTCATCGACTGTCTTCGCCGGCTGCCTTTCGACGAGTCCCTGTGCATCGCGGACTCGTACCTGCGAGATGGCGCGGCCGCGAGCTCGCTTCTCGCCCTCGCGCGTAGGCGCTACAACTGGCTCGTCCGGAACGGCTGGACCGTGCTGCGTTTCGCCTGGGAGGACGTCATGCACGAGCAGGAGTACGTACTTGATCTGCTGCGCACCTTCTCGCGTACACAAGTGCGGACCGAAGTCCCCTCCAGGAGGCCAGAAGTGGCCTGAAACCCGACTTGGGTCCGCAGTTGTGTACGGGCTACTTCAGAAGCCGGGCGGCGAACCGCGGCGTCTCCTTCTTGAAGGCAGCGTTGCGCGCAGCCGCGGTGTTGCGAAGCGTCAGCAGGATCAGCTGCTCGACCCGCTCGCGGTGGAAGGTCTTGCGGACGCTCGACGTCCAGCTCTGGTTGAAGAGTCGCTTCGCGGCGGCGACCGCGTCCGGGGATCGCGTCAGCAGCTTGTCGACGAGCTGGCCTGCTTCGGCGTGCGGGTCGTCGGAGACGCTCGTCGCGAGTCCGAGCCGGTGCGCCTCCGTCCCGCTGACAACGTCGCCGGTCATGGTGAGCAGCTTCGCCGTGTCCATACCGACCTGCTCGGCCAGCGTGCGGATGCCGGTCATGTCCGGGATCAGGCCCCACTTGGTCTCCAGCACCGACCACTGCGAGTCGGGGGTGGTGAACCGGAAGTCGGCCGCCATCGCCAACTGGAGGCCGCCGCCGTAGACGTGTCCTTGGACGACGGCGATCACCGGGACCGGGAGCCGGCGCCAGCCCCAGCACGCTTCCTGGAAGTTGTTGGTTCCTCGCCACGGACGGGGCAGGAAGGTCGTGACGATCTTCTGCGGCTGGTTGAGTACGGAGGCGAAGTCGAGGCCGGAGCAGAACGACTCGCCGGAGCCCGAAAGCACGACCGCCCGCAGCGACGGCTCGCGACGCAGCTGCGCGGAGAGCCGGGTGAGCTCGTTGAGCATGTCGAGGGTCAGCCCGTTGTACTTCTTGGGCCGGTCGAGCCGCACGTAGGCGACCCCGTCGGCGAGCTCCCAGGTGATGTTGTTCCGCGTAGGCATGTGTAAATCATAGTTACACGTGCCCGTCAGCGCTGTGACCAGCGTTATAGAGCGGGACGGTGGAAGCGCTCGGCGACGAAGGGCCCACCGACGTACGCCGCCTCGAGCTCGTCCTCCGCACCCGCGGCCACCGAGTCGGCGAACGCCTCTGCGTCGTCCTGAGGCTCGTAGCCGAGGCTCCGGCCGGGTTCGAGGTCCCACCAGGCGCGCGTGTTTGCCGAGATGCCGTAGACCACGGCGAAGCCCGGGTCCGGCGCTGTGAGCCCCGCCTCCACGAGCCGTACGGCGTCGTCGTGGCTGAGCCAGGTGGAGAGCTGACGAACGGTCTCGGGCTGGGTCTGGAACGACCCGATCCGCAGGGCGACCGCATCGACGCCGAACCGGTCGACGTAGAGCCGCAGCAGTGCCTCGGCAGCGACCTTGGCCACGCCGTAGAACGTGTCCGGTCGGGGCGGTACGTCGACCCCGACCACGTCAGCGCGCGGCGTACGCCCGACGGCGTGGTTGCTGCTGGCGTAGATGATGCGACGAATCCCCTGCTCGAGCATCGCGTCGAGAAGCGCAGCGGTCGTGTGCACGTGCGACGTCAGCTCGGCGGGAAGCGAGGTCTCGTCCGGGATGCCGGCGAGGTGTACGACGGCATCGAGGGGATCATGATCGGCGAACGCGGATC
>DATILB010000024.1:0-3091 GCA_035477015.1 Nocardioidaceae bacterium | reverse complement strand
GCGACACCACCGAGCAGGACCAGGCCGACGAGGATGGCAAAAGGAATGCGCGGCGCGGCCAGCTGCCGCTGCCGTGGTACGACGGCGAGCCGAGCACGCTCGACCGCCTCCTCAGCGAACTTCGGGACACGCAGATTCTTGGCCGCACCACTCCACGTGCTCATGCGACCGCCCCTTCGCGGACCCGTTCCACAGCCCGTAGCCGCACCGATGCGGCTCGGGGGTTCTCCTCGATCTCCTGCTCAGACGCCTTCTCGGCGCCACGCGTGATCAACCGCAGAAGCGGCTCATGTCCCTCGGGAACGAACGGCATGTCCGGAGGGACGTCGGTCGTGGTGCCGGCGACGAACGCATGCTTGGCGAGCCGGTCCTCGAGCGAGTGGTAGCTCATGACGACCACGCGCCCGCCGACACCGACGGCGTTGATCGCCGCAGGAAGCGCCCGGCGGAGGACCGCCAGCTCGTCGTTGACCTCGATCCGCAGCGCCTGGAAGGTCCGCTTGGCGGGGTGTCCCCCGGTACGACGTGCCGGTGCGGGGATCGACTCGCGGATCAGCTCCACGAGTCGCGCGCTCCGGCTGAACGGCTCCCGCTGGCGCTCCCGGACGATGGCGTCCGCGATGCGCTTGGCGAAGCGCTCCTCGCCGTACCACTTCAAGATGCGGGCGAGGTCGGGCGCCTCGTAGCTGTTCAGGATGTCCGCGGCCGTCATGCCCGCGGTGTCGTTCATCCGCATGTCGAGTGGTGCGTCCTCGGCGTAGGCGAAGCCTCGTTCCCGCACGTCAAGCTGCATGCTCGAGACGCCGAGGTCGAAGAGGACTCCGTCCACCGATGACAGGCCGAGCTCGTCGAGGACGTCGCCGATCTCGTCGTACACCGCGTGCACGAAGGTGACGCGCTCGGCGAAGGGCTCCAGGCGCTGGCGGCTCCGCTCGAGGGCATGGGTGTCGCGGTCGATCCCGATGACGCGAGCTTCGGGGCACCGGGTGAGCACCGCCTCGGTGTGACCGCCGAGACCGAGCGTCGCGTCCACCATGACCGAGCCGGGGCGCTCGAGAGGAGGGGCCACCAGGGCAACGACCCGGTCGAGAAGCACCGGGACGTGAGACGGAGTGCTCATCTCAGGCGTGCTGTCCGACGAGGCTGATGATGAGGATCAGGGCCAACGAGACCGCGACGGAGGCACCGGCCGAGAAGCAGGCGACCGCGACTGCATCGCGGACCTCCTGCCGGACCCGGCGTACCGGTGGCTGCACCACGCTCAATGGACTCGACCCCTTTGTCTGACCCGACCGGACTCGCCTGGCCAGATCCCCGCCCGTTCCCCAGGGAAGTGGCTTCTGGCACCGGGGAAGGTGTGACAGATGCCGAAAGGAACGGGCGTGAGATCTCGCCCTGCGCGTCCGCTGTTCTCTTGTTGCCGTCCTGCTGCTTGTTGCTAGTAGCCAGGCGGGAAGACGTCCTCCGACAACTCGGAGAAGGCCTGCTCCTGCGAGGCTTCGTACTCGGCCCAGGCGGCCGCATCCCAGATCTCCACCCGGTTCATCGCCCCGATCACGACGCACTCCTTCTGGAGCCCGGCGTAGGTGCGGAGCATCGGCGGGATGGTGATCCGGCCCTGCTTGTCGGGCGTCTCGTCGGAGGCGCCGGCGAACAGCATCCGGACGTAGTCACGCCCGCCGCGGTTGGTCACCGGCAGTTCCTTGAGGCGGTCCGTGAACGTCGAGAACTCGTCCTTGGGCCAGACGTTCAGGCATCGCTCCTGACCTCTGGTGACCACGAGTCCCTCCGCAAGCTCGTCCCTGAATTTCGCCGGGAGGAAGAGGCGCCCCTTCTCGTCGAGCTTGGGCGTGTGGGTGCCGAAGAACATCCCGGCACCTCCCTTTCCTCCACTGCGCTCCACCATACTCCACTTTGCTCCACTCGCAAGCACTTTCGCGTTTCTCCAGGCGTGCGTCGATCCCGTTCCTGGGAGGCGGTCGGTGCTGCAGGTCTTGCGCAGGACGCAACCTCCACGCCTGCAGCGACGTAGAAGGAGGCAGGTGGAGGGAACGGTGGGGTGAAGTGGGGCGTCGAAGAGTCAGCAAGCGGGGTCACCATTTGGTGACAACGCCCGCGGGGTGTTTGCTGAGAACGAGTGGTGGGGGTTGACTACCCGCAACACCACGGGGAGAAAGAGGACAGCGTGACGTCAGTGGATGAGGACGCTCAGGAGTCTGCGCACGAGCCGCTCGAAGGCTCGACGGGGCGTCACGCAGCGAGTGGTGCCGATCTCGAGACGCTCGCTCGCGTCACGACGCGCATCCGTGAGGGCATCGAGACCGTCATCGAGGGCAAGCCGGAGGTCGCCAAGCTCGCGCTGGTCGTGCTGCTGGCCGAAGGTCACCTCTTGATCGAGGACGTGCCCGGCGTCGGCAAGACCATGCTGAGCAAGGCTCTCGCGCGCACCATCGACTGCACCGTGCGACGCATCCAGTTCACCCCGGACCTGCTGCCTTCGGACGTCACGGGCGTGTCCGTGTTCAACCAGGACACCCGCGAGTTCGAGTTCCGGCCCGGCGGCATCTTCGCCAACATCGTGGTCGGTGACGAGATCAACCGCGCGTCGCCCAAGACGCAGTCCGCTTTGCTCGAGTGCATGGAGGAGCGCCAGGTCACGGTGGACGGTACGACGTACCACCTGGACACGCCGTTCATGGTCATCGCGACCCAGAACCCGATCGAGATGGAGGGCACCTACGCCCTCCCCGAGGCGCAGCGCGACCGCTTCATGGCGCGAGTCTCCATGGGGTACCCCGTCGAGTCGGCCGAGATCGCGATGCTCACGTCGCGCTCCAGCCACAACCCGCTCGACGACCTCGAGCCGGTCACGGACGCCGCCGAGGTGGCCAAGCTCGTCGACATCGTCAACGGTGTCCACGTGTCCCAGACCGTGCTGCGGTACGCCGTGGCGATCACGACCGCGACCCGGCGCTCGTCCGAGCTCACCCTGGGCGCGTCTCCACGCGCCACGCTCCACCTCGTCCGTGCTGCCAAGGCCGCCGCGGCCTTGGAGGGCCGCGACTACGTCATCCCCGACGATGTCCAGCAG
>DATILB010000023.1:0-25844 GCA_035477015.1 Nocardioidaceae bacterium | reverse complement strand
TCGCCTATGGCGGCTCGGGCAACGACAACCTCCTCGTGTACGGCGGATCCGGCTACGGCGGTCCGGGCGACGACGAGCTCTGGTACCAGACGAAGGACGCCGTGCTGCTCGACGGTGGCGAAGGCTGGGACCTTGCCACGTGGCTGGATGCCCCCGCGCGGCTGGTCCTCGATCTGGTGACGGGCAAGGCCCTCGTGGGGAAGAGCGCCGTCTCGGTCGGTGGGCTCGAGGACGTCGTGGGTACGAGGTTCGACGACGTGCTCCGAGGGGACGACAACGCCAACAAGCTGTCGGGCGTGCTTGGGAACGACAAGCTCTTCGGACGTGGTGGCGACGACCAGATCTGGGGCGGCAGCGAGTACGAAGAGGCGACCTCCGGCGATCTCGCTGACGGCGGTGAGGGCACGGACCAGTGCGACGCTCCGACCACGGTGGCCTGCGAATAGAATCGCCCGCGTGACAGCACAGATCCTCGACGGCAAGGCCACTTCCGCGACCATCAAGGCGGAGCTCGCCGAGCGCGTGGCCAAGCTGCGGGAGGCGGGAGTCGTCCCGGGGCTGGCCACGGTTCTCGTCGGCGACGACCCGGGCAGCCGGTGGTACGTCAACGGCAAGCACAAGGACTGTGCCGAGGTCGGCATCAACTCGCTCCGCGTGGACCTGCCCGCAGACACACCGCAGTCGGCGGTCGAGGACGCGATCGCCGGCCTCAACGCGAACCCCGACTGCACCGGCTACATCGTGCAGCTCCCGCTGCCCAAGCACATCGACGAGAACCACATCCTGGGTCTGATCGACCCTGCCAAGGATGCCGACGGTCTGCACCCCACCAACCTTGGCTGGCTCGTGCTCGGTGAGCCCGCGCCACTCCCGTGCACCCCGGCCGGCATCGTGGAGCTGCTGCGACGCCACGACGTCAACATCGCGGGTGCCGAGGTCTGTGTCGTGGGCCGTGGCATCACGGTCGGCCGCCCCCTCGGGCTGCTGATGACCCGCCGGTCGGAGAACGCCACAGTCACGCTCTGCCACACGGGCACCCGCGACCTGGCAACCCACGTGCGCCAGGCCGACATCGTGGTCGCCGCGGCCGGCGTACCCAACGTCATCACCGGGGACATGGTGAAGCCCGGCGCCGCCCTGCTGGACGTGGGTGTCTCACGCGACGCCGAGGGCAAGATCGTCGGCGATCTCGCACCGGACGTGTACGACGTCGCCGGCTGGGTCTCGCCGAACCCGGGCGGCGTCGGGCCCATGACCCGCGCGATGCTGTTGGCCAACATCGTCGAGGCCGCCGAACAGTCCCTGGCGTGAACCAGCTCCCCGAGCCGGAGCTCCGACCCGACGAGCCCCGCCGCTACCCGTCGACCATCGGCGGGCTCTGCTACATCATCGTCGGCGTGACGGCCGCAGTCGGCCTGGCCATCGTGGTCCTCGGCGACTTCCGCACCGGGCTCAGCGTCATGGGTGGCGGCTTGCTCGGGGGAGCGGCCTGTCGGCTGATCCTGCCCGACCACAAGGCGGGGATGCTGAAGGTGCGCAGGAAGTCGCTGGACGTGGTGTTCCTGACGATCCTCGGCGTCGGGCTACTGACGCTTGCGATAGTCGTGCCCGACGCCGTCTGATCCTCAGATCAGGCCGAGCTCCTTGACCGCGTCGCGCTCCTCGATGAGCTCCGCCGCGGTGGCGTCCATCCTGCCCTGCGAGAACTCCGAGATCTCGAGGCCCTGGACGATCTCCCAGTCGCCGCCCTTGGTGGTGACGGGGAAGGAGTAGATCAGGCCCTCGGGTACGCCGTACGAGCCGTCCGAGCGGACCGCCATCGAGACCCAGTCGCCGTCAGCCGAGCCGCGCAGCCAGTCACGGGCGGCGTCGACGGTGGCGGAGGCTGCGGAGGCTGCCGACGACGCGCCGCGGGCGTCGATGATCGCCGCGCCGCGCTTGGCGACCGTCGGGATGAAGTAGTCCTCGACCCAGCCCTGGTCCTGGCCGATCGCGTCGAACGCGCTCTTGCCGCCGACCTCGGCGTGGAAGATGTCGGGGTACTGCGTCGCGGAGTGGTTGCCCCAGATCGTCATGTGCTTGATCTCGGTGACGGGCGTGCCGGTCTTGGCGGCCAGCTGCGAGATCGCGCGGTTGTGGTCGAGCCGCGTGAGCGCCGAGAACCGCTCGGTGGGGATGTCGGGGGCGTTGCTCATCGCGATGAGCGCGTTGGTGTTCGCCGGGTTGCCGGTGACACCGATGCGTACGTCGGACGCGGCCACCTCGTTGAGGGCCTTCCCCTGCGCGGTGAAGATCGCGCCGTTCGCGGAGAGCAGGTCGCCACGCTCCATGCCCGGGCCGCGCGGCCGCGCGCCGACGAGCAGGGCGAGGTTCACGCCGTCGAAGATCTTGTTCGCCTCGTGGCCGATCTCGACGCCGGCGAGGGTCGGGAACGCGCAGTCGTCGAGCTCCATCACGACGCCCTCGAGCGCCTTGAGTGCGGGCTCGATCTCGAGCAGCTGCAGCTGGACGGGCGTGTCAGGACCGAGGAGCGAACCGCTCGCGATCCGGAAGAGAAGGCTGTAGCCGATCTGGCCGGCGGCACCGGTGACGGCCACCTTGACGGGCTGGGTCACGACGACTCCTAGCGAGTGTGGGGCTGAACGCCCCGACGCTAGCAGCCACCGCGGTGACTGCTAGCGGCCGGTCGGATAGTGGTTCAGCTCGTGACTGTCAGGAAGTCCTCGCAGAAGTCGTGACCCTCGAGCTCGTTGAGACCGGTGCTCTCCTTGACCGTGTCGAGGAACGTCACAAAGTCATCCTCGAAGTCCTCCGGAGTCCCGTTGTCGTCGAGCAGCAGGGTGAACCGAGTCGTGCCCGGGTCCCTGAGGAAGATCTTCCCGTCGCTGTCGAAGGAGTGGTACCCACCTGCTGCGTACACGAGAATCGTGAAAGTCCCATCCCCGTTGTCGGTGAACGCGACGTCGCGCGAATTGGCCGTGAAGGCCTCGGTGAACGTCTTCCCCGTCTCGAGGTTCGTCCAGACGACCGTGCCGTGCACGGACTCGCGATAGAGGCCCGTTCGGGGGTTGAACGTGAAGCTGCCGCTCACGTCGTTGTCGAGCTGACCCTCGACCCCGCACAGGTCGGGAATCGCTTCGGTGAAGACGTCGTGGAAGTGCCCGCTCTCGACCGGCGCGGCCACGGCCGGACCCCCGGCGCAGACGAGGGCAGTGGTGACGAAAGCCAACAAAATGCTGCTGTGGCGATGCATGGGGGCTCCTTTCGACAGGCGCCCCACTGTTGATGGTCGTCGCGGCGGAGCCACTCGGCAATGGCATGTCCGGGCGGTGTTCCCCCACTCGCCTGGGTGGGCAGAAAGCGGCAGGATGGGCCGCGGAGTACGTCGAGAGTCCGGCCGGGTAAGATATCTTGACGTCAAGACATTTTCGCAGAAGCTAGGGACAGGGAACCGACGTGGCTGACTCGACAATCATCTACACCCACACGGACGAGGCGCCGATGCTGGCGACGTACTCCTTCCTGCCGATCATCCAGGCGTACGCCGCCAAGGCAGGTGTTCCCGTCGAGACCCGCGACATCTCGCTCGCCGGCCGGATCCTGGCAACCTTCCCCGAGGGGCTGACCGAGGAGCAGCGCATCGGCGATGCGCTCGCCGAGCTGGGCGCCCTGGCGAAGACGCCCGAGGCGAACATCATCAAGCTGCCGAACGTCAGCGCCTCCATCCCGCAGCTCAAGGCAGCAGTGGCCGAGCTCCAGGGCCAGGGTTACGACATCCCGAACTACCCGGACGAGGTGACCTCCGACGAGGACAAGGACATCCGCGCGCGCTACGACAAGATCAAGGGCAGTGCGGTCAACCCCGTCCTTCGTGAGGGCAACTCCGACCGCCGGGCACCGGCGAGCGTGAAGGCCTACGCCCGCAAGAACCCGCACTCGATGGGCGCCTGGTCGACCGACTCGCGCACCAACGTCGCCACCATGGCTGCCGACGACTTCCGGCACAACGAGAAGTCGGTCGTCATCGGCGCCCCGGACACTCTGCGGATCGAGCACGTCGCCGCGAACGGCACGGTGACCGTGCTCAAGGACGGCCTGAAGGTGCTCGCCGGCGAGGTGATTGACGCGACCGTCATGCGGGTCGGTGCTCTGCAGGAGTTCCTGACCGAGCAGGTGCAGCGAGCGATCGCCGACGACGTGCTCTTCTCCGTGCACCTCAAGGCCACCATGATGAAGGTCTCCGACCCGATCATCTTCGGCCATGTCGTCCGCGCGTTCCTGCCCAAGACGTTCGAGCAGTACGGCGCCGCTCTCGCCGACGCCGGCCTGTCCCCGAACAACGGGCTGGGTGGCATCCTCGACGGACTCGGTGCCCTGTCGAACGGGCCCGAGATCAAGGCGAGCATCGAGGCCGAGATCGCAGCGGGTCCGCCGCTGGCCATGGTCGACTCCGACAAGGGCATCACCAACCTGCACGTCCCGTCCGACGTCATCGTCGACGCCTCGATGCCGGCGATGATCCGCACCAGCGGCCACATGTGGGGTCCGGACGGCCAGGAGGCCGACACCCTCGCGGTGATCCCCGACTCGTCGTACGCCGGGATCTACCAGGCCGTCATCGACGACTGCCGCGCCAACGGCGCCTACGACCCGGTCACGATGGGCTCGGTGCCGAACGTCGGCCTGATGGCCCAGGCGGCCGAGGAGTACGGCTCCCACGACAAGACCTTCGAGCTCGACGCCGACGGCGTCGTCAACGTGGTCGCGTCGAACGGCGACGAGCTGCTCTCGCACAACGTGGAGAAGGGCGACATCTGGCGCGCCTGCCAGACCAAGGACGTCCCGATCCAGGACTGGGTCAAGCTCGCCGTCACCCGTGCGCGCGCCTCTGGAACGCCGGCGATCTTCTGGCTCGACGAGTCGCGCGCGCACGACGCGAACCTGATCCAGAAGGTCAACGCCTACCTGCCGCAGCACGACACCGCCGGCCTCGACATCCGGATCCTTCCCCCTGCCGAGGCGTGCAAGCTCTCCGTCGAGCGCATCCGGCGCGGCGAGGACACGATCTCCGTCACGGGCAACGTCCTGCGTGACTACAACACCGACCTCTTCCCGATCCTGGAGCTCGGTACGTCGGCCAAGATGCTCTCCGTCGTACCCCTGATCAATGGCGGTGGCCTCTTCGAGACCGGCGCTGGTGGCTCCGCGCCGAAGCACGTGCAGCAGCTGGTCAAGGAGAACTACCTACGCTGGGACAGCCTGGGCGAGTTCCTGGCGCTTGCCGTCTCGTTCGAGCACTTCGCCAACACCACGGGTAACCGCAGCGCCCAGGTGCTGGGCGACACGCTCGACCGTGCAACCGGCACGTTCCTGCTCGAGAACAAGTCGCCGGGCCGCAAGCTGGGCACCATCGACAACCGCGGCTCGCACTTCTACCTGGCGCTCTACTGGGCCGAGGAGATCGCAAGCCAGACCGAGGACACCGACCTCGCTGCCGCATTCAAGGGTCTCGCCGACACGCTGCGCAGCAACGAGCAGGCGATCGCCGAGGAGCTGATCGGGGTCCAGGGCTCGCCTGTCGAGATCGGCGGCTACTACCAGCCCGACGACGACAAGGCCTTCGCAGTGATGCGTCCTTCGGCGACGCTGAACGACGCGATCGCGGCACTCGCCTGACGGCTCGCGTCATGACTGACGAGCGCGGGCTCGCCGTGGAGCTGTTCAACAGCACCGCGGCGCTGCTCGAGCAGGATTCACGCACCGCGGACGAGGACGACCGCATGCTGCACATGGCGCATGCGTCGCGCTTCCACTGGGACAACGTGGGCAACGACCAGAACCGTGCGATCGGGGAGTGGCAGTGCTCGCGCGTGTACGCCGTACTCCGGCGTGGCGAGCCTGCGCTGTTCCACGCACGCCGGTGCCTCGAGTACGCCGACCGCGACGGAGTCGATGACTGGGTCAGGGCCAGCGCCTACGAGGCGTTGGCCCGAGGCCACGCCATCGCGGGCGACACCGAGTCGGCTCGGCATGCGCGCGAGCAGGCGCTCGCGCTGGCCGAGGCGCTCGATGACCCTGAGGACCGCGAGGTCGTGCTCGCCGACATCGAGTCCCTGCCACCTGTTTAGGCCATGACCGGCATCTCTCCGCTCTTCCGGCTCTTGGCGAACCGCAGGTAGAGCGACGGGACGACGAACAGGTTGAGCAGCGTGGCTGTGATGAGGCCACCCAGGATGACCACCGCCATCGGGTGCTCGATCTCCTGGCCGGGGATCGAGCCCGAGACGATCAGCGGGATGAGCGCCAGCCCGGTGGTGAGCACGGTCATCATGATCGGCACCAGCCGCTCCTTGGCGGCACGGATGACGAGCTCGGGCCCGAACGGCTCGTTCTCGACCTCCTCGAGATGCTGGGCATGGCTGATCAGCATGATTCCGTTGCGAGCCACGATGCCGAACACAGTGAGGAAGCCCACCAGGGACCCGAGGGAGATGATGCGCCCGCCCATGTACGCCGCGAGCACGCCGCCGACGAGTGCGATCGGCAGGGTCACGAAGAACATGGTGGCCAGCCGCCAGCTCATGAACGAGGCCTGCAGCAACAGGAAGATGACCAGAGCCGCAATGCCGGAGAAGAGATAGAGCCGGTTCGAGGCCTTTTCACGCTCGGTGTACTCGCCGAGCATCTCGGCGCGGAACTCCAGTGGCCACTCGACCGTGGCGAGACGGTCCTCGACATCTGATACGACTGCGCCTAGGTCCCGTGAGTCGTCGATGTTGGCGCCGACATCGATGCTCCGGAACAGGTTGTTGTGATGGATCACGTTCGGGACGGGCACGATCTTGATCTCGGTGACGTCCTTCAAGCGGACGTGACCCCCGCCGGGAGTGTCGATGAGCAGGTTCTGCAGGTCCGTCAAGCTCTCCCTGGTCTCGGGTGGGCTCCACACCTGTACGTCGTAGGCCCGGCCGTCGCGGTAGATGTCGCCGGCCTCCTCGCCTGCGATCAGTCGAGACGCGGCACGTCGTACGTCTCCCGGCTTGACACCGTGCTCTCTGGCAGCCGCGAGGTCTACTTCCACCTCGATCTGCGGGATCGGCGACTGGAACTCAGCGTGGTTGTCGATGACGCCCGGGATCTCGCCCAGCAAGGCGTTGACCTCTTCGGCCTTCTCTCGCAGCAGGCCGAGGTCCTGGCCCGAGATCCTGATCGTGATGGCCTCGCTCGTGCCGGTCAGCACTTCCCGGATGCGTTCCTTGAGGTAGGTAAGGACGTCGCGGTAGATCCCGGGGTAGCTGTCGACCACTTCCTGGATCTTCGCCCGCGTCTGGTCGTAGTCCACCGACGGGTCCACGCTGATCCAGTTCTCGCCGAAGTACACGCCGTAGGGCTCGTCGCCCAGTAATGCGTTGCCGATGTGGCTCCCGGCATTGCGAACACCGGGTATCGCGAGGAGCTCGGCGTTGACCAGCTTCGTCGTCCGGACCTCCTCCGCCAGGGACGTGTCCGGCTTGGCCAGCCAGTGCATCAGGAAGTCGCGTTCCTTGAAGTTCGGGAGCAGCGACTGTCCCAGTACCGGCATGACAATCAGGCCGGCCACGGTCGTGGCACCGACGGCCAGGTACGCCCGCCGCGGCTGGCGGACGATCTTGGACAACAGCCACACGTAGCCGCGCTTCAGCGGGGGTACGAGGGGAGACTCCTTATCCCTCAGCGACCCTTCGCTACGGAAGAAGATGAGGCTGAGGGCCGGAGTGACGGTCAGCGCCACAACCATGGAAGCGAGCAGCGCGAGTGCGTACGCCAGCGCGAGTGGCCTGAAGAACGACCCGGAGAGGCCATCCAGCAGGAAGATCGGCAGAATGGCGACGACCTCGATGATCGTTGCGTAGACGATCGCCCCCCGAACCTCCATGGAGGCGTCGAGGATGACCTTGGCGGTCGGCCTTGAGCCGCCCTCGCTGCGATGCTGCCGCAGCCGGCGTACGACGTTCTCGATGCCGATGATGGAGTCGTCCACGATGTCGCCGAGCGCTATGACGAAGCCGGCGAGGACCATCGTGTTGATCGTGGTGCCCTGACTGTCGAGCACCAGCAGAGCGGCCAGGAGTGACAACGGGATGGTCACCACACTGATCAGGGCGGTGCGCCACGAGTACAGGAACAGGCACAGCATCAGGATCATCAGGAGGGCCCCGAGGATCAGCGCCTTCTTCAGGTTGTTGACCGAGTCATCGATGAACGTGGCGGGCCGGAAGATCGACGCGTCCACGGCGATCCCGTTCAGGCCGGGACGGAGCTCGTCGAGTGCCTCCTCGATTCCTCGGGTCACGTCCATGGTGTTGGCCCAGGGCAGCTTCTCGACGATGAGCATCAGCCCTTCGCCGTTGTTGATCACGGCATCGCCGATGAGGAGCTGGTGGTCTCGGACCAGGTCGGCGACGTCGCCGAGGCGGATCTCCTTGCCGTTCAGGTTGCGGATGGGCACGTTCGCCAGGTCGCCCGAGTTCAGGATCGGGAGTACGTGTCTGACGCTGCTTCGTTGGTTGTTGCGCTCGACCCAGCCGCCCCTGCCGATGAAGTGCCCTTCGGAGTAGCGCAACAGGCCGGCGTCGAGCGTGTCCGCTGTCGCCGTCATGACCTGCTCGAGCGTCACTTTCGCCTTGGCCATGCGAACCGGGTCAGCCTGGACCTGCAGCATCTCGAGCCGCTCGCCCCAGATGGGGATGTTGGCCACTCCGGGGACCCTGAGCAGGCGCGACCGGATCTTCCAGTACGCCGTCATCGACAGGTCCATCAGGTCGAGCTCGGGATCGGTGATGGAGAGCCCGATCTTGAGGACCCGACTGGTGGCCGACATCGGTTGCAACATGACCGGTGGAGCGGCCCAGGTGGGCAGCGTCGACGTGACGGTGGCCATGCGTTCTGCCACCAGCTGTCGGGCCTCGAGCAGGTCGGTCCCCTGGTCGAAGAGCAGGACGATCTGCGACAGCTGCTCGACCGACTTGGAGCGAATCTCGTTGACCCCCGGGATGCCGTTGAGTGCCTGCTCGAGCGGGACCGTGATCAGCGACTCGACCTCGGTCGGGGCCAGCCCGATGGCGATCGTGTGGATCTCGACCTTCGGCGGCGCGAACTCCGGGAAGACGTCGATCGGTGTGTCGTCCATCCGCTGCACGCCGAAGAACATCAGAGCGGCGGCCATGGCGACGACGATGAACCGGAACTTCAGGCTCGACCCGACAACCCACCTCATGATGGTGACCCCTTCTGTTGGGCTGTCAGTGTCCGACGGCCTGTTCGACGCCAGAGAGCTCTGCGGCGCCGACGATGACGACTTCCGTGCCTACCTTCGGTCCGGCCGCCAGGAAGGCCTTGCCGTCCGCCTCGCGACGAATCTCGATCTTCACGCGCACGTACTTCTGCGGCTCCGGGTTCGTGAAGAGCCACCAGGCTCCGTCGGAGTCCACGAAGACCGCGTCGGACGGGACGACCAGCGCCTTGCCGGCGCGCGTAACCCGGGCAGTCTGGATCTGCAGCCGGTTGACGGCAGCCTCGGTGAGGCTCACGACACCGTGTTCCGTGCCGGCGACCAGCTTCACGCTCCCTGGGTCGTTCTTGATGACGTAGGCATCCGAGACCGACGCTGCGCAGGACGACAGCAGTCCGGCTAGCAGGACGACGCCCGCGACTACGATGCGGCTCTGGTTCATGATCGCCTCCTAGGCGCTGACGGGGTCGGCGTCGGGGACTGCCTCGAGCAGCTCGTCCACCCAGTTGTCGAAGTCGGCGTCCTTCCCGAAGCGCAGGTACAGCGCAGGAAGGGCAACCAGGTTGACCAACGTGCTGGTGACCAGAACACCCATGACCGCCAGCACAGCAGGCTGCAGGACCTCGAGCCCCGCACGTCCGCCGAGGACGGCGATGGGGGCGAGAAGTGCGACGGTCGCCAGTGCGGACTGCAGCATCGGAACCAGCCGGTCCCGCGTCGCGCGGACCACCAGGGCGTCGTCGAAGGCGACTCCCTCGTGGATCTGCAGGTGCTGACAATGCCTGACGAAGGTGACCAGGCCCCGTGCTGCTAGTCCTAGCCCCACCAGGATGCCGGCGATCGTGCCGAGCTTCACGGTGCCTCCGTCGAGCAGGGCGACGAAGAGGCCGCCGGTCACCGCGACAGGGAGCGTGACCAGTCCGAGGACGGCCAGGCGCCAGCTACGGAACGCAGCCTGGAGCAACAGGAAGATCGCGATCAGTACGGCCACGGCGACGCCGATAAGCCGGGTGGTGTCGGCCTGGCGCTCCGCGTACAGGTCGATCACTTCCGCGTGGTGGTCAAGCGGGAAGGCCGTCGCTGCGATGGCGGCCTCGACGTCTGACGTCACGTCCGAGACATCGCGTCCGCTCACGTCGGCCGTCAGCTCGAGGAACCGGGCAACAGACTCGTGGCGGATCACCGTGTCGTTGGGGACGTTCGCCACCTCGGCCACATCGCCGAGCCGGATCGTACGACCGTCAGGAGTGTCGATGAGCAGGTTCCTGAGGTCGTTCTCGTCCTCGCGAACCTGCGGGGCACCCCAGACAACGACGTCGAACACCTTCTGGTTCTGGAAGAGGTGGCCGACCGTGATGCCGCCCAGCAGGGCTGACGCGGCCCGCCGTACATCGCCGGGCTTGATGCCCAGCTGTTGGGCCTTGGCAAGGTCTACCCGGACCTCGACCGTCGGCTCCTCGGGTGCGGCGTCGACGTTGACTGTGGACACACCGTCCAGCTGCTCGATCGCTGCCCGAAGCTCTTCAGCCTTGGCATCCAGCACCGCCGCGTCCTCGCCGTACACCCGCACGACCACGTCGTGCTCGGCCTCGCGCAGCACGTCGCGGACGCGTTGGTCGGAGTAGGTGAGAACCTCTCCGGTGAGCTCCGGGTTGGACGAGAGCGTTCCGGAGATCGCAGCGACCGACTTGTCGTAGTCAGCTGCATCGTCCATCGACACCCAGATCTGACCCTGGTTGACGTCTACCTTCTGGTCGGACGTGATAGCGCGGCCCACGTGGGCGTTCGCCTCGCGAATGCCGGGCAACGCCTCGAGATCCGCGACGGCCGCCGTGGTGAGCTCCGTCATCCGGAGCAGGGACGTGCCAGGCGCCGCCTCTACGTTCATCAGGACGGCTCGCTCCTGGAGTGCCGGGCGCAGCGAGCTCTCCAGGAACGGCGCGGCGATGAACCCGCCCGCGGCAAGGGCTGCGATCACGGCGAACGCGGCGACCGGGCGAGCAACCAGTTGCGGGCCCATCGAGTCGTATCGAGCGTGCAGTGACCCCGCGACGCGCGACTCCCGGGCGCGGGCAGGCGCGTTGCCGACCAACAGCATGCACATCACCGGCAGGATGACGAGCGCCGACAACATCGACGCGCCGACTGCGAGCAGGTAGCTCAGCGCGATGGAGGGCAGGAAGGCCCCTCCCTCGCCGCGGAGGAAGAGCAGCGGGATCGCCGCCGCTGCGACGATGAGCGCTGCGTAGAGGACAGGGCCCCGAGCCAGTGTCGCGGCCTCGATGATCACGGTCGGCAGGCGCCTGGCGTCGCCGTCATCGCGTCGTGCACGCAGCCTCGCGATGATGGCGTCGACGTCGTTCACGGCGTCGTCGACGATCGCGGTGAGTCCGAGCACCAGACCCGCAACCACCATCAGGTCGACGGTCGCACCAAGGACGTCCAGCATGACGACGGCGGTCGCCGACGACACGACGATGGTCGCGGCCGCGATGACCGACCGCCTCCAGTCGAAGAACGCCAGGATCAGCAGCATCAACAGGGCGGCGCCGATGAGCAGTGCCCAGCCCAGGTTGTCCAGAGCCGAGTCCACGTAGGCTGCCGGCCGGTAGACGGAGGAGTCGAGCGTCATGTCGGCAAGGCCGGGACGGAGTGCGGCGATGGCGCTGTCGACTCCATCGGACACGTCAACGGTGCTGGCGCCCGGGAACTTCTCGACCACGAGCAGGAGGCACTGACTCCCAGCGCTGCACGAAGTGTCACCGATCAGCGGCTGGTGGTTCTCGACAACGTCCGTCACGTCGCCTAGCAGCTCAGGCTCGCCGTTGACGGTGACGCGTTCGCCGTCGGTGCCTTCGAGTGGCACCTGTGCGAGCTCTTCCGGCGTGGAGATGGCCTGCTCATGGAACACGTTGAGTCGCTGGTTCCCGGTCTCGATGAAGCCACCGGTGCCCGGTGACGATGCCTCCAGGTAGGACAGCGGCGACACCTCGAGCGAGTTGCCCGCAGTCCTGACGATCTGGGACAGCGTGATTCCCTTCCGCTGCAGCCGCTGCGGGTCGACGAGGACCTGAAGCTGGCGCTCTCGGTTTCCCCAGATCGCGACGTTCGCGACACCTGAGACTCCGAGCAGACGTGGGCTGATCACCCAACGGGCGAGCACGGACATCTCGATCGCTGACAGCTCCGAAGAGGTCAGCTTGACCATCGACACACGGCTGTTGGTGGAGAGCGGCTGGATCATCTGCGGCAGCTTGGCGACCGCCGGCAGGCCGGCGATGCCGACCGCCTGGGTGAGTCGCTCCTGCACGACCTGACGGGCGTCGAGCAGATCGGTCCCCGGCTCGAAGGTCATGACCACGGACGAGAGTCCGGGCAGCGAGACGGACTCGATCTCGTCGAGGAACGCCACACCGACCAGCAGGTCCTGCTCGAGGGGGACGGTGATCAGCTGCTCGACCTCGGCCGCCGAGAGCCCGAGCGCCTCCGTCTGCACCTCGACGGTGGGCGGACTGAACTCCGGCAGGGCATCGACAGGCGTTCTACCCACCTGGACGATGCCGAAGGCGATCACCCCCACGGCGGCGGCCACGATCAGTCGGTGGAACTTCAGACTTGACCCCACGACCCAGCGCATCATCGCTCCCGGCCTCCCAGAAACTTCCCTCTGAGTAGCCATTACTCAGGTTCTATTCAGGTTGCCGTGTCGTGGGAGGCGCGCCATCATCCGCGAGGATCGCCAAAAATACGCTATTGGGGGGGGCGGCGGGCTATGGAAAGCGCGCGCGCAGGGGCAATCCGTCTCGGACCGGGCGATCTTGACCCGTCAGCCGCTGACGCGCTCGCCGAAGACCTCGAACTCCACCTGGCGGAAGATCTCGTCGGTGTGCAGCAGCTGGCATTCCAGGTCGGCGATGGCCACCGCGATCTCCTCCTGGCGTAGCTGCTCGAGCTCGGCGAGTCGCTCGCCCGTCAGAGTCGCGGCGTCGTCACCGTCGAGCAGCTCCTCGAGGCGTTCGAGGTACTCGTCGATGATCTCGTCCTGGTCCTCTTCGTACTCATAGCCGCGGTCATTCATGCACTCTGACCACTTCTTCGACGCGGCGATGATCCGGGGGTCCTCCTCGACGAGGACGTCCTTGGGGTTCACGTAGGTGCCCTTCAGCTGGTCCTCCGTGAACACCTGCTCCACCCCCTCCCGCGTGCAACCGCCCGTCGCCGAGAAGTCCTCCTCGTCCATCGTGAACACGAAGTCGGCGTTCCAGTCGTCGCCGAACAGCGTCTGGAAGTAGGCGTCCTGTTCGGACTTCGGGAGGCTGTCATGGATCTGCAGGTTCGGTCCCAGGCCGGTGTCGCGAACGGGGTTGTCGAGCCGGGTGGTCACGCCCAGGCCCCACTTCTCCTTGTAGGTCCGACGCGTGTACCCCGGGTCGGTCCGAACCCTGGCCTGCGCTGCTTCGACGGTCTGGACGTCGACGGGGATGTACTCGAAGCCCTCGTCGGTCATGCACTTTGCGATGGCGGTCTGGGTCTTCTCGATGTGCTCCTGGAACTCCTCCGGCGTAAGACCGAACTCCTTGGTGCCGGGCAGCTTGGTGTCACCCGATGGTCCTGAGTCCTCTCCACACCCGGACATCGCAAGCGCACAGGCAGCCAGAATCACAACTCGTCGCGCACTCGCGAACATCGGATCCTCCTCGTAGAACCGGAAGCCAGGAGCACAATGAGACCACTGCCTTGCTGAAAGCAACCTGACAAAGTCTGGATCTGCGTTCAGCCTGCTGTCAGACGCACTCTGAGACGCTGGGGGCCTTGGCTGCCGATCAGAAGGGTTGTGGGACTGATGAAGCGTAGGAACGTCCTGCTCCTGGTTGTTGCGTCCGTGCTCGTGTCCTCGCTCGCCACGTGGGTGGCGAACGAGCAGATCCGATCTCCAGCGGAGGCCGCAGCCCAGACGGCTGCTCCCGTCCCGACGCCGATCCTGGTCCCTGTCGAGGAGAAGGTGCTGGTGACCAAGGTCGTGACGCGGGGGACAGCGCAGTACCGATCACCGCAGAAGCTGACGGTGACCTCGTCCTTCCTCAAGTCTGGCCCCCAGATCGTCACCAGCACGCCCCAGCCGGGCACGAAGGTCCGAGAGGCCGATGTGCTGCTGACCATCTCCGGTCGCCCCGTGTTCCTGATGTACGGCGTGCAGCCGTCCTTCCGCGACCTCGGACCTGGGATGTCCGGCCCGGATGTGACGCAGCTGGAGAAGGCTCTGAGGCGGGCCGGTCTCAACCCGGGCGTGGTGGACGGCGTGTACGACGCAGCGACCGGCCAGTCCGTCGCGTCCCTGTACCGCCGCAACGGCTTCGAGCCTTTTGTGGCCGACGCAGGGGAGCTGGCCGATCGTCGGCCGCCGGAGGCCGCGCTGGTTGCCGGTGGCAGTGCCGGCCCCGGCGTTCAGCTGCCCGCGGACGAGGTCATCTACGTGGCCGAGGCCAGACTCCAGGTCACCGAAGTGCTCTCCGCCGTCGGCTCGGAGCCTGGTGAGGCTCTGATCACGGTCACCGACCTGGACGTCGTGGTCGACGGTCAGCTGCCCGTGAACCAGGCAGCGTTGGTCGTGCCCGGCACGAAGGTCGTGCTCGACGAGTCGGGTCAAGGACTGAGCACGACGGGCGTCGTCAGCCGAGTCGCGAGCGGCCCCGGCACCGGGGGAGCAGACTCCTTCCACGTCTCGTTCCGAGTCACGGTCAGCAACCCCCCTGCCGCACTCGTCGGCTCGTCGGTGCGGATCACGGTGCCGATCGAGTCCACGGTGAAGGCGACGCTCACCGTGCCGGTCAGTGCGCTGTCGCTGGCTCCCGACGGCGGCTCACGGGTTCGTCGTTCCGTCGACGGCGAGCTCAGCTACGTGCAGGTGACAGCAGGCCTCGCGGCGGATGGTTACGTCGCCGTGACGCCGACGAGCGGCACCCTCGAGGTCGGTGACCAGGTGGTCATCGGGTTCGAGACGCGCGAACAGGCTGGTGGGTGACTCCCGTGCAGCCGATGGTGAAGCTGCGCGGAGTCAGCCGGCAGTACGGCGCGGAGGCCCCCGTCGTCGCCCTGCGCGGGATCGACCTCGACGTCTACCCGGGCGAGACCGTTGCCGTGGTCGGTGCGTCGGGGTCGGGGAAGTCCACCCTGCTCAACATCGTCGGCTGTCTCGACCGCCAGAGCTCAGGGTCGTACTCGCTCGACGGCATCGACGTCGCTGGTCTCAGCGACCGGCAGCGTGCCGGGCTGAGGAGCCAGCACTTCGGCTTCATCTTCCAGTCCTTCCACTTGCTGAGCTACCGCAGCGTGCTCGAGAACGTGATGCTCGCCGAGGTCTACCGCCGGCGCTCACGGGTGGGGCGTGCGGCGCGTGCACGCACGGCGCTTGCGGCGGTCGGGCTCGACGGGCGCCACGACTTCCTCCCGACCAAGTTGTCCGGAGGGGAGCGGCAGCGCGTGGCGATTGCTCGTGCGCTGCTGAACGAACCCGAGCTGCTGCTTTGTGACGAACCCACCGGCAACCTGGACTCGGCCACCACCACCAGCATCCTCGAGCTGCTCGGCGCACTTCGCAACGAGCGCCGCACGATCGTGATGATCACCCACGACACAGGCGTGGCGCAGTGGGCGGACCGTCGCGTGCGGATCGCGGACGGCGTGATCGTGGGTGAGGCATGACTGCGACCAAGACCGACCGACCGACGCTGTCGGAAGTCGCCGTCGAGCCCTCCCGCGTGTGGCTGCGCGACCTGGTCGGCGAGGCTTTCGCGGGCCTCTTCGCTCGTCCGGTACGGATGTTCCTGACCGTCCTCGGGACCGTCATCGGACTCGCCGCGCTGGTGGCGACCCTCGGGCTGTCGCGCACAGCCGGGAACCAGATCATCGCCCGTTTCGACGAGCTGGCAGCGACCGAGATCACGGTGTCTGCCAAGACGGCCGAAGAGGGCGCACCCTCGAACGACCTGCCCATGGACTCAGTTCAACGGGTTGCCCGGCTCAACGGCGTCGTCTCGGCGGCGACCATGAGCACTGTCGATATCGGTGACGCGCTGGTCACTGCGTCGCCGGTGATCGACCCTCAGAGTCAGAGCAGGTTCAAGCTCGCTGTCACGGCCGTCTCGCCGGAGATCTTCCCGACAGTGCGGGCCACGCTGCGCACCGGCCTGCTGCTCGACGAGGGTCATTCGGTGCGCGCAGACCGAGTCGTCGTCTTGGGACCGAACGCCGCCGAGCAGCTCGGTATCACCACCGTGGACCAGCTTCCGTCGATCAGCATCGGGGACCAGGTCTTCCTCGTCGTGGGCATCCTCGACGGCGTCGGGGCGAAGTTCCGTCTGAACAGCTCGATCCTGATGCCTGAGGGGACGGCGACGCAGGTCTACAACCTGCAGGCTCCGGAGTCGTTGGTCGTCAGGACCCAGGTCGGCGCCGCAGGCCTGCTGTCCCAACAGGTTCCGTTCGCCCTCCGGCCCGATATCCCGGCCGGCCTGGTCGTCGCGTCCCCGGAGCCGCCGCAACCGACTCGGGCGGGTGTGCGCAACGACCTGGAGATCCTCTTCCTCATGCTCGGCGGCGTCTCGCTGCTGGTCGGCGCGATCGGCATCGCCAACGTCACCCTGGTGTCCGTGATGGAGCGGATCGGCGAGATCGGGCTACGCCGCGCACTGGGGGCGACCCGTCGACATATCGCGTCGCAGTTCCTCCTTGAGAGCGCCACGGTGGGAGTCCTCGGCGGCGTCCTAGGCGCGAGTCTCGGCATGGTCGTGGTCGTCGTCGTGGCCGGCTACCAGACCTGGACCCCGGTGATCGACCCCTTCGTGCCGTTGTTCGCGCCGGTGATCGGCGGGCTCACCGGGCTACTGGCGGGGGCCTACCCGGCAGTGCGCGCTGCGCGGCTCGAGCCGGTGGATGCATTGAGGGCAGGAACATGAAGATCCTCGTCGTGGAGGACGACAAGCGGATCGCGGCGATGGTCAAGCGCGGTCTCCACGCAGAGGGCTTCTCCGTCGAGGTCTCGAACGACGGGCAAGACGGTCTGTGGCGGGCAACGGAGTACCGGTACGACCTGCTCGTCCTGGACCTGATGCTGCCGGGAGTCAATGGTGTCGAGGTCTGTCGCAAGCTTCGGGAGCAGGGCAACTGGACGCCCATCCTGGTGCTGACCGCTCGGGACGGCGTACTCGACCAGACCGAGGCACTCGAGGCAGGTGCCGACGACTACCTGATGAAGCCGTTCTCCTTCCCGGTCCTCGTTGCGCACGTACGTGCGCTGCTACGCCGCACCTCGCGCGGCGAGCCGGCGCCGATCGAGGTAGGTGACCTGCGTCTGGACTCGGCCCGCCACCGCTGCTGGCGGGGCGAGACGGAGGTCGCGCTCACGGCGCGCGAGTTCTCGGTGCTCGAGTACCTCATGCGTCGCGCAGACCTGGTCAACCCGAAGTCCGAGATCCTCGATGGAGTGTGGGACTACGACTTCGAGGGGGACCCCAACATCGTGGAGGTCTACATCCGACGCCTCCGTTGCAAGATCGACGAGCCCTTCGATCGGAACAGTCTGGAGACGGTGCGCGGCGCCGGATATAGATTGTCGAACCGTGGAGGATGACCAGCAACCGGCAGCGAGGAGACGAAGGCTAGGCACCGTTCGTGCCAAGCTGACAGTGCTCGCGACTGTCATCGTCGTCCTGGTCCTCGGCGTAAGCGCCTTGTTCCTGATCTTGGTACAGCAACGGCTGCTCACCGGCGGTATCGACCAGTCGCTCATCCAGCGCGCCGACAACATCGAGAGCGACGTCGCCAACGGCACGTTCGGCGCGCAGCTGCCCGGTGAAGGCGATCCAGAGGACCGCTTCACACAGGTGATCGGAGAGGACGGCGAGCTGGTCGCGGCAAGTGCCAACGCGGAAGGCCTGGCTCCGGCGAGCGACCCGGCCGACCTTGGTGCTGGCGACGAGCTCCGCTCGATCACTGGCATCCGCAACTCGGAGCACTTCCGCATCCTGGTGCGCGGTGTCGAGACGGACACCGGTCTGGTCACCCTCGTCGTCGCCCAGAACCTCGACGACGTCAACGAGAGCGTGCGCATCCTCTCGCTATCACTCGCCGTGGCTGTCCCCGTGGCGACCCTGCTGCTCGCCGGCCTGGTCTGGTGGTTGACGGGTCGCGTGCTGCGTCCGGTCGAGGCGATCCGTGCGGAGGTGGCCCGGATCCACGGCGCGGAGCTGCACCGTCGCGTCCCCGTGTCGGGCTCGCACGACGAGATCTCCCGCCTGGCGCACACGATGAACGGGATGCTGGCTCGCGTCGAGAAGGCAACGGAGCAGCAGCAGCGGTTCGTGGCTGATGCCTCGCACGAGCTGCGGGGCCCTCTGACGCGGATCCATTCGGCCCTGGACATCGCGATAGCGCACCCCGACGCCGTCGAGGAGGACGAGCTGCGCCAAGGAATCCTCAGCGACATCGACGAGCTCAACCACCTCGTCGACGACCTGTTGTTCCTCGCCCGCTCGGAGTCCGGAGCGCTCGACCCCCTGACCGAGGTGGTGGACCTCGATGACCTCGTGCTCGCCGAGGCCAGGCGCCTGCGCGACCGCGGGTCGGTCCGCGTTCAGGCAGGGTCGGTGACGGCTGCACGTTCAGTGGGTGACTCGCGTCAGCTGACGCGCGCCATCCGCAACCTGGCGAGCAACGCCGAGCGTCATGCTGCCTCGACGGTGTCGTTCGAGCTTCAGGAGAACGACTCCTCGTGCCAGCTCGTCGTGGCCGACGACGGCGCAGGCATCCCGGCCGAGCATCACGAGACGGTCTTCAAGCGGTTCGCCCGGCTGGACGAGGCGAGGTCCCGCGACTCAGGTGGTTCCGGCCTTGGGCTCGCGATCGTCCACGACATCGTCAGCCGTCACGGCGGCACCATCGAGATCGCACAGCAGAACGGCGGGGGTGCGCGTTTCGTGGTGACCTTGCCTCGGGCGGACTGACAGAGCGCGTTTGGGGCTTATCCCGACGGCTCGGTCTTCGCCCAGACGTCCTTGCTGCGGGTGAGCGCACGCTCCTCGAGCTCGAGAGCCTGCTTTCGGACACGAGCTAGCTGGGAGGCGTCCAGCTGCGTGACCCGGACGAGCTCCAGCACTTCCTTCGACTCGTCATTCGACCCGCGCCACCCGACGCGCACCACACCGAGCCCCGGAGCGTAGTGCTTGTCCTGGAACGCATCGGGGAGACCGTTCTCGAACTCCTCGATGACGACGACGCCCTTGTAGCAACCCGCCGGGACACAGGTCTTCTGCTTGGTCCGGAACACCCGACCACGGTCGGCCCAGCCGATCGGCGGCGGCGCCCAGCCCTCGGCGTAGTCCGGACTTCCGAGCTGCGGGTCGCCCGGGATCGTGATGCCCGCGCACGCGTCGGCGAAGCCGTGCACCCAGGCCGGCGCTGCGACGAACTCGCCCTCTTCGTACTCCTCCGGGTACTCGCCCATGTGCCAGACGTTCTGGTGCTTGTCCGTGGTGAACAGCGCCAGCTCGGCCTCGACGAGGTCGCCGGCGGTGTAGTCCCGCTCCCAGACGACCACGTTGCGCACACCATCGACGACCTTGGTCAGGTCGGTCACGATGATGTCGACCGTGTGGTGGAGGCGCTCGCCCTCGTCGAGTGAGGATCCTCGGTAGAAGAATCGGGTCCCGGGTCGCATCGGGAACCAGCTGTTCGTGTGTGCGCTGCCGGCCTCGAAGAGCGCAGGGTCGTAGTCCTTGGCGTCCTGCGGGGGTGCACTGACCGTGCCCGTGCACACCGACTCAGCGTCCACCGGCTCGCGAGGGCTGGCGTCGTCACCGCACCCCGCTGTTCCCATGACCATCAGTACAACCGACGTGCTTGCGACCAGAGAACGCATTGAGTTCCTCTTTCAGTAAGCCGTGCTGATGGTCAGTCGGGTCACTTCCGGCTACGCCGTCGGACGCCGGTCAGCGCCAGCAGCAGGAGGACTCCCGCCGGTACGCCGAGCGCGAGGGGGAACACGCCGGCGGAGTTCACCACGCGTTGTCCGCCCACGGTCATGTACAGCGGGCCGCTCGCCGCAACCGTGTCCGTCCCCGGGTCGGTGACCGCGACGTACAGGATCAGCGGTCCTGTTGTCACAGCCTGCACGTTCCAGGTGAGGCTGGACTCTTCCCCGGGGCCGAGCTCGTCGATGTACTGGGTGCGCCGCGGCGACCAGTCCTCCGGGTCGACGTACACGTCTGGGTCGCTGGTGAGGATGGCGACGTGAGCGACCAGGCCCGAGACCGCCTGGTCGCTGGTGTTGCGGACGGTCGACTCGAAGCGGATCTTCTCCCCGGGACCCACCGGGCGCTCGGTCTCGTCGAGGACGACGGAGACGGGAGAGTCGCCGGCCGCGACCTGAGCCGCGCTCTGGTGAGGGGTCGCGGCTGCAGCAGACGGGATGAGCGCCAGCAACAACGTCAGGGTCACCATCAGACGCCGAGTCATGACCGCTCCCTCGGCAGCAGGGCCAGCCGGGCAGCCACGAACACCACCACAATGGGGGCCGCCAGCGCCGCTATCGCAGGCGAGAGCAGCAGCTCGAGGTTCTGGCCGAAGGAGTGCTGGTTGACGAGCAGCCGCTCCAGGTACAGCAGCCCGCTCGTGAACGGGTCGGCGCGGACGAGCAGCTCTCCCGCCCATCCTCGCTGCGAGGCTGTCGGCATCTGGCTGGGCGCGTACAGCGCCAGCAGCACGAAGAAGCTGAGGGACAGGCTCGCGGCGTTGGAGGTGGAGTACGTGCTGATCAGCAGGCCGACTCCGACGAGCGCCAGGGCGAGCAACGAGCCGACAAGGAAGCCGCCGCCGACCGCGGTGCCGAAGGTGCCGACATCCCGCCCCAGCCACCACAGGTATGGGATCGCGAGCGCGAAAGCGCCCAGCCACAGGGAGAACGCGGCGATCCCCTTGCCGAGGAGCAGTGCATGGCGTGGGGCCGGCGTGAGCAGCAGGCTCTCGAGGCTTCCTCGCTCGCGCTCGCCGCTCAGGGCGTCGGCCGCTCCCAGCACGACGAGGAGACTGCCGACCGCGACCGCCACCTGGAGCGAGAGGCTCACTGCCTCGCGCTGCTCCAGGAAGTTCAGCTCTTGGTTGGTCGCGACGAGGTAGGTCGTGGTGCTGAGCAGTGCAGTGTGAGCGAGCATCAGTACCAGGCCGCGCCCCGACAGCCATAGGTCCCGCAGCTCGCGTCCGGCTACGACTGTCCAGGCAGGGGTGCCGGAACGGCTCGAAATGACGCGCACGTCACTCATCCGACGCTCCTTCCGTCACGGCCAGGAAGGCGTCGTTGAGCCGGCCGCCTTCCAGCGTGAGACCGAGCACCGGCACGCCGTCGTCCAGCAGACACCTCAGCGCGGCCGCAGAAGCCTGGTCCGGTGGCATGTCCGCCGGGAGCACCAGCTCCACCTCGTCCTGACGATCTTGGGTTACGGAGGCCTCGATGCCCTGAGCGGCCAGCGCATCGACCGCGCGCTGCCGAAGGTCGACGGGGACCTGCAGGACTCCCCGCCTGGGCGCCGCGGCAAGCTTGACGATCTCGCCCACCGTGCCGTCGGCGACGACACGGCCGCGGTTCAGGATGACTACTCGGTGACAGATCTGCTCGACCTCGGTCAGCGTGTGGGTGCTGAGCACGACGGTCACTCCGTGGTCGCGTGCGATCCGTGCCACCAGGCCCAACACCTGGCGCTGGCCGGTGGGGTCGAGCCCGAGGGTCGGCTCGTCGAGGAAGACCACTTCGGGGTTGTTGATCATGGCCCGTGCGATGCCGAGCCGCTGACGCAGACCCCTGCTCAGCGACGCGATCCTGGAGTCGGCCCGCTCGGCGAGCCCGACCTCGGAAAGCAGACGACGGGCATCGTCGCCCGCCACGCGCCGGCTCGCACCGAACAGCCGCCCGTGGTAGGAGAGCCACTCCTCTGCCGTCTGCGCTGGGGGATACCCGGCGCCTTCGGGCAGGACACCGATGCATCGGCGGATGTCCGCCGGCCGGGTGTCAGGGACCCCCGCGACCACGAAGTGACCCTGGTCCGGCCGGAGAACCGTCGAGAGCATCCGGATGACAGTGGTCTTGCCGGCTCCGTTCGGTCCGAGGAAGCCCAGGACCGTCCCGGTCTCGACGTTGAGGTCCAGGGCATCGACCGCCACCCGATCGCCGTACGTCTTGCGCAGGCCCGTGGCCTCGATCGCGTTCTTGCGAGTCATCCGACCTGGCTCCGTGGCTGATTCGATGGGGCTTGTGACGTCCATGGCTCCTTCTCCCGACCGTTCGAGGCTAGCGAGGGTTTCCTGAACGACCGCTGAACGAATCGCACCCTGGCTGCGCGCCTTACCCGGACCACTCCTCGGCCATCAGGTCGTGGCACACGAGGTCGAACCGCTCACCGCGGCCGTTGCCGCCGCCGAGTCGCTCCACGCCGTACCTCGAGAAGCCGACGTTCTCGAGCACGCGGAGGGAAGCCGCGTTGTCGACGCCGGCATAGGCCGTCACCCGGTTGAGCCCCATGCCACCGTCCTCGGTCGGCACGAACGCATGCCGGACGGCTAGCCGGCACGCCTCGGTCGTCACGCCTCGGCCGCGAGCGGCGGGATGCGTCCAGTAGCCGACCTCGGCATCGACGCCCGGCTCGATGTCGAAGAGCATCACCGCTCCGAGGAGAACATCGGAGTCGGGGTCGGCCATCGTCCAGTACACGACCCTGCCCGAGGCCATCAGCTCGCGGCGCTCCTCGACGTACGCCTGCACGTCCAGGTCGGCCGGGACGCGAAGCCACTGCTGCGAGACGGGGTCGTTCAGCGCCTCCTCGATGCGCTCGCCGTCGGACTTGACGATGGGGCGTAGGGCGATGTTGGCGCCGAGGATGCGCGGCGCGTCATACCAGGGTTGGCGGGGCTCGCGGGGATCTGTCTTGCGCAGGACGCCGGCCCAGGAGTCCTGGAGCGCGCCACGCTGCGGTTGCCAGTCCTCGAGCGGCCCGTGGCACGAGAAGCCGAGCTTCCAGGCGACCCGGCGAGACGCCCAGTTGCCTGGATAGGCGTACCAGACCAGTGCGTCGAACCGGCCCGTCTCGAAGGCCCACCCGACCAGCAGCCGCAGGGCGCGTTCCATCAGCCCACGCCCGCGCTGGGCCGGATGCACCGTGTAGCCGACCTCAGCGCGTCGGTGCCCGTAGTCCCGCAGGGCGCACGATCCGGCGAAGCGGCCGTCGACCTCGATCGCGAACTCGTGCGCGTTGCCCAGAGTCCACCCGGCTGGGGCGAACTCTCGGACGTAGCGCTTGGCGTCGTCGAGCGTGTAGGGGCTCGGGATCCCCGTCCACCGGGCCGTCTCCTCATCCCGGCTCTGGTCGACGATCGCCTGGAGGTCATCCTCGCGGTGCGGGCGGAGGGTGACGACTCCGTCGCTGAGGAGGGGGACATCCTCGGGGAATCTCATGCCCGCACGATGGCCGACTCCCGCCGACGGGGGCAAGCCGATATCTTCGAGTCCATGGATGAAAGTCATAGACAGTGAACGGCACGCTCGCGTCGATCGGGCTTGTCGTTCTCTTCGTCCTGATCGGCGGCGTCTTCGCAGCCGCCGAGATCGCGCTCGTCTCCCTCCGCGAGACCCAGGCGCGCAACCTGTCCTCCAAGGGCCGGCGCGGCCGCATCGTCGCCGAGCTCAACCAGGACCCGAACCGCTTCCTCGCCGCGGTGCAGGTCGGCGTGACGCTGGCCGGCTTCATGTCGGCCGCCTTCGGTGGCGCCACGCTGTCCAAGGACCTCGAGTCGGTGCTCCGTGACGTCGGGCTGCCGGACGGCATGGTGCCGGCACTGTCCCTGGTCCTGGTCACGATCGGGATCTCCTACCTGTCCCTGGTCCTGGGCGAGCTGGTGCCGAAGCGGCTCGGCCTGCAGCGCGCGGAGGCGTTCGCGATGGCGCTCGGCCCAATGGTCGACCGAATCTCCCGCATCTCGCGGCCGGTGATCTGGCTCCTCAGCCGCAGCACCGACATAGTCGTACGCCTGCTCGGCGGCGACCCGCACGCACAGCGCGAGCAGATCACCGACCAGGAGCTGCGCGAGATCGTCAACGCCCACGAGACGTTGGGGGAGGAGGAGCGCCGGATCGTCGAGGACGTGTTCGAAGCGGGCGACCGGCACATCCGCGAGGTGATGGTGCCTCGGACCGAGGTGGCGTTCCTCGACGCCGAGACTCCCGTCTACAAGGCGGTGCGCGAGGCGCTCACCATGCCGCACTCCCGCTACCCGGTCATCGAGGGCACGGCCGACGACGTGATCGGCTTCGTCCACGTGCGCGACCTGCTCGACCCCGACATGTCCACCCGGTCCGTGCGCGTAGGCGAGCTGGCGCGCACGATCCTGGTGCTGCCCTGGACCCGACCGATCCTGGCAGCCCTGACCGACATGCGCCGCGAGGGCACCCACCTCGCGATCGTCGCGGACGAGTACGGCGGCACGGCCGGCATCGTGACGATGGAGGACCTGGTCGAGGAGCTGATCGGCGACATCAAGGACGAGTACGACGTCGACGAGGCCGAGACGACCCGCCACCGCAGCGGTGACGTCGAGGTCGACGGACTGCTCAACCTCGACGACTTCGAGGACGAGACCGGCCTCGAGCTCCCCGATGGCCCCTACGAGACGGTGGCGGGCTACATCATGGCGAACCTCGGCCGTGTTCCCGAGATCGGCGACGTGGTGGAGTTCGAGGACCGCAAGCTGTCGGTCACCGAGCTCGACGGCCGCCGTGTCAGCCGCGTCCATGTGTCAGCGATGCCCAGGACCGCTGAGACGTCCCTCAGTGACACCCCAGAGGCGTGAGACGTCGAAAGAGAACGTGTTCCCGGTCATAGCGTCGAAAGCTACGCACGAGTAACCTCGCGGAGTGATTCCTGACGCAGACCGGGCCTTCGAGCCGCCCCAGCCGAAGCCAGTCCGGGGCAGCCGCCCGCTGCGACCCGGGGTGGACCCCTTCTACGCACCGCCTGCCGGCTTCGAGTCGTTGCCGGCCGGGACGGTCCTCCGTAGCCGCGAAGTCGCCGTCGGCTTCCTGGGCCGAGTGCCCCAGCAGGTCCAGGCCTGGCAGCTGCTCTACCGCACCTGCGACCTGAACGGCGTCCCCGAGGCAACCGTCACCACGGTCCTGCTCCAGGCCGGCGCCGACCCCGCGGAACCTCGCCCGCTCGTCGCGTACCAGTGCGCGATCGACGCCGTGACCGACCGGTGCTTCCCGTCGTACGCCCTGCAGCGCGGGGCGCGGGCGTTGGGCGCTGTTCCGCAGTTCGAGCTGCTGGTGCTGGCCGGCATCCTGCGCCGAGGCTGGGCCATCTCGGTCGCGGACCACGAAGGCATGGGCGGGTACTTCGGAGCGGCTCGTGAGCCCGGCTACCGCGTCCTCGACGGCATCCGCGCGGCCTTGGCGTTCGCGCCTCTCGGTCTGGAGCCGGACAACCAGGTCGGAGTCATCGGCTACTCCGGCGGTGGGATGGCTTCGGCCTGGACCGCC
>DATILB010000022.1:0-41692 GCA_035477015.1 Nocardioidaceae bacterium | reverse complement strand
GGGTCAGCTTGCCGACCGCCTCGGCCGCGAACACGGCGGTCTGCTCGTGGCGTACGTCGAGCAGCCGCATCTGCGGGTCGGCCTTGACCGCGCCGTCGTACATCGGGAAGACGTGGGCGCCGCTCAGCGTGAACATCGTGTCCACTCCGTGCGATCGAGCGACGGCGACGGCGTGGTCACCGCTGTGGCCGTCGACGGTGGTCTCTGACTCGGGAGTGACGACGTCGGTCATGCCCCGCAACCTACCCCCAGCTGGCTCAGCGCCAGGACTCGCCTCGGAGGACCGGGTTGCTGCGCTTCAGCCCCGAGATCAGCGACAGGAGGAGGTCCGCGCGGCAGGTCGGCGGGTCGGGGGCCAGGGCGAGCTGCAGGTGCAGGGCTCGCAGGTAAGCCTGCACGTTCCGCGGTGCAGCCGGAGGGTCACCTTCACGCTGCGCGCTGGCCGCTTCCACGAGCCGGGAGACCCAGGGGTCCAGCACGTCCATGGGCAGGATGTCGCGGCGGATCATCGTCAGCGTGGCCGAGGCCAGCCGGTCCTCCTCGCCGTAGCCGAGCCGGAAGTCGGTAGGCTCGCACAGCCGGTCCGCGACGACATCGAGCAGGACCGTGAGCTCGAGTCGGCCGATGGCCTCGGACAGGGCCAGTGCGCGGAGCGCCTCCGCACCGTGGGCCAGGGTGTGCGCCCAGCCCTTGCCCGGGACGAACGCGCGCAGGTCCCGCTCGCGCACCAGCCAGCTCATCACCCGGTCGCCCCAGCGCAGGATGGTGTCGGGCGACATCAGGCGCACCTCGTTGTCCCGCTGGACGCACTCGGTCAGCACCACGCAGGAGCAGCTGCGGCGGAAGACGGTGTCGGAGGAGGTCGTGCCGAGCCCGATGACCAGGCCGGCCGCCATGCCGTCGCCCAGTCCCTCGAGCAGGTCGTCGTACACGCCTTCGCGGATCCAGGTGGTCAAGGTGCCGAGCGCGATGTCGTCCCGGATGTAGGGATCCGGGTCGCCGAGCATCGAGGTGAGCTCCGCAGTGAGCTCGGAGAGCGACCGCTCGGTGGGAACCCGGTGGCCGTCTGCGGCCACTTGTTCCCAGAACGCCGACTCCATGACTTCCATCCTGCCATCCAGCAGGGGCCGGATCCGGTCGTGGGCCTACAGTGACCATCGTGGCGTCGCTGATCGAGATCGTCCGGGCTCACACGGACCTGAAGGACGACGACGTCGCCTGGCTTCAGCTCCTCGCGGCGGACTGGCAGATCATCGCCGACCTCTCCTTCGCCGACCTGGTGCTCTGGCTGCCCGACCGCAAGCGGGACGGCTTCTGGGCCGGCGCGCAGATGCGCCCGACGACCGGTCCGACGGCGTACGTCGACGACCTGATCGGGGAGTACATTGCCCGTGGCCGTCGCCCCTTGCTCGACGCGGCGCTGGACCAGGGGCGGGTGGCGCGCGAGGGCGACCCCGAGTGGCGCGACGACGTGCCCGTGCGGGTGGAGGCCATCCCCGTACGCCGCGGGCGAGAGATCATCGCGGTCATCGCACGCAACACCAACCTGCTCGGCGTGCGCACGCCGTCTCGGCTCGAGCTCGCCTACCTGCAGACCGCGACCGACCTCACCCAGATGATCAGCAACGGCTTCTTCCCGTACGACGTGCAGCGCTCGGACCACGCGGACTCGCCGCGCGTGGGCGACGGGTTCATCCGCGTGGACGCCGCCGGCAAGGTGGCCTATGCCAGTCCCAACGCGTTGTCGGTCTACCGCCGTCTCGGCCTGACCACCGACCTGACCGGCCTGCACCTCGCCGACACGACGCGCACCTTGGTGCCGGCCAACCGGAGGCCCGACGAGGAGAACATCAGTGCCGTCCTCGGCGGCAAGATGCCGCGGGAGGCGGAGCTGGGCAACGGTGAGACGGTCGTGATCTACCGCTCGATCCCGCTCCGCCCCGCGGGGATCCAGATCGGCGGACTGGTCCTCCTGCGCGACGTGACCGACCTGCGGAGCCGGGACCGTGAGCTGATCACCAAGGAAGCCACGATCCGCGAGATCCATCACCGGGTGAAGAACAACCTGCAGACGGTCGCGGCCCTGCTGCGGCTGCAGGCCCGCCGCATCGACATCCCGGAGGGCCGAGCGGCCCTCGAGGAGGCGGTCCGGCGGGTGGGCTCGATCGCGATCGTCCACGAGACGCTCAGCACCGCGTTCGACGAGAACGTCGACTTCGACGAGGTCGCCGACCGACTCCGGGTGATGGTCAGCGAGGTCAGCTCCTCGGGTGCCGTGGTGCATTCCTCCCGCGAGGGCAAGTTCGGCACGCTGCCGTCCGAGGTGGCGACTCCGCTGGCGATGGTGCTCACCGAGGTGCTCCAGAACGCCGTCGAACATGGCTTCGACGAGGGCCCTGGTCGCATCGTGGTGACAGCCAACCGCCTTGTGGGGAGACTGCACGTCACCATCGAGGACGACGGAGCCGGGCTACCTGAGGGCTTCGACCTGGACGACTCGACCAGTCTCGGGCTCTCGATCGTGCGCACACTCGTCGAGTCCGAGCTGGACGGACAGCTGGAGATGGGGCCGGGGCCCTCGGGCGGCACCCGGGTGGTCGTCGACCTCCCGGTGCACTGACCCTCAGGCCGTGCGGACCCTCGCCCGGGCGTTGCGGCGCTTGAGCGCGCGACGCTCGTCCTCGGAGAGGCCGCCCCAGACACCGTGGTCCTGACCCGCCTCGAGCGCCCACGCGAGGCACTGCTCGCGCACCTCGCACCGACGGCACACCTGCTTGGCCTCCTCGATCTGAAGGAGGGCAGGACCGGTGTTACCGATCGGGAAGAACAGCTCCGGGTCTTCGTCGAGACACGCAGAGCGGTGGCGCCAATCCATGGCGGAGTGCTCCTCTAACTTGTCGTTCCTGTGGTGGCCGTCTTGTGGCCGGCCGGCCACGGGATTCGATTCCAGCGTACATTGTGAACGCTTTCACGAACCGGCCCGCCCTGTGTCCAGGGCAGTGGTCGGGGTTCCGTCCCGGTCAGGCTGGGGACCCGGACGATCGTTTCAAGTCTCTCAGGTGCAATCAACCCTTTAGGGCCTGCATTTAGGGTCACTTTGGTCACAACGCGCCCTTATCGGGGCCGGTCCGCCGCGCTGCGTACGATCATTGGCCGTGACCCCACCCCACTTGCCTCGCCTCGACGCACCCCCGACGCTGACCGTGGCGGCGTCGGCTGTCGGCCTCGAAGTCATCGGGTACGCCGTCCTGGGCGTCGTGGAACTCGCGGCTTTCGACTCGAAAAGGCCCGAGGTGGCGCTCTCTACCGGGCTCGCGTTCGTCCTCCTCGCAGGTTTCCTCGGGTTCTGCGCGTGGCGCCTGTGGCGCCTGGACGCCTGGGCACGGGCCCCCATCGTGATGACCCAGCTGATCCAGGTTCCTGTGGCCTTCAACTTCTGGGGCGACGGCTGGACCAAGGTGGTCACGATCGTCCTCCTGCTGGTCTCAGCAGTGGTCCTGGTGGGCATTTTTCACCCTCGATCCCTCGCAGCCTTCGAGGGCGACGAGTAAAGATCCCGGGCATTTCGGCCACATCGAGGGGTCGCCGACCGTAACGTGATAGCCGTGCGGTGTCGCATGCCCTGGGGAGGGAACCCTGTTTTGCGTCGGCGTGGCTCATGACGACTGAGCTGCGGCTGCTGGAGAACGCCCTTCATGCCACTGAGTCCTTCTTCCGGATCCTCGTCTTCCAGGTCGTCGACTACGCGATCGTGGGCCTGGATGCGGACGGGCGCGTCATGTCCTGGAACATCGGAGCCGAGCGCCTGGACGGGTACCGCGCGGACGAGGCGATCGGGAAGCACATCTCGATGTTCTACGGCGAGGACGACACCGCCGACGGGCTCCCGCAGCACCTGCTCGACCAGGCCCGCAAGCTCGGTCATGTCGAGCACGCGGGCTGGCGCAAGCGCAAGGACGGCTCGGAGTTCTGGGGAGACGTGGTCGTCACACCCCTCCGCGACGAGGAGGCCGGCTTGATCGGCTTCGCCATGGTCACCCGCGACCTCACCGAGCAGAGGCGTCTCGAGGCCGCCCGGGACACGCTCTTCGCGTCGATCTCCCACGATCTCAAGACACCGCTGACGTCCATCCAGGGCTTCGCGTCCATGATCGGGACCGCCGACCCCGCTCGTCAGGCCGACATGGCCGCCCGCATCCAGAACAACGCCCAGAGGCTCTCGGAGCTCATCGACACCTTGGTGACCCATGCGCGGATGCGCGCCGGTGTGGTCGGCCTGGCGCTCGAGGATCTCTCTGCGGCAGCAGCGACTCGTGAGTGCATCGCCAACCTGGGTCAGGTGCTCGTCGGACACGAGGTCGTGGTCGAGAGCTCGGACGTGCTGGTCCGGGCGGACCGGTCCGCCCTCGAACGTATCCTCGGCAACCTGCTGACCAACGCCGCGAAGTACTCCGCGCACGGGACTCCGATCGAGGTGACCTTCTCCTCCGCACACGGCCTTGGTCACATCGTCGTACGGGATCGTGGCAGGGGCATCCAGGCTGACGACCTGCCCGTGATCTTCGACGAGTTCGAGCGCGGACAGCTCGCGGAGCCCGACGGTGGCACCGGCCTGGGCTTGTCGAGTGTTCGACAGCTGGTCACTCTGCATGGCGGTCACGTGTCCATCTCCAGTGCCGTCGGAAAGGGCACCGCCGTGACCGTCCAGCTTCCCCTCGCCCGGACTGGAGGTGCGGTGTGAGCGGACCAGTCGCACGACCCACCCGGGCTCGGCGCCATCTCTCGACGGTGGCAGCTGTCCTCACCGCTCTGGCGGTGACCGTCATCGTCTCCCTGGTCGGCCGCAACATCGTGCGCGACCAGGAACAGGTGCTACTCGGTGAGCGGGCCCGGGAGCTGTCGACCCTGCTGACGAGCACCATCTCGAGCACCGTCCCGATCCTTCACGGAGCGGGGCTCGCTGCGGCCTCCGGCGAGGCCGGTGCCGAGATCTTCCAGGGCCTCGCCGCGACCACGACAGTGTCCGGCAGTCGACTCGTGGTCGTTGAGAAGCGCAAGGGGAGCTTCGCCGCCATCGCAAGTGCCGGTGAGGGCGCGCCGGCCCCCGGCGACGAGATCGACCCCGACATTGCCGTTGTGGTCGAGCGGGCGCTCACCGCGAAGGGCATGGTCACCGGCCTGGTCGAGGGGGGCGGCGGCCGCCGCATCATCCTCGCGCTCGCGGTCCAGGCCGCCGCCCCTACGGTCGCCTACATCGGGTCCCCGCTGGCGCCGCCGACTCCTGCACCCGTCGATGCGGACTCGCCCTACAGCGAGCTCAACGTCGCCATCTACGCAGGAGCCGAGCCTGACGAGAGCCTGCTGATGGCGGTCTCAGGCGATGTCCCAGACACCGATGGCGACATCGAGTCGGAGAAGTTCGCCATGGGCGCGGACAGCTGGCTGCTGGTGATCTCGCCCCGCCAGCCGTTGGTGGGTTCCTTGGCCGTCACGTTCCCCTGGGTGGTCCTGGGCCTGGGGATCCTGCTCGCGCTCCTGCTAGGCGTGATCGTCGAGATCCTCGCGAGGCGAGGCGCCTACGCCATGCGGCTGGTCGAGGAGAGGACCCACGACCTCGAGGTCGCCAAGCTCGCCGCCGAGCAGGCCAACGATGCCAAGAGCGAGTTCCTCTCGCGGATGAGCCATGAGCTCCGGACGCCGCTCAACGCCGTCCTGGGGTTCGGCCAGCTCTTGGAGATCGAGAACCTCAGCGCCGAGCAGTCCCGCAACGTCGCACAGATCACCCGAGGCGGGCGCCACCTCCTCGACCTCGTCAACGAGATCCTCGACATCAACCAGATCGAGAGCGGGCTCATGTCGCTCTCGCCGGAACCGGTCCTCGTCGGCGACGTGCTGCGTGAGGCTGCCGCACTGGTCCGGCCGCTCGCCGCTGAGCGGTCGGTGAACCTCGACGGGATCGACGACGTCAGCTGCGACAAGTTCATCCGGGTGGACCGCCAACGGCTCAAGCAGGTCATCCTCAACCTGCTCAGCAACGCCATCAAGTACAACCGGCACGGCGGTTCGGTCTCGGTCACGTGCCTCGAAGCGGTCCCCGGCAAGCTCCGGATCCAGGTGACCGATGACGGACCGGGCATCCCCGAGGAGAAGCTCGACCTGTTGTTCGCCCCGTTCGAGCGGCTGGGTGCAGAGCAGACCGGGGTCGAGGGCACCGGCATCGGACTGGTGCTCTCGCGTGGTCTGACCGAGGCGATGGGCGGCACCCTCGGGCTCGAGAGCACCATGGGCCGTGGCAGCACCTTCTGGGTGGAGTTCATGGTTGTCGAGCCGCCCGTCGGGCACGGCCAGCCCGTCGTCGCTGACGTGAGGCCCGTCGCTGGCGACGCGCTCACCGTCCTGCACATCGAGGACAACCAGGCGAACGCGGAGCTCGTGGAGCGAGTGCTGGCCCAACGTCCCGCCATCACCGTGATCCCCGCGATGCGAGGGAGAGTCGGCCTCGAGCTGGCACGGAAGCATCGGCCGTCCCTGATCCTCCTCGACCTGAACCTCGGTGATATCACCGGTTTCGAGGTCTTGCAGATCCTGCGTCAGGACCCCGCCACGTCGAACATCCCCGTCGCGATCATCAGCGCCGACGCCATGCCGAGGCAGATCGAGCGGCTGCTCAGCAGCGGCGCGATCGACTACCTGACGAAGCCAATCGACATCGGTCGCCTGCTGGCCCTCGTCGACGACGTCTTCAAGTCGGCCGGCACCGAGGCCTAAGGCTCGAGCTTCTCGCGGAGTGTCTCGAGCGCCCTCGAGAGCAGGCGGGAGACGTGCATCTGGGAGATCCCAACCTCGGCGGCGATCTGTGACTGGGTCATGCCCTGGAAGAACCGTAGGCCGAGGATGCGCCTCGACCGCTCGTCCAGCAGCTCGAGCAAGGGCCGGATGGACTCGCGGTCCTCGACGGTCGCCAGCGCCTCGTCGTAGTCGCCGAGCGTCTCGATCACGGACGAGGCACGGTCCTCGGCGCCCTCCGGGGCATCCAGCGAGAGCGTCGAGTAGGCGTTGGAGGACTCGATCCCCTCCAGCACCTCCTCGTCACTGACCCCGATGCGTTCGGCCAGCTCGGACACTGTGGGGGAGCGGCCGAGCTCCTGGCTGAGGTCAGACGTGGCCTTGCTGATCCCGAGGCGGAGCTCCTGGAGTCGGCGCGGCACGCGGATCGCCCAGCCGCGGTCGCGGAAGTGCCGCTTGATCTCTCCGACGATCGTCGGAGTGGCGTACGTCGAGAACTCCACTCCGCGGTCGGTCTCGAACCGGTCGATGGCCTTGATCAGGCCGATGGTGCCGACCTGCACCAGGTCGTCGTACGGCTCGCCACGGCCGGAGAAGCGGCGGGCCAGGTGCTCCACGAGCGGGAGGTGGAGTCGGACGAGGTTCTCGCGGGGGTCGTCGTGCTGGTCGACGGGCGCATCCCCGGCTAGCTGCTTGAAGTACTGCGCGGTGAGCGTCCGCAGGTCGACGGACTGCCTATCTTCGTCGGCACTGGTCATGTCAGGCCTGACGACCGGCTTTGCGGGTCAGGCTGATGGTGAGCCGGTCGTCGTCGGTCTCGGCGGTGACCGAGGTCGCGAGCGCGGAAAGGACGGTCCAGGCGAAGCCGTCGCGGCTCGGCTGGCGGGGTGTCTCGCACTCGGCGGACACGGAGACGGTGATGCTCGCGGGGTCGAGCCAGAACGAGCAGTCGAGGGAGGAGCCCGGAATGGCCTGCGGCAGGACCATCGCGCACGCCTCGTCGACGGCGATGCGCAGGTCCTCGATGTCGTCGAGAGTGAAGTCGATGCGGGCGGCCAGGCCTGCCGTCGCCGTACGCAGGATGGCGACGTAGGCCCCGTCAGCGGGGAGCCTCAGCTCGACGTCGGGTGACTTGTCCATAGTTCCCAGAAGGCGCGAAGGCCGGCCCGCACCTGGCGGGCCGGCCCAGATCGCCTACGCCTTCTTGGTCTCCCAGAAAATAGCTGCGATCTCATCGATCTTGGCCAGCAGCTGGTCGGCCACGCCGGCATCCAGGCTGCCCTTCGTGCCGGTCGCGCCGGCAAGCTTGGTGGCCTCGTTCACGAGGGTGTGCAGCTGCGGGTACTTCTCGAAGTGCGGCGGCTTGAAGTAGTCGGTCCACAGCACCCAGAGGTGGTGCTTGACCAGCTCGGAGCGCTGCTCCTTGATGAGGACTGCGCGCGTGCGGAAGTCCGGGTCGTCGTTGTCGGCGACCTTGGCGATCAGGGCCTTGATGGACTCGGCCTCGATGCGTGCCTGGGCGGGGTCGTAGACACCGCACGGCAGGTCGCAGTGAGCCTGAACTTCGATCGTCGGGGCGAACAAACGCGCGAGCATTCGAGCGTCCTTTCTTCGGTGGGCGAAGGGCAACTGCGACACTACTCCGAGCCACAGACAGGAGCGTTCCCGGGTGCCACGGATCGGCGTCGTCATCGTGCGGGGTAGGTCCATGCAACCCACCCTCCAGGACGGTGACCGATTGCTGGTGCTTCATGCGGCTCGCCCTCGCATCGGTCGACTGGTCGTCGTACGTCTGCCGGGCGGGGTGGTCGCCGTGAAGCGGGCGGTCCGTCGTGAGCCGGGCGGCTGGTGGGTCGAGCGTGACAACCCCCACGAGGGCGTCGACTCCTGGCAGGTCGGAGCCATCGCGGACGCCGACGTCCTGGCCGTGGTGCTGCTGCGGCTGTGGCCTCGCATCAGGGGTAGCGTCCGCCGCTGACAGGGGTCTGTGTCAGACTTGCACCTGTTAGGGAGACCCCCGCGCACACCTGTTCGACCGCCGCTTCACCCATCGAGCCGCTCCGGACAGCGCACGCCCGCGTTCCCCTCTTCTGACGACGAAAGCAAACCGATGGCCGACCAGCCCCCCTCTCATCCGCGTGCCGGCGACCCCGTCTTCGACCTCCACGTGGGAGGCAAGATGGTGATCGCAGCCTCCGTGCCCCTCGAGGATCGTGACGACCTCTCGCTGGCCTACACGCCCGGCGTCGCGCGGGTGTGCGAGGCGATCGCCGAGGAGCCCGACCTCGTCAACGAGTACACCTGGGTCGCGAACACCGTCGCCGTCGTCACCGACGGCACCGCCGTGCTCGGGTTGGGCGACATCGGACCGGCCGCCGCGATGCCGGTCATGGAGGGCAAGGCAGTCCTGTTCAAGCAGTTCGGCGGCGTCGACGCCATCCCGATCTGCCTCGACACCACCGACACCGACGAGATCGTCGAGACGGTCATCCGGCTGGCGCCCAGCTTCGGCGGCATCAACCTCGAGGACATCTCGGCTCCGCGTTGCTTCGAGATCGAGGAGCGCCTCAAGCAGGCCCTCGACATCCCGGTCTTCCACGACGACCAGCACGGCACGGCTGTCGTGGTGGCCGCCGCCCTGGTGAGTGCACTCCGGCTCACCGGGCGCGACCACGGCTCGGCCCGTGTCGTGATCCAGGGCGCCGGCGCGGCAGGCGTCGCCGTGGCTCGCATCCTGCTCGCTGCTGGGGTCAAGGACATGGCTGTGCTGGACCGGCAGGGCGTGCTGCACTCGTCGCGGCACGACCTCACCGCCGTGAAGATGATGCTGGCCAAGGACACCACCGAGGCCACGGGCCGACGCGGGTCACTCGCAGATGCCATGGACGGCGCCGACGTGTATATCGGTGTCTCCGGCGGCACGGTGCCAGAGGAGGTCGTCGCCACCATGGCGGACGACGCGATCATCTTCGGTCTGGCGAACCCCACCCCCGAGGTGCACCCCGACGTGGCCCACCGGCACGCGCGGGTGGTTGCCACCGGCCGCTCGGACTTCCCGAACCAGATCAACAACGTGCTCGCGTTCCCCGGCATCTTCCGTGGCGCTTTCGACGTACGCGCCACCTCGATCACCGAGGGCATGAAGCTCGCCGCAGCCAACGCGCTGGCCGAGCTCGTCGGTGACGAGCTTCGCGAGGACTACATCATCCCGTCGCCGTTCGACCCACGCGTCGGTCCGGCAGTGTCCTCGGCAGTAGCGGCAGCCGCCCGCGAGGACGGCGTGGCTCGAAGATAGGCTCGCGGGCATGTTCGCCGTGTACGCAGAGAAGTTCTCGTCCGAAGACCCGCTGTCCGCGCTCGTGCTCGGCGAGCGTCCGGATCCGGTGGCTCCTGATGGCTGGACCACGGTCACGGTCAAGGCCGCCTCGCTCAACCACCACGACCTCTGGTCGCTGCGCGGGGTGGGCCTCAAGGAGGAGCAGCTGCCGATGATCCTCGGCTGCGACGCGGCCGGGTACGACGAGGACGGCAACGAGGTCGTCGTGCACGCCGTCATCTCCGACCCGTCCTGGACCGGCGACGAGACCCTCGACCCCAGGCGTTCGCTGCTGTCAGAGCGGCACCAGGGCACCTTCGCCGACAAGGTGATCGTGCCGCGCTCCAACGTCGTCCCGAAGCCGGCGTCCCTGAGCTTCGAGGAGGCCGCGTGCCTGCCGACTGCATGGCTCACGGCGTACCGGATGCTCTACACGCAGGGCGGCCTCAAGGCCGGCGACTCGGTGCTCGTTCAGGGCGCGGGCGGCGGAGTGGCCACCGCACTGATCGTGCTCGCGCGGGCGGGTGGTCTGCGCGTCTGGGCGACCAGCCGCGACGAGGCAAAGCGGGCCAAGGCGCTGGAGATCGGTGCGCACGAGGTCTTCGAGAGCAACGAGCGGCTCCCGGGCAAGGTCGACGCCGTGATGGAGACCGTCGGCCGCGCCACATGGACCCACTCGATCCGCGCGCTGCGTCCTGGTGGTGCCATCGTCATCAGCGGTACGACGAGCGGGCCGAAGCTCGACGACGCCATGCTGACCCACGTCTTCTTCCTGCAGCTGCGGATCATCGGCTCGACGATGGGCACTCGGGGCGAGCTTGCCTCCCTCGTGCAGCTGCTCGACGCCACCGGCACCAAGCCGCTGATCGACCGCGCGCTACCGATGGATCAGGCTCCCGAAGGGTTCGCAGCGATGGCCGACGGCGACGTCTTCGGCAAGGTCGTCTTCACCCGCTGACCCCCGCTGGCGCCGCGTCTCGGAGGGGCTTCGGATCGCGCTAGGGGTCTGAGCTCTCAGTCGTCCTCGTCGTCGAGCCGGGCCAGCCAGGTCGCCAACCGCTCGACCGGTACCTCGAAGTCCGGGTTGAGGTCGACGAACTCCTGCAGCCGGCCGGCGAGCCAGGCCAGCGAGACCTCCTCGTCACCGCGTCGCTGCACGAGCTCCTCGATGCCTCTGTCAGTGAAGTACATACGTCAGGAGAAGGCCTGCTGGAGCAGCGCCTTCTGCTCCTCCACGTGCCGGCTGTGCTGGCCGACCGCGGGCGACGACGACTCGGGACGTGACACGCGGTAGAACGGCACGGGCAGCTCGGAGGTGAGGTGCAGAGCCATGTGCGGCCAAGGGCCCATGTTGGCGGGCTCGTCCTGCACCCAACGGACCTCTTTGAGGTTCGGGTACTTCGCCAGCTCGGTCCTCAGCTCCTCGACGGGGCGCGGGTAGAGCTGCTCGATGCGGACGATCGCGGTGCGCGGGTTGTCGCCCTCGAGCTTCTGCCGCTCGACCACCAAGTCCCACGTGAGGCGGCCGCTGCACAGCAGCACCTTCTCCACCGAGGCACGGTCGACCGTGTCATCGCCGATGACCGGGCGGAAGAACGTACCTTCCATGAAGTCGGCGGGCTGGGAGCCGGCCTCCTTGCGCTTGAGCATCGACTTCGGGGTGAAGATGATCAGCGGGCGGTGCTCTTCGCCGAGCGAGTGCTGACGCAGCAGGTGGAAGTGGCTGGCCGGGCTGGACGGCTGTGCGACGACGAATGCGTCGTCTGCAGCCATCGTCAGGAAGCGCTCGATCCGGGCCGAGGAGTGGTCCGGGCCCTGGCCCTCGTAGCCGTGCGGAAGCAGCAGCACAACGCCGGACTGCTGACCCCACTTGGTCTGCCCCGACGAGATGTACTCGTCGATCACGATCTGGGCGCCGTTGACGAAGTCACCGAACTGGGCTTCCCACAGGACCAGCGCGTCCGGCCGGGCCACCGAGTAGCCGTACTCGAAGCCCATCGCGGCGTACTCCGACAGCAGCGAGTCGTAGACATAGAACTGACCCTGGTCCTCGGAGAGGTTGGCCAGCGGCGTCCACTCGTCAGCGTTCATGCGGTCGATGATCGTCGCGAAGCGCTGTACGAAGGTGCCGCGACGCGAGTCCTGGCCGGAGAGGCGGACCGGACGACCGTCCATCAGGAGCGAGGCGAATGCGAGGATCTCGCCGGTGCCCCAGTCGATGGGCCCGTCCGTGATCGACGCGGCACGACGCTGCAGCTGCGGCAGCACCTTCGGGTGCACCGTGAACCCGTCGGGCGCGCTGACGTGCGCGTCGGAGATCCGCTTCATGGTCTCGCGCGAGATGGCCGTGGTCGCCGTACCCGCGAGCTTCTCGGGGTAGTCAGGGACCGTGAGCCACTCGTCGGGCTTGGTATCGGCCTCGCGAACCTCGGTGAACACTCGCTCGAGCTGCAGCTGGTAGTCGCGCAGGACCTGCTCGGCCTCCTCGACGGTGATGTCGCCACGACCGATGAGGGACTCGGTGTAGAGCTTGCGGACCGAGCGCTTCTGCTCGATCAGGTCGTACATCAGCGGCTGCGTGTACGACGGGTCGTCGCCTTCGTTGTGACCGCGGCGGCGGTAGCACACCAAGTCGATGACGACGTCCTTCTTGAAGGCCTGGCGGTACTCGAACGCGAGCCGCGCGACCCGGATGCAGGCCTCCGGGTCGTCACCGTTGACGTGGAAGATCGGCGCCTGCACCATCCGGGCGACGTCTGTGCAGTAGAGCGACGAGCGCGACGAGCCGGGAGAGGTGGTGAAGCCGACCTGGTTGTTGACGATCACGTGGATCGTGCCGCCGGTGCGGTAGCCACGCAGCTGCGAGAGGTTGAGCGTCTCAGCCACGACGCCCTGGCCGGCGAAGGCCGCGTCACCGTGGAGGAGCAGCGGCAGCACGGGGAACTCGGCGCCGCGGTTCAGCACGTCCTGCTTGGCCCGCGCGATGCCCTCGAGCACCGGGTCGACGGTCTCGAGGTGGGACGGGTTCGCGGCGATCGACACCGCGATCTTGGCGCCCGAGCCGGCGGTGAACTCGCCCTCGGCACCGAGGTGGTACTTCACGTCGCCGGAGCCCTGCACCGTGCGCGGGTCGATGTTGCCCTCGAACTCGCGGAAGATCTGGTTGTAGGACTTGCCGACGATGTTGGCCAGCATGTTGAGGCGGCCGCGGTGGGCCATGCCGATGCAGACCTCTTCGAGCTGTGCCTCCGCTGCGGCCTCGCAGATCTCGTCGACCAACGGGATCGTGGTCTCGCCGCCCTCGAGCGAGAAGCGTTTCTGACCGACGAACTTCGTCTGCAGGAATGTCTCGAACGCCTCTGCCTGGTTGAGCTTCAGCAGGATTCGCAACTGCTCCTCGCGGGGCGGCTTCACGTGCGGCTGCTCGACGCGCTCCTGGATCCAGCGGCGCTGCTCGGGGTCCTGGATGTGCATGTACTCGATGCCGAGCGTGCGGCAGTACGAGTCGCGCAGGATGCCGAGGATGTGCCTCAGCTTCATGAACCGCCGACCCTCACCCCCGAAAGAGCCTGTGGCGAACTCGCGGTCGAGGTCCCACAGGGTCAGGCCGTGCGACTCGATCTCGAGGTCGGGGTGGCTGCGCTGTTGGTACTCGAGCGGGTCGGTGTCGGCCATCATGTGGCCGCGCACGCGGTAGGCGTGGATCAGCTCGAGGATGCGGGCCTGCTTGCTGATCTCGTCGTCATGGTTGGCAGAGACGTCTGTGCCCCAGTGGATGGGCTCGTAGGGGATCCGAAGCGCCCGGAAGATCTCGTCGTAGAAGCCGTCCTCGCCCAGCAGGAGCGCATGCACCCGCTTGAGGAACTCGCCCGACTGAGCGCCCTGGATGACACGGTGGTCGTAGGTCGACGTCAGGGTCATGATCTTGCTGACCGCGTTGCGCGTGAGGGTCTCCTCCGAGGCCCCCTGGAACTCCGGTGGGTACTCCATCGAGCCGACCCCGATGATGCAGCCCTGGCCCTTCATCAGGCGCGGCACGGAGTGGTTGGTGCCGATGCCTCCGGGGTTGGTCAGGCTGAACGTCGTGCCCTGGAAGTCCGAGACCTCGAGCTTGTTGCCGCGGGCCTTCTTGACCAGGTCTTCGTACGCCGTCCAGAAGGCCGCGAAGTCCATGGCCTCGGCTGCCTTGATAGAGGGGACGAGCAGCTGGCGGGTGCCGTCAGGCTTCGCCATGTCGATCGCCAGACCCATGTTGATGTGGGCCGGCTCGATGAGGGTGGGCTTCCCGTCGACGACGTCGAAGCCGTTGTTCATCTCAGGCATTTCCTTGAGCGCCTTGACCAGCGCGTAGCCGATGAGATGAGTGAACGACACCTTGCCGCCGCGGGCGCGCTTGAGGTGGTTGTTGATGACGATGCGGTTGTCCCACAGCAGCTTCACGGGGACGGTACGCACACTGGTCGCCGTCGGCACCGTCAGGCTGATGTCCATGTTCTGCGCCGTGCGCATCGGGGCGCCTCGGAGGACCGTGAGCTTCGGCTCGTCGGTGGCCGTTGCCGGGGCAGGCGCAGGCTGCTCCTTGGGCACCGGGTTGGTGGTCGTCGCTGCGGGCTGCTTGGGCGCGGGGTCGGGCCGCGGCGTCACGTCAGTGGCGGGCGTCGTCTTGGTTGGCGCCGGGGGAGCGGCAGGAGTGGGAGGCGTAGCAGGCGGAGCAGCGGCTGCCGGAGCTGGAGCGGCGGCGGGAGCGGCGGCTGATGCCACGGCCACGGGGGCTCCGTTGCTCGGCTGATAGGTCTTGAAGAACTCCAGCCACGCCGAGTCGACACTGGTCGGGTCGGACTGCCAGCGCTCGTACATCTCCTCCACGAGCCACTCGTTGGCTCCGAAGGCGGCAGCGGGGTTGACGGGGTTGCCCTGCGCAGACTCAGCCACGGCTTGGATCGCCTCTTCCGGCACATCTAGAAGGTATGAAGTTCGTGCCCAAGGCTAGACCCATGGTGGGTCACTTCGCAGGACGGGCCAAGGTTTGAACCGGGGCGGTTACCGAGTGGTAGAGCGGCTTGGCGCAGTCGGTTCGGCGTGGTGCTCTTGAATGCCTGGGAACACGACAGAGACTGGGCGGCATGCCTGGATCCAGCACACCTGCGGGGGCGGCCAGAGCGCCGTACCTCCGGGTCCCGTTGACCCTTGCCGCGCTGCTGATCGCCGGCACCACCACTGCCTGCACGGGCGGTGACGAGAAGGCGACAGACGACCCGACGCCCACCGTGTCGACCGTGCCCGAGGCAAGCCTCGAGCTGGGGCGGGTCAGGGTGCGGGGCGATCTGACGCCGAAGGCCAAGACCCGAGTCACCGAGGGTGTGAGCGCCGCGCTCCAGGAATACCTCGACTCGGCTCTCCTCGGCGACTACCCCCGCAGTGACTTCTCGCTCGGGGGCTTCACGCGCGGCGCGGTGACGGCGGCAAAGCGTGACCTCGACCTGCTCACGGGTACTGCTTTCTCCGACGCGGAGTCGGTAACGGCGACGACCTTGACCGCCGAGCTCGCCGTACTCGCGCCAGACGGCCGTCCCGCTGGCGCCACCGCCAAGGTGCGGTTCGCGCTCGACGTCGATGGCGTTCCGGTCGTCGTCCGTGGTCGCCTCGTCCTCACGCCCAATGAGGGCACCTGGCGGATCTTCGGGTACGACGTGAGCAGCAACGCGACCGACGCGGCCACTGCAGAAGGAGAGAGCTGATGCGCACCCGACTCACCCGGCTCCGCCGAGCAGTGGCCCTCGGCGCCGTACTCGCGGCCACTGTGGTCATGGTCCCCGACTCCGGGGTTCGTAACCCGTCCGCGGTCCTCGTCAAGGTGCAGACCGGCAAGGGCATCGACCATCCGTCCGACGTGATCTGGGTGCTCGCGATGGGGTCTGACGCGCGCCCGGGCGAGTCGGTCGTCCGGAGCCGGGCCGACGCGATCCAGCTGGTCGGACTGAATCTCCGCACCGGCGACGGAGTGATCTTCGGAGTTCCTCGTGACTCCTGGGTGTCCATCCCGGGATCCGGGTCGAACCGCGTCAACGCAGCCCTCTACTTCGGTGGCCCCGAGCTGATGGCCGAGACGGTCGGTGGCATGTTCGGGATCGACATCGACTACGCGTTCGTCGCGGGCTTCGGTGGCTTCGAACGCATGGTCAAAAGCATCGGTGGGGTGACGGTGAACTCCGACATGGCGTTCAGCGACGACAACCTCGAGGGCCGGTTCAAGGAGGGCAAGAACTTCGTCAACGGTCGGTTGGCGGTGAACTTCGGGCGGATGCGGCACTTCCTGCCACGTGGTGACTTCAACCGCTCGGCCCACCAGAGCGAGCTGATCAAGGCGATCGCACGCAAGGTGGACGCCAACGAGGACAAGGCCGGCTTCATCGAGCAGGGCGTGCTGGCCGTGGTCCAGGAGCTGAAGACGAACTTGACGCCGGCCGAGCTGTTCCGGCTCGCCCAGGCCGCGACAACGATCAACCCTCGCAAGATCAAGTCCTGCGTGCTCAACGGTGCTGGCACCACCATCGGTGGCGCGAGCGTCATCCTGCCCGACTTCGGCCAGGCCCAGCGCCTGGGAGATGCCACTCGGCGGGACGCGAAGCTCGAGGGCGACTGCTAGGTCGGCAGCGCGGCGGGAGGCACGCGGCGCTCTCGCTCGCTTGCGAGTGCGTGGACGCCGTCTCGACCGGAGACGCGCTCGACCAAAAAGCAGAGAGGGTGGTCGGCTCTCGCCGACCACCCTCTTGTTGTTCTGCTGGATCAGAGCCGGTTCATCCGCACGCGGGCGACACCGAGGTTGACCGTGGCCAGGCCAGTCGACTCAGCAACGCCTTCGAGGAGGACGATCTGCACGGCGATCACCCTGATCTGGCGACCCGATCGGTCGACCACGCCGAACTTGATCTGGGCAACGCCCGGGATCGTGATGTCATCGCCGAGGCTGATGTCCTGCTCGTCGCCGCCGACCGTGATCGAGGCGAACTTGGTGCCCGCGATGCTCTTGAAGAGCCTGCCAGTGCGTGACATCCGGATCTCCGCGTGACCCACCACGCCCTTGATCACGAGCCTGGTCTCACCCTGGCCGAGCGCGACGGTCGCGATCCTGCCTTCGGTCCACCCGACAGCGGAGCCGTTCGGGTTCTGGATGCCGTAGGCCCTGCCGACCGCAGCACCGACGTCAACCACACCGAGGTTGGCAAGGTTCAGGCCGACGACCGGGTTCTCGAGGACCTTGCCGTAGGTGCCGACGCACGGGAGAGGCTGGCGCCCGACGGCACCGACCTTCGCAAGGCCGTCGATGACGTTGACCTCGGCCGGGAAGCCGACGCCTCGCATGATGCTGGACGTGACCTCGCCGTAGACGCGGGCGTGGGAACGGCCGATGGTGACCTTGATGTCGTCGCCGCCACCCTCAAGCGCGTTGGCACCGAAGAGCACGACGCGCAGCGCGATCGCGTTGGAGATCGCCATGTTCGAACGGATGCGCGAGATCTTGCGGCCCAGGCGGATCGCACCGACACCCGGGATGATCAGGTTGTCGTTCGGCTGGGCGAGGATCACGTTGATCAGGTCACCGATGCCGACGTTGACCTGGTTGAGCAGGTCGTCGACTGCGGGGATGCCCGTGTTGGCCTTGATGTCAGCGAGCTTGAAGGTCGCCTGCGTGTGGTACTTGCCCTTCGAGTCGGCCCACGCGGCGGCCGTCGTCTCCAGGCCCCTGATCTCGAGGTTGAGACCGTCCGGCACACCGAGGCGGATGCCCGCGACCTTGTTGGTCGACTTGGAGCCGTTGTTGCCGTTCGACTTGAACGTCTCGCTCGTGCTGGTGACGGCGCCGACCCCCAGCGTGGGGACGTTCGCCGGAGCGTCGACCGCTGCGACGTTGCGGGTCTTCTTCACACCCGCGAGGCGGGTGCAGCCAATGATCGAGAATGCGGTCTTGCCCGAGTTGAGGCCCAGCATCTCGGCCTTGGCGCTGGTGCCAAAGGCAAAGGTGAAGTAGCCGTAGTCGGTCTCGACCAGGGCAGCCTGCGCCGGAGGCGCGACCACCATCGAGCCGGCGATGCCGGCTGCAAGGGTGGCCGTGGCTGCGGCGGCGCGTGCCAACAGCGACGTGGTCTTCATGTGATGACTCCCGTTCGTGGTGCCTGGGTTCAGATAGGGGTCGTGCTGAAAATGCTGCGGAGCAGAGAGTTCAAGTGGGTAAGTGCCCGCTTTCTCCGTCTACATGTCAACGCCATTCAAAGTAAAACGTGATGGGTTGAACTACTCCAAAGGGCACGTTTCCTACGAGTAGAGCCGCATGTTCAACTTCTTATAGTCATTTCGGAACTAGGGATATAGCCCGAACGGACTACGCGGCGACACGAAGTCGCGATTTGGCTCGCGCTGACGACGAGCAAGCTCGCCGTCCCGCTCACCTGCGCCCCCGGTAGGATTCGAACCTACGCTCCCGCCTCCGGAGGGCGGTGCTCTATCCCCTGAGCTACGGGGGCTCGAGGACGCGGGAAACCTTACATGAGGTGAGGGCGTCATCGGACGCAGGGCGAACGGGGGCAGGCATGGCGACGGAGGGCCTCGACCACTGCTCGTGGGTGCCGGGGGAAGCCCCGACGGACCAGCTTCGCGCCCTCGTCGTGGACGACTCGGCGGTGATCCGCGAGCTCATCGCGGTCAACCTCGAGCTCGAGGGATTTCTCGTGACGTGCGCGAGCGACGGGGAAGCCGCCTTGCGCGCCGTGCGTGAGGTCGTGCCTCACGTAATCACGCTGGACGTGATGATGCCGAGGCTCGACGGGATCGCGACCGTACGCCGCCTCCGGGAGGACCCTGCGACAGCAGATATCCCGATCGTGATCGTGAGCGGCCGCTCGTCGCCCGCCGACATCGAGCGCGGGCACGAGGCCGGCGTCGAGGCCTACCTCACGAAGCCGTTCGAACCGTCGGAGCTCGTGGAGGTCTGCCGTAGGTTCGCCCTCGAGGGGCGTCCTGGGCGCGGTGCGAAACCCATGTAAGGCAAGGGCATCTCTCTAGATACCCTTGGGCGTGTGACCCCCGAAGAGCTCTCCACGACGATCGTCGCCGCCCTCACCGCGTTGGTGGACCGTGGCGCCGTCGCCCTGCCCGACGGCGTTCCGGCGCAAGTGGTGGTGGAGCGTCCGAAGAACAAGGACCACGGGGACTACGCCACAAACGTCGCTCTCCAGCTTGCCAAGAAGGCCGGCCTGCCACCGCGTGACATCGCGAATCTGCTCGCCGAGGAGCTGGGCGCGGCGAACGGCATCGCGCGGGTCGACATCGCGGGTCCAGGATTCCTCAACATCACGGTCGAGGCCGGGGCACAGGGTCTGGTGGCCGCGCAGGTCGTCCAGGCTGGGCGGACCTACGGGCACGGCGCTCAGCTGAGCGGATCGCACTTCAACGTGGAGTTCATCTCGGCCAACCCGACCGGTCCGCTCCACCTCGGGCACACCCGGTGGGCAGCGGTGGGCGACGCGATCGCCCGTGTCCTTGCCGCCGCCGGTGCCCAAGTGGCGCGGGAGTTCTACATCAACGACCGCGGCAACCAGATGAACCTCTTCGGGGCCTCGATCGAGGCGGCCGCGCTGGGCAACCCGATCCCGGAGGACGGCTACCAAGGTGGCTACATCGTCGACCTGGCGTCGCAGATCGTCACCAAGCAACCCGACATCGTCGACCTGCCGGCGGAAGAGCGCGTGGTCGCCTTTCGCGAGGCGGGCTACGAGCTGCAGCTCAAGGAGCAGCAGGAGCAGCTGGAGACGTTCCACACTCACTTCGACATGTGGTTCTCGGAGCGCACCTTGCACGAGAGCGGCGCTGTGGAGCACGGGCTCGACGTGCTGCAGAGCAACGGGCACCTCTTCGAGGACGACGGTGCGCTCTGGCTGCGCACGACCGACTTCGGCGACGACAAGGACCGGGTGCTGCGTCGTTCGAACGGCGAGCTGACCTACTTCGCCTCCGACACTGCTTACTACGTGAACAAGCGCGAGCGCGGCTTCGACGTGTGCGTCTACCTGCTCGGGGCCGACCATCACGGTTACATCGGCCGCCTGAAGGCGATGGCAGCCTGCGCCGGTGACGACCCCGAGCGCAACATCGAGATCCCCATCGGCCAGCTGGTCAAGATCATGAAGGGTGGCGAGGAGGTCCGGCTCTCCAAGCGGGCCGGAAACATCGTCACCCTCGGCGAGCTCGTCGACATGATCGGCGTCGACGCGCTGCGGTACTCCCTGGTTCGCTACCCGGCTGACTCGCCGCTCACACTCGACGTCGAGCAGATCACCAAGGCCAGCAGCGACAACCCCGTCTACTACGTGCAGTACGCCCACGCGAGGCTCAGCGCGATCCTGCGCAACGCGCAGGACCTCGGGATCGAGCCGTCGGTCGAGTCGTTCGACCCGGCTCTGCTGAGCCACGAGCGCGAGGGCGATCTGTTGCGGGCACTCGCGGAGTTCCCTCGGGTCGTGGCGGGCGCCGCCCAGCTCCGTGAACCGCATCGTGTCGCTCGCTACCTGGAGGACACGGCGTCGACGTTCCACAAGTTCTACGACGTGTGCCGGGTGCTGCCCCAAGGCGATGAGGAGCCGGGCGACCTGCACCGGGCGAGGCTCTTGCTCGTGCAGGCCACGCGCACTGTGTTCGCCAACGGGCTCGACCTGCTCGGCGTCACCGCACCGGAGCGCATGTAGATGAGCCGTCCCCTGTGGCTGCGTGAGCCCGCCGACGTCAACGCGCTCCTCCCTCTGTTGTGGTCGAGTACGGCGCACAAGGACGCCGACGGCGTGCTGGTCATCGGCGGTGTCGACGTCCGTGAGCTCGCTGCTCAGCACGGCACTCCGGCGTACGTCCTCGACGAAGAGGACTTCCGCTCCAGGGCTCGGGCGTTCAAGGAAGCTTTCGCCGACTTCGACGTGTACTACGCGGGCAAGGCCTTTCTCTGCACGTACGTCGCCAAGGTCATCGCCGAGGAGGGCCTCTGCCTGGACGTCTGCTCGGGAGGCGAGCTCCTGGTGGCCGAGAGAGCCGGGTTGGACCCTGCGCGGATCGGCTTCCATGGCAACAACAAGTCGATGGGTGAGCTCGCGCGCGCCGTCGAGCTGGGCGTCGGCCGGATCATCGTCGACTCGTTCCACGAGATCGAGCGGCTCACCGACCTGACCCGCGAGCTCGGCCGCACCGCCAACGTGATGGTGCGCGTGACGGCCGGTGTCGAGGCGCACACCCACGAGTACATCGCGACGGCGCACGAGGACCAGAAGTTCGGGTTCTCCATCACGGCCGGCGATGCGTTCGAGGCGGTCAAGCGGGTCGCCGATGCGCCGGGTCTCCGGCTGCTCGGGCTACACAGCCACATCGGCTCTCAGATCTTCGACACCTCGGGCTTCGAGGTCGCTGCCAAGCGGGTGCTGGCGCTGCATGCCCGGGTGTCGGATGAGCTGAGCGTCGTCATGCCGGAGCTCGATCTCGGCGGCGGGTTCGGCATCGCGTACACCACCCAGGACGACCCCTCGGACCCTGCACAGCTCGCCACCGAGCTGACCAAGATCGTGGAGCACGAGTGCCGTGCCCTGTCGGTCGACGCTCCTCATCTCTCCATCGAGCCCGGCCGTGCCATCATCGGCCCGGCCGTCGCGACGCTCTACGAGGTCGGGACGGTGAAAGAGGTATCGCTCGACGCGGGCGCCCGCCGCACGTACGTCTCGGTCGACGGGGGCATGAGCGACAACATCAGGACTGCGCTGTACGACGCCGACTACTCCGCGACGGTGGCGTCACGTCGGTCCGAGGCCGCTCCGACGCTCGCGCGGATCGTGGGGAAGCACTGTGAGTCGGGCGACATCGTGGTCAAGGACGAGTTCCTGCCCAGCGACGTTGCCCCTGGCGACCTGGTCGCGGTCCCCGGCACCGGGGCGTACTGCCGAGCGATGGCGAGCAACTACAACCACGCGCTTCGCCCGCCGGTGGTGGCGGTGAAGGACGGGGTCGCCACGGTCGTCGTACGCCGTGAGACCGAGGAGGATCTCCTCGCGACCGATGTCAGGATGGACGCATGACCAAGACCTTGAAGGTGGCGCTGCTGGGCTGCGGCTCGGTGGGCAGCCAGGTCGTGCGGTTGCTGCACGAGCAGGCTGACGACCTCGAGGCCCGGGTCGGGGCTCGGCTGGAGCTTGTCGGCGTCGCCGTCCGGCGGCCTGAGGCGAAGCGCGATGTCGACGTGCCCCCCGAGCTGCTGACGACCGATGCCGCAGCGCTGGTCGCGAGCGGTGCCGACGTGGTCATCGAGGTGATCGGGGGCATCGAGCCGGCCCGATCGCTGATCCTGTCCGCACTCGAGCACGGCGCCAGCGTGGTCACTGCGAACAAGGCGCTCCTCGCCGAGGACGGCTCGACCCTCTTCGCCGCGGCAGAGAAGGCCTCGCGCGACCTCTACTTCGAGGCATCGGTCGCCGGTGCGATCCCGATCCTGCGTCCGCTTCGTGAGTCCCTTGCCGGCGACCGGGTCCGCCGGGTGCTCGGGATCGTGAACGGCACCACCAACTTCATCCTCGACAAGATGGACACCTCCGGCGCGGGCTTCGCGGATGCGCTCGAGGAGGCCCAGGCGCTCGGGTACGCCGAGGCCGACCCGACTGCGGATGTCGAAGGATTCGATGCGGCGGCGAAGGCGGCGATCCTTGCGAGCCTTGCCTTCCATACCCGAGTCACCGCGAGCGATGTCTATCGCGAAGGAATCTCGGACGTCTCCGCGGCCGACGTCGCGAGCGCCCGCGAGATGGGTTGCGTCGTCAAGCTCCTCGCGATCTGCGAGCTGACCGACGGTGAGAACGGGCCCGCGGTCAGTGCACGCGTGCACCCGGCGATGATCCCGCGGTCGCACCCGCTGGCCAGTGTCCGCGAGGCCTACAACGCGGTCTTCGTGGAGAGCGAGGCCGCCGGGCAGCTGATGTTCTACGGTCCTGGCGCCGGCGGGTCGCCCACCGCGAGCGCCGTGCTGGGCGACCTGGTCACCGTCGCGCGCAACCGGCTCAACGACGTGCGCGGCGCGGGGGAGTCGACCTACGCGCAGGCCGAGATCCTGCCGATGGGCGAGACCCTGACCAGGTACCACGTCGCGATCGACGTCGACGACCGCGCCGGTGTGCTTGCCGCGGTCGCCCTGGAGTTCGCCAAGCACGACGTGTCCATCCAGACCGTGCGTCAGGAGGGCCGCGGCGACGACGCCCAGCTGGTCGTGGTGTCTCACACCGCCAAGGACGAGGCACTCGCGGCGACGGTCGACGCCCTGCGCCGGATGGACGAGGTCCGCGACGTTTCGTCGGTGATGCGCGTCGAGGGTGAAGCGGAATGAGCCACCAGTGGCGTGGAGTAATAGAGGAGTACCGAGACTGGCTCGCCCTTCCTGAGGGCACCCCGACCTTCACCCTGCGCGAGGGTGGCACCCCGCTCGTCGAGAGCCTGTGGCTCTCCGAGCTGACCGGGGGACAGGTGTGGCTCAAGGTCGAGGGGGACAACCCCACCGGGTCGTTCAAGGACCGCGGCATGACCGTCGCGTTGTCCGTCGCCGTCGGCCAGGGCGCAGAGGCGGTGGTCTGTGCGAGCACCGGCAACACGTCGGCGTCCATGGCCGCGTACGCCGCGAAGGCTCGGGTCAAGCCGCTGGTGCTGGTGCCGCAGGGGAAGATCGCGGCCGGCAAGCTCGCGCAGGCGATCGTCCACGGCGCCCAGGTCATCATGGTCCGCGGCAACTTCGACGACTGTCTGCGGATCTCGCGCGGCCTCGCCGACAGCTACCCGGTCGCGCTGGTCAACTCGGTCAACCCGATGCGGCTCGAGGGCCAGAAGACCGCGTCGTTCGAGATCGTCGACATGCTCGGCGACGCTCCCGACGTACACATCCTGCCCGTCGGCAACGCCGGCAACATCTCTGCTTACTGGAAGGGGTACGTCGAGTACGCCAAGGCCGGCGTCTCGACCCGCACCCCGCAGATGCTCGGCTGGCAAGCGGCGGGTGCGGCGCCGCTGGTCAACGGGGCTCCCGTCCCGAACCCGGAAACGGTCGCCTCGGCGATCCGCATCGGCAACCCTGCGTCCTGGCACCTCGCGGTCGCGGCTGCGGACGAGTCCGGCGGCGGGTTCCAGGCCGCCAGCGATGAAGAGATCCTCGCTGCGCAGCGACTGCTGGCGTCCAGCGACGGGGTCTTCGTCGAGCCGGCCAGCGCCACCGGCGTGGCCGGCTTGCTCAAGGACGTCGCTGCGGGGGTCTCGTTCGCCGGCAAGACCGTCGTGGTCACAGTGACCGGGCACGGCCTCAAGGACATCGACACTGCGCTGTCCACCTTCAGCGACCTGGTCGACACGGTCGTCGAGGCCGATGTCGACGCGGCTGCCGAGGCAGCCGGGCTGCGCTGATGTTCCACCCTGGTGAGGTGCGGGTCTCCGTACCCGCGACCAGCGCGAACCTGGGGCCGGGCTTCGACGCCCTCGGGCTGGCCCTCGACCTGCGTGACGTCGTGACGGCCTCGGTTGCCGACTCCCTGAGCATCAGGGTCGAGGGTGCTGACGCCGTACCCCTGGACGAGACGCACCTCGTCTACCGGTCCATGGTGCGCGCCTTCGAAGCGCTCGGCGTCGAGGCGCCCGGCGTTCTCCTGCACTGCGCGAATCGCATCCCCCACGGACGTGGGCTCGGCTCCTCGTCGGCCGCGATCGTCGCCGGGGTCGCCTCCGCGCGCGCCCTCGTTGCTGGCGGCGACCTGCTGATGGATGACAACGCTCTGTTCTCGCTCGCCGCCGACATCGAGGGGCACCCCGACAACGTGGCGCCGGCGGTCTACGGCGGCTTCACCATCGCGTACGCCGAGGGCGGCCGCTTCCGGGCGACCTCCCTCGCGGTCGACCCTCGCGTGGAGGTGGTCGTGCTGGTGCCCTCGACCCCGGTCGAGACCAAGGTCGCCCGCGGGTTGCTTCCGGCGACCGTCAGCCACGCGGACGCGGCGGCCAACGCGGGCCGTGCCGCCCTCCTGGTCGCCGCGCTCACCGCCAGACCCGAGCTGCTGTACGACGCGACCCGCGACTGGCTGCACCAGGACTATCGGGAGCCGGCCATGCCCGAGACTTTGGCGCTCGTGCGGGCTCTGCGGGACAAGGGCTATGCAGCCATCGTGAGCGGAGCGGGACCGACGGTGCTCGCGTTCTGCGATGCGTCGACGGCCGACGGCATCGCAGAACAGGCGCCGATCGGGTGGCAGGCGCTGAGACCTCGAATCGACCGGGACGGCGTGCGGCTCAGTTAGCAGGTGCTATGGTGCAAGTGCGCCAGTGGCCCATCGGCCCCAGACGGCGCTTCTTCCTCGAATTCCCCGTTCCAGACTCCTCGCTGTACACGCTGAGGGCCTGTGGGGATCGAGACCACTTGAGATAAGGCCGCCGGATCTCCGTATCGGCCTGGAACGTGGGAAGGACCTCACGTGTCGGAAACAACCGAAACCCCCGCTGCCCCGGTCAAGAAGACCGGTGGGCTGAGCAGCAAGCTGCTGCCCGAGCTCAAGGAGATCGCGGGTGGTATGGGTATCAAGGGCGCCGGGAGCATGAAGAAGGCTCAGCTGGTCGACGCCATCAGGACCGCCCAGTCAGGTGGCGGCCAGACGGGTGACGCGCCCAAGGCGCGAGCCCCTCGCAACAGCGAGTCCGCTCCGGCCCCGGTGGCCGAGAAGCAGGACACCCCGAAGGACACCAACCAGGACTCGCCCCGCAAGGAGTCCAAGCAGGACGACGCCCCCAGCACCGACGGCGGCGAGCCCCGTGCGGCCAAGGACGCCCAGGGCGGCGGTCGCAACCAGAACCAGGGCGGTGGCCGCAACCAGGGCCAGAACCGCAACCAGAACCAGGGCCAGGCGCCGGGCAACCGCCCAAACCAGAGCCCGAGCCAGGGCCAGAACCAGGGCCAAGGCGGCAACAACCAGGACCCCGACGGCGGCAACCGTAGGAGCCGACGTCGCCGTGGCCGCGACCGCGACCGTCCCGACTTCGGTACGCCGACCAGCGGTGGAGGGGGCGGCGGACGCGACCGCGACCGCGAGCGCCCGCGCCCGCAGGACCTCGAGCCGGTCATCACCGAGGACGACGTGCTCGTGCCCGTGGCCGGCATCGTCGACATCCTGGACAACTATGCGTTCGTCCGCACGAGCGGCTACCTGCCTGGCTCGAACGATGTCTACGTCTCGCTCTCCATGGTCCGCAAGTACGGCCTTCGCAAGGGCGACGCCGTCACCGGTGCCGTGAAGCAGGCACGCGAGGGGGAGCGCAAGGAGAAGTTCAACCCGCTGGTCCGGCTCGACACCGTCAACGGTGGCGACATCGAGGCCGCCAGGGACCGGGTCGACTTCAACAAGCTCACCCCGCTCTACCCGTCCGAGCGACTGCGCCTCGAGACAGAGGCCGGCAACATGATCGGGCGCGTGATCGACATCGCGTCCCCGATCGGCAAGGGCCAGCGCGGCCTGATCGTCTCGCCGCCGAAGGCCGGCAAGACGATGATCATGCAGTCGATCGCGAACTCCATCACGACCAACAACCCCGAGTGCCACCTGATGATCGTCTTGGTCGACGAGCGTCCGGAGGAGGTCACCGACTTCCAGCGCACCGTGAAGGGCGAGGTCATCGCGTCGACCTTCGACCGGCCGGCCAGCGACCACACGATGGTTGCCGAGCTCGCCATCGAGCGCGCCAAGCGGCTCGTCGAGCTCGGTCACGACGTGGTCGTGCTGCTCGACGGAATCACGCGCCTCGGCCGTGCGTACAACCTCGCGGCCCCCGCCAGCGGCCGGATCCTGTCCGGTGGCGTGGACTCGTCCGCGCTCTACCCGCCGAAGAAGTTCTTCGGCGCCGCCCGCAACATCGAGGACGGCGGCTCGCTGACGATCCTCGCGACGGCGCTCATCGAGACCGGCTCCAAGATGGACGAGGTCATCTTCGAGGAGTTCAAGGGCACCGGAAACATGGAGCTGCGCCTGCGCCGCGAGTTCGCGGACAAGCGCATCTTCCCCGCCATCGACGCGGTCCAGTCCGGCACTCGCCGCGAAGAGCTCCTGATGAGCAAGGAGGAGCTGGCGATCGTCTGGAAGCTCCGCCGGGTGCTCTCCGGGCTCGACAACCAGCAGGCTCTCGAGCTGCTGCTTGAGCGCCTGAAGAAGTCGTCGAGCAACATCGAGTTCCTCATGCAGGTCCAGAAGACGACGCCTGGCTCCAACGGCGACGACTGAGGGAACGATTGAGGGAATTCGCGTCAGCCACCGGTTGTTTGACAGACTAGATCCTTGGCTCCGGTTCACGTCCCTCGTCCGAGGTGGCGACCCGGCGGCCGCGATGAGAGGAAACCATGAAGAAGGACATCCACCCCGAGTACGTCGTGACCGAGGTGACCTGCACCTGCGGTAACACGTTCAACACCCGGAGCACGGCCACGAGCGGCAAGCTCCACTCAGACGTTTGCGCAGCCTGCCACCCGTTCTACACGGGCAAGCAGAAGATCCTCGACACCGGCGGCCGCGTCGCCCGCTTCGAGGCTCGCTACGCCAAGAAGGACGAAGCCAAGAAGTAGCTTCCCTGAACGCCGGTCCCGTCCCCTTTGACGGTGGCCGGCGTTCTGCGTTGGTCGAGCCGCGTCGCGAGCGCAGCGAGCAAGCGTGTCGAGACCCATTCACCACCTGCAGGGAGCGTTCATGTTCGAAGCCGTCGAAGGCCTCGTTGCCGAGCACGCCGAGCTCGAGCAGCAGCTGGCCGAGCCTGGCCTGCACGCCGACCAGGGGCTCGCGAAGCGCCTTAACCAGCGGTACGCCGAGCTGAGCGCGATCCTCCGCGCCTACCGCGAGTGGCAGCATCTCGGGGACGACATCGGTGCTGCACGCGAGCTGGCGTCGGAGGACCCGACCTTCGCCGACGAGGCCGAGGTGCTCACCGAGAAGCTCGCGGTCGCCGAGGAGCGGCTCCGGCACCTGCTGGTCCCTCGTGACCTGGCCGATAGCAAGGATGCGCTCCTCGAGATCAAGTCGGGCGAGGGCGGCGAGGAGTCCGCGCTTTTCGCCGGCGACCTGCTGCGCATGTACACCCGGTACGCCGAGCGGCGTGGCTGGAAGACAGAGCAGCTCGATGCGACGGAGTCCGACCTGGGCGGCTACAAGTCGGTGACCGTCGCAGTCAAGGCGAAGGGCACGCCGGAGCCGGGCGAGGCGCCGTACGCCCTGCTGAAGTTCGAGGGCGGGGTGCACCGCGTCCAGCGTGTCCCTGTCACCGAGTCGCAGGGCCGCGTCCACACCTCCGCCGCCGGCGTACTCGTGATGCCCGAGGCCGAGCAGGTCGACGTGACTATCAACGAGAACGACCTGCGCATCGACGTCTTCCGTTCCTCCGGTCCGGGTGGCCAGTCGGTCAACACGACCGACTCGGCGGTCCGCATCACGCACCTGCCGACCGGCATCGTCGTCTCCTGCCAGAACGAGAAGTCGCAGCTGCAGAACAAGGAGTCCGCGATGCGGATCCTGCGGGCGCGGATGCTGGCCGCCGCGCAGGAGGCGGCCAACGCGGAGGCGTCGGACGCACGCAAGTCGCAGGTGCGCACGGTCGACCGCTCCGAACGGATCCGCACGTACAACTATCCGGAGAACCGGATCTCCGACCACCGCACCGGCTACAAGTCCTACAACCTGGACCAGGTGCTCGATGGCGACCTCGAGCCCGTCGTGCGGTCCGCCGTCGAGGCAGACCTGGCCGCGCGTCTGGAAGCACTCGAGTCGTGACGCTCCGGGAGGCGATCGCCCTCCTCGCCGAGGCCGGCGTCCCGTCCCCCGAGTACGACGCGGCGGAGCTGCTCGCCCACGTGACCGGCTCCAGCCGCACCCGGCTAGCGGTGCCTTCAGGGGAGGAGCTGACCCGGTTCGACGATCTGGTCCGGCGCCGAGCCGAGCGGGAGCCGCTCCAGCACCTGACGGGCGAGGCTCACTTCCGCTACGTCAGCCTGCAGGTCGGGCCAGGCGTCTTCGTGCCTCGACCGGAGACCGAGGTGCTCGCCGGCTGGGCCATCGACCGTGCCCGCGAGTGCGAGTCGCCTGTGGTGGTCGACCTCTGCACCGGCTCAGGCGCTATCGCCCTGTCGGTCGCTACCGAGGTCCCCACCGCCAAGGTGTACGCCGTGGAGCTCGGCGACCCGGCGGTCGAGTGGGCACGACGCAATCTGGCAGGCAGTGGGATAGAGCTGCGACACGGTGACATGGCTGACGCCTTTCGCGAGCTGGACGGTGCGGTGGACGTCGTGGTGAGCAACCCGCCGTACATCCCGCTCGAGGCGTTCGAGTCCGTTGCTCCCGAAGCGCGCGACCACGACCCGGCGCTCGCCTTGTGGTCGGGGCAGGACGGCCTGAACGCGATGCGGGTCGTCGAGGCCACTGCTGCACGCCTCCTTCGGCCTGGGGGAGTGGTCGGCGCCGAGCACGCCGATGTCCAGGGCGAGGTCGCGCCGGCGGTCTTCGCTGGGGCCGGCCGCTGGGCTGACGTGCGCGACCATCTCGACCTGGCAGGTCGGCCGCGCTTCGTGACGGCTCGGCTGGCACGATGACCCCCATGGCCACGCGGTACTCCACCTCCGACGAGAGCTCGCGCGAAGCCGGCATCGCCGCCGCCTCGCTCGCGGTGCAACGCGGGGAGCTGGTCGTGCTGCCCACCGACACCGTCTACGGCATCGGCGCGGATGCGTTCGACCCCAAGGCGATCCGCAGGCTCCTCGAGGCCAAGGGCCGGGGGCGTGACATGCCGCCGCCCGTGCTGATCTCGGCGAAGCCGACCCTGGACGCCCTCGCCGTCAGCGTGCCGGACTGGGCCAGAACGTTGGTCGACGAGCTCTGGCCGGGTCCGCTCACGCTGGTCTGTCGGCAGCAGCCCTCGCTGCAGTGGGACCTCGGCGATACGCGGGGCACCGTCGCGGTCCGGATGCCCGACGACGAGGTCGCCCTCGAGCTGCTGGCCCGCACAGGGCCGCTCGCGGTGAGCAGCGCCAACCTCACCGGGATGCCGGCCGCGAACGACGCCGACGAGGCCGAGCAGATGCTCGGCGACAAGGTCGAGGTGATCCTCGACGGTGGCACGGCCCCGGGCCTGGTGCCGAGCACCATCATCGACGCGACCGGGACGGCGCCCCGGCTGCTCCGCCTCGGTGCGGTGTCGGTGGTGGAGCTCAACGCCCTGCTAGAGAAGCACGAGGTCGAGGTCTCAGGCGACGACGCATGAAAAAGGGATCCTCCAGGGTGACCACGGGTCTCCGCACCGCGGCGACGGCGACCACGACGTCATCGTCGCCGGCCGGATCGAGCGAGCCAAGATCTCGGCCAGATGCGGAAGAGTTCAGCCAGAGGGCCGTGACATGAGGGAGTACGTCACTATCTTCCTGGTCGCGCTCACCGTGACCTATTTACTTTGTGTCGTCGCGCGCGAGATCGCCCACCGCACTGGCGCGGAGGCCAAGGTCCGGCAGCGTGACATGCACGAGGTGCCGGTGCCCTACTTCGGCGGCATCGCGATGTACGGCGGTCTGGTGGCTGCGTTCCTCGTAGCCCAGCACCTTCCGTTCCTCGGGGCAGCCGACGCACGGGTCTTCGACGACGGGAAGGTCGTGCTCGCTGCGGGCGGGCTGATCTGCCTGCTCGGCGTGCTGGACGACCTGTTCGAGATGGATGCACTGGTCAAGCTGCTCGGCCAGCTGCTGGCGGCAGGCTTCCTCGTGGCCTTCGGGGTCCGGATGTACCTGGTTCAGCTCCCGGGAGCCGAGCAGTTCTCGCTCCAGCCGGACCTGCAGGTCCTGATCACGCTGATCCTGGTCGTCGGCACCGTCAACGCGGTGAACTTCGTCGACGGTCTCGATGGTCTGGCCGCCGGGATCATCGGCATCGGGGCCGTCGCCTTCTTCGGGTTCTCCTACTACATCGCGGACCTCAACGGCGAGACGCTCGCGCTGACGCCGGCGCTGCTGTGCGCCGCCCTGGCCGGCGCGTGCGCTGGCTTCCTGCCGCACAACATCTATCCGGCGCGGATGTTCATGGGCGACTCCGGCTCGATGCTGATCGGGCTGGTCCTCGCCGCCTCCGCGCTCACCCTCACCGGCCAGTTCCCCGCCGAAGCACTGACATCCGGCGTCGGCGGCTCGACCTCGAGCCTGCTGGTGGTGATCCTGCCCCTGGTGCTCCCGCTGGCGATCCTGATCGTGCCCTTCGCGGACCTGGCCCTGGCCGTCGTACGCCGTACTCGTGCCGGGCGGTCGCCGTTCGCGCCCGACAAGCAGCACCTGCACCACCGGCTGGTCGAGATCGGCCACTCGCACCGCCGGGCGGTCCTGATCATGTGGGTCTGGGCCGCTCTGGTCGCGTTCGGCGGGGTGCTGGCCAGCCTCTACCCGACGCCGGAGACCTGGGCGACGCTGGCGGCGGGATTCGTCGGCGCGGTGGTCGCGACCTTCGTGCTGCCGGTGATCCAACCGCCGCATCTCGGCCATCAGACCGACGACATCCAGACCTGAAAATGTGGTGCTTCCAACCCTTGTCGGGGGTGTGGGATTCCTAACTGGCGGCCAGTTTTCTAGGCCCTGACACTTCGTGCTAGTTTTCACAAGCAACCTCGAGCCAGGGCCTTCAGGGCCCCGACCCAGAAGGACCGCCGGCCCATGAACAGCTCCCGTTCCCGCGCTCTTGGCGCGGCCGTGGTGAGCGTCACAGGCTGTGGTAGCGTCACGGGCTCAGGGGCCCCGCAGGCGCTCGTCCGGTGCGACCGACGAGGCGCCTTTGACTCACGCGTTTACGGAAGCAGACAAGGTGATGGTCGATGACGACACTGACGCATCCTTGCGCGGTCGTGACCTCCTCGGCCTCGGCGGGCTTCTCGTCGGTGGCGTCGTCGGTGGCCTCGTCGTGGGCGTCCTCCTCGACAACTGGCTCGATGCCGCACCGGTCTTCGAGCTCATCGGCATCACCCTCGGCATCGTGCTCGCCGGCGTCGGCTTCTGGCTGCGTGTCCGGAGCGCCCTTCGCGGGTGACCGTGCGCACGGAGGTCTCCGATGAGCTCCGTGGAGGTGCCGCCGATCCCGCGGCCGACCATCGCCTTGTTGCTGCGCGCGCAGCGCAAGGTCATCTTGGTCGCCCTGGCGATGATCGTGGCCTCCTTCTGGGTGATCGGCCCGCTCGCCTCCTGGGTGACCGCCTCGTGCGCCGCCGGTGGCGTGCTCCTGGGTCTGCTCAACCACCTCTACACGGAGCTTTGGCTCGGCAACGTGATCAGCGGGGGCGGTGAGCCGACGCGCTCCATGCTCACGCGCTCGACCATGTTCCGTCTCGGGATCCTGTCCGCTGTCGCGCTCGGGGTCGCGTTCGTCGTCGGTCCGCCGGGCATCGCCCTGATCTTCGGACTCGCCATCTTCCGGCTCATCGCCCTGGTGATGACCGGTCTCCCGCTGCTTAAGGAGCTGAAGAACGCATGATCTCCGCCTTGGTCCGCCTGGCTGAGGAAGTCGCCGAGGAAGAAGAGAAGATCCAGATCGGTCACCACGTCGAGCGGCACTTTCTGGGCATGACCTGGAACCTCGACACGATCTGGACAACCCTGATCGCGGGCGGGCTCGTCCTGATTCTCGGCTTCGTCGCCCGGCGTCAGCTCACCAAGGACACCGCGGACCACGTGCCGACCAAGATCCAGATCCTCTGGGAAGCCATCGTCGGTGAGGTCAACAAGCAGGTCGAGGACAACCTCGGCCGGGTCCACCCGCTCGTGGTCCCCCTGGCTGTCTCCCTCTTCTTCTTCATCCTCTTCGCCAACTGGCTCGAGCTGCTTCCCACGAAGATCAACGAGCACCTCCACCTGACGCCCGCCCCGACGGCCGACACCAACCTCACCTACGCAATGGCGATCATGGTGATGGTCGGTGTCTGGGGCTTCGGCATCCAGCAGAAGGGCCTCAAGGGCTACCTCAAGCACTTCCTCGAGCCGTTCCCGATCCTGCTGCCGCTCAACATCCTCGAGGAGCTGACAAAGCCGATCACGCTGGCTCTGCGACTCTTCGGCAACATCTTCGCCGGCGGCATCATGCTGTCCCTCATCACGTTGATCCCGATCTACGCGCTGTGGGCCCCGAATCTTCTGTGGAAGGTCTTCGACATGTTCATCGGCGGCATCCAGGCCTTCATCTTCGCGCTGCTTACGGTGCTCTACTTCGCCATGGCCGGCGCCGGGCACGACCACGATGACCACGCAGAGCACGAAGAGCACGACAAGAGCGACAAGAACGACAAGGAACTTGCACCGGCGCACTGAGCCCAAGAATCAGCTCAGGCCAGGTCACGAGCACCAATCCCATAAGAAACCAAGCGCCGGCCAGTCGGCGTGGAACACAAGGAGAATCATGGCTAACACTCCCGAGCAGGCAATGCAGCTCGCTGGCGCCTTCATCGGCGGCGGACTCGCCCTCGGTGGCGGTGCTATCGGCGCCGGCATTGGTGACGGTCTCGCCGGCTCGTCGTACATCCAGGGCGTTGCCCGTCAGCCCGAGGCGCAGGGTCGTCTGCAGACCATCTTCTTCCTGACCGTTGGTCTGGTGGAGGCGATGTTCTTCATCAACCTCGCGTTCATGGCGCTGTTCGTCTTCGTGCTCAGCAGCAACTGACCGAGCGCTAGACCCCACAGACAGGAACCGGATTGATGAGCAGCGTCGCGGGCCGTATCCCGCTCGAGAGCAACTTCCTCGTACCCAACGCCACGTTCTTCGCCGAGCTCTTCGCCTTCGCGATCCTGGTCTTCGTGCTCGGCAAGTACGTCATCCCGCCGATCAACAAGGCCATGACGGCTCGCCAAGAGGCGATCCGTGCGCAGTTCGCCGAGCTCGACGCCGCCAAGGCCGACGCCAAGTCGACCGAGGAGGAGTACAAGAAGCAGCTCGCTGACGCGCGTCACGAGGCTGCGAAGATCCGTGAGGATGCCCGCGAGCAGGGCGCAGCGATCATCGCCGATATGCGAACGCAGGCTCAGACCGAGTCGGCGCGGATCGTCGAGCACGCCCACGCGCAGATCGCCGCAGAGCGTCAGCAGGCCCAGGCCTCGCTCCGCTCCGAGGTGGGCTCGCTGGCCACGTCGCTCGCTGGTCGCATCGTCGGTGAGTCGCTGGACGACGACGCTCGCCAGAGCCGAGTCGTTGACCGGTTCCTGACCGAGCTCGACGCCTCGACGAACGGATCGGCGCAGTAGTGAGTGCGATGCGAGGGGCTTCTGCCGCTTCGTTGGCGTCTCTGACCGAGGTGCTGGGCGCAGCGGTCGACAAGGGTGAGTCCGGCGAGCAGCTGGCCAGTGACCTTTTCGGCATGGCGACCCTGCTCTCGCAGGAGCCTGGCCTCCGCCGGGTGGTGACCGACGCGTCGGTCGACGCGAAGGCACGGTCGGGTCTGGTGAGCCAGGTCTTCAGCGGGAAGGTCGGCGACGGCGCCCTCGAGGTGCTCTCGCAGGGTGCTGCCCTGCGATGGGCCTCCACCGGCGATCTCGGCAAGGCACTCGAGCAGCTCGCTGTGGTGGCTGTGGTCAAGGGCGCCGACAAGGCTGGTCAGGGCGACGCCCTGCAGGACGACCTGTTCGGCATCAGCCGGCTGGTCTCCACCAACCCGGCGCTGCGTGACGCCCTCTCCGACCCGGCGCGGTCGGCGACCGACAAGCGGGCCCTCCTCAAGGGCCTTCTCGACGGCAAGGTGACCCCGGCGGCGCTCGCTCTGGTGGAGCAGGCGCTCTCCAGCGCGCATCGCACCGTCGTCGCGGCGATCGAGCACTACACGAAGCTCACGGCCGCAAACCGCAACAAGGCTGCCGCAACGGTCCGAGTGGCCCGGCCGCTCTCCGACGCGGACAAGGCTCGGTTGGAATCGGCCCTGACGGCCAAGTACGGCAAGCCGGTCCACACCAATGTCGTGATCGACCCCGAACTGCTCGGGGGAATCAAGGTCGAGATCGGTGACGACGTCATCGACGGCACCATCGCAAGCCGCCTCGAGGACGCCGGCCGGCGTCTCGCGGGCTGACCCCCAGACAGTTCTGAACCGAAGAGAGCAGGGAAAGAAATGACGGAGCTTTCGATCCGTCCGGACGAGATCCGGGACGCGCTGCAGCGCTTCGTGGCCGACTACAAGCCGGACGCAGCCAGCACCGAAGAGGTCGGCACCGTTGCCGAGGCCGGCGACGGTATCGCTCGGGTCTCGGGCCTGCCGTCGGTGATGGCCAACGAGCTGCTGAAGTTCGAGGACGGCACCCTCGGCATCGCGCTGAACCTCGACACCCGTGAGATCGGTGTCGTCGTCCTGGGTGACTTCGCCGGGATCGAGGAGGGCCAGACGGTCCGCCGCACCGGTGAGATCCTGTCGGTCGAGGTCGGTGACGGCTACCTCGGCAGAGTGGTCGACCCGCTCGGCACCCCGATCGACGGCCTCGGCGAGATCGCGCCGCTCGACGGCCGCCGTTCTCTCGAGCTGCAGGCCCCCGGCGTCATGGTCCGCAAGTCGGTCCACGAGCCGCTCGCCACTGGCATCAAGGCCATTGACGCCCTGACCCCGGTCGGTCGCGGTCAGCGCCAGCTGATCATCGGTGACCGCCAGACCGGCAAGACGACGGTCGCGATCGACACGATCATCAACCAGAAGGCCAACTGGGCCTCGGGCGACCCGGACAAGCAGGTCCGTTGCATCTACGTCGCCATCGGTCAGAAGGGCTCCACCATCGCCGCAGTTCGCGGTGCACTGGAGGAGGCGGGCGCCCTGGAGTACACCACCATCGTGGCTTCCCCGGCGTCGGACGCGGCGGGCTTCAAGTACCTCGCCCCCTACACCGGCTCCGCTATCGGCCAGCACTGGATGTACGCCGGCAAGCACGTCTTGATCATCTTCGATGACCTGACCAAGCAGGCCGAGGCTTACCGCTCGGTGTCGCTGCTGCTCCGTCGCCCGCCGGGCCGTGAGGCATACCCCGGTGACGTCTTCTACCTCCACAGCCGTCTCCTCGAGCGCTGCGCGAAGCTCTCCGACGACATGGGCAAGGGCTCGATGACCGGCCTCCCGATCATCGAGACCAAGGCCAACGACGTCTCGGCCTACATCCCGACCAACGTCATCTCGATCACCGACGGTCAGATCTTCCTCCAGTCGGACCTGTTCAACGCCAACCAGCGCCCCGCCATCGACGTCGGCATCTCGGTGTCGCGCGTGGGTGGTTCGGCGATGACCAAGGCCATGAAGAAGGTCACCGGCTCGCTCAAGGTCGACCTCGCGCAGTTCCGCGCGATGGAGGCGTTCGCGATGTTCGCCTCCGACCTCGACGCCGCCTCGCGTCAGCAGCTGGACCGCGGCTCGCGCCTGATGGCTCTGCTCAAGCAGCCGGCCTACTCGCCGTACCCGATCGACGAGATGACCATCTCGCTGTGGGCGGGCACGTCGGGCAAGCTCGACAACGTCCCGACCGAGGACGTCCTCCGCTTCGAGCGGGAGTTCCTCGACTACCTGAAGACGTCGCACGCCGGTGTCCTCCAGACGATCCGCGAGTCGCTGGACTTCACCGACGACACCGCGGCAGCGGTCGAGGGCGCCTTCACCGAGTTCGCCAAGCAGTTCGAGACTTCCGCAGGCGGCTCGATCCAGGCCGGCAAGGAGACGCACGAGGCGCTGGCTGACGAGGACGTCGAGCAGGAGCAGATCGTCAAGCAGAAGCGGGGCTGACGGTGGCCCTATCGCTGCGTGAGTATCGCGCCCGGATCAAGACGGTCGAGTCGACCAAGAAGATCACCCGGGCCATGGAGCTCATCGCTGCGTCGCGCATCATCAAGGCGCAGCAGCGGGCTCAGGCGGCTGCGCCGTACGCCCGCGAGCTCACCCGTGCCGTGTCTGCGGTGGCGACGTACTCCAACGAGAAACACCCGCTGACGACCGAGACCACCGACTCCAACCGGGCCGCGATCCTGATCATCACCAGCGACCGCGGGCTGGCCGGTGCCTACTCCTCGAGCGTCATCAAGCAGGCCGAGCGCCTCACCGAGAAGCTCCGGGCCGAGGGCAAGGACGTGGAGGTCTACATCTCGGGCCGCAAGGGCGTCGTGTACTACAACTTCCGCCGCCGCTCGGTTGCTCAGTCGTGGACCGGTCACTCAGACCAGCCGACGTACGACGTGGCCCGCGAGATCGGCGAGAAGCTGATCGAGCGCTTCGTGGAGGAGAACACCGGCGTCGACGAGGTGCACGTGGTCTACACGCGCTTCAAGTCCATGCTGGTGCAGGAGCCGATCGACATCCGGCTCCTTCCCCTCGAGGTCGTGGAGAGCGAAGAGGCCCCGGCGGAGAACGAAGTCCTTCCGCTGTACGAGTTCGAGCCGAGTGCCGCCCAGGTGCTCGACGCACTGCTCCCGAAGTACGTCCAGAGCCGTATCTACTACGCCCTGCTCCAGGCCGCAGCCTCCGAGCTGGCGGCCCGGCAGCGGGCCATGAAGTCGGCGACGGACAACGCCGAAGAGCTGATCAAGAAGTACACCCGAATCGCCAACCAGGCCCGTCAGGCCGGCATTACCCAGGAAATCAGCGAGATCGTCGGTGGCGTCAATGCCCTCGCCGACGCCAGCGCGGGGAGTGAGTGAGAGAAAATGACTGCCACTGTTTCTGAAGAGACCAAGGCGGCCGGCGGATCGGTCGGCCGCATCGCCCGGGTCATCGGCCCGGTCGTCGACATCGAGTTCTCGTCGGACTCCATGCCGGAGATCTACAACGCGTTGCACGTCGACCTGACCCTTCAGGGCGAGACGGTGACGATCACCCTCGAGGTGGCGCAGCACATCGGTGACGGCATGGTTCGTGCCATCTCGATGAAGCCGACCGACGGTCTGGTGCGTGGTGCGAAGGTCACCGACACCGGCGAGTCGATCAGCGTGCCGGTCGGTGACATCACCAAGGGCCACGTCTACAACGCGACCGGTGACGTCCTCAACCTCAAGGAGGGCGAGACCTACGAGGTCAACGAGCGTTGGGGCATCCACCGCAAGGCGCCCGCCTTCGACCAGCTCGAGTCCAAGACCGAGATGTTCCAGACGGGCATCAAGGTCATCGACCTGCTGGCGCCGTACGTCGTCGGCGGCAAGATCGGCCTGTTCGGTGGTGCCGGTGTCGGCAAGACCGTGCTCATCCAGGAGATGATCGCGCGAGTCGCCAAGGACCACGGTGGTGTGTCGGTGTTCGCCGGTGTCGGCGAGCGCACCCGTGAGGGCAACGACCTCATCCAGGAGATGGAGGAGGCCGGCGTTATCGGCCAGACCGCCCTCGTCTTCGGTCAGATGGACGAGCCGCCGGGCACGCGTCTTCGTGTCGCGCTCTCGGCCCTGACGATGGCGGAGTACTTCCGGGACGTGCAGAAGCAGGACGTGCTGCTCTTCATCGACAACATCTTCCGCTTCACGCAGGCCGGCTCCGAGGTCTCCACGCTGCTCGGCCGCATGCCGTCCGCGGTGGGCTACCAGCCCACCCTCGCCGACGAGATGGGCACGCTCCAGGAGCGGATCACCTCGACGCGTGGTCACTCGATCACCTCGATGCAGGCGATCTACGTGCCGGCTGACGACTACACCGACCCGGCTCCGGCTGCGACGTTCGCTCACCTCGACGCCACGACCGAGCTCTCGCGTGAGATCGCGTCGCTCGGCATCTACCCGGCCGTTGACCCGCTGACCTCGACCTCGCGGATCCTCGACCCGCAGTACATCGGTCAGGCTCACTACGACTGTGCGACTCGCGTGAAGCAGATCCTCCAGCGCAACAAGGAGCTGCAGGACATCATCGCGATCCTCGGTGTCGACGAGCTCTCCGAAGAGGACAAGATCATCGTGTTCCGGGCGCGCCGCATCCAGCGGTTCCTGTCGCAGAACACCTACGTCGCCAAGCAGTTCACCGGCATCGAGGGCTCCACGGTCTCCATCGAGGACACCGTCGAGGCGTTCAACAAGATCTGCGACGGCGAGTACGACCACGTGGCTGAGCAGGCGTTCTTCATGTGCGGTGGCCTCGACGACGTTGACCGCAAGTGGGCCGAGATCCAGAAGAGCCTCTGATGGCGAAGAACATGCACGTTGCCCTCGTCGCGGCGGATCGTGAGATCTGGTCCGGCGAGGCGACGGTGGTCAACACCCGCACGCTCGCGGGCGAGATCGGCATCATGGCTGACCACACCCCGCTCATGTCGGTCCTGGCTGCCGGTCAGGTCGACGTCCGCACTGCGGAAGACGGGCACTGGGTCGCTGCCATCGACGGCGGCTTCATCTCTGTTGCGGACAACCGGGTGAGCATCCTCTGCGAGCGCGTGGAGATGTCGCACGAGAGCAACATCGACGAGGCCAAGCGCAAGCTCGAGGAGCGCAAGCAAGCTGAGGAGGGCGGCGCGGCCTGATCGGCCGCCCGACCCCGCAACACCCCGGACGGGAGACGCGGATAGATGCCGGCATGGCAGTGGGTCGCAGATGCGGCCGGTGCTGTGCTCGTGCTCGTCCTGCTGTACGGAGTCTGTCTGGTCATCCGCCGTCGGTGGATCAACCACCACGGTGGAACGTTCGAGTTCTCAGTCCGCGTCCGGCCCCAACGGGCCGGGCGCGGATGGGTTCTTGGCTTGGGTCGTTACTCGGAGGACCAGCTCGAGTGGTTCCGGGTCTTCTCGATCCTCCCGAAGCCGAAGCTGATCCTCCATCGCGCCGAGGTCAGCTACGAAGGTCGCCGTGAGCCCGAGGGGCCCGAGACCTACTCGCTGTACGCCGGTCACGTCATCATCCAGTGCCGCACCCCGATGGGGCTCATCGAGGTGGCGATGTCGCAGGACGCCCTGACGGGGTTCCTCTCGTGGCTCGAGTCTGGGCCGCCCGGGCAGGGGCCGCGAGGACGCTAGCGGGCGACATGGCGTGCGCTTGGTGCCTCGTTTAGCCAGTTGCGGCAGCGATGATCTGCTGCGCGATCAACTCGGGCTCGTCGTAGGTCGGCACGTGACCTACTCCTGGAACGGTCTTCCACTGGGCGAACGGTGCCGCCTCGCGCCAGGCTTTGCCGTAGTACTCATAAGGCAGCAGCCGGTCGTGTTCGGGCCAAGCGATCGTGACGGGCACTCCCGAGTGGGCGTACGGCTCCAACGGCTGGAAGGCGAGCTTCGCCACGGCTCGGGGCACCTCCGACTCCGCAACTTCATGGATCAGACGTATCAAGGCATCGGGCGCCATCCGTTCGCCGTGCGCGTTGGTGTCGTGCAGGAGAACGTGGCGAGCGGCGGGAATCCAAGCCACAAGAGCCACCCCGTACTTCCCGTAGCGTGAGCTGAGGCTGACCCTGGCAAAGAACCTTCGGATTCGCTGCAGGCTTGCTTCGCTCTCCCAGCCACCTGCAGGCGCGAATGCATACACGCTGAGAGCGCGGCCGCGGCGAGCCAGCTCCATGGCCACCCAGCCGCCGAGTGAGTATCCGGCCACGTGTGCCTTGGCGAAGCCCGCCCTGTCCATCGCCGCTTCGACGGCGTCGACGAAGGTGTCGACGGTCATCGCGTCGGGTGGCAGCGACGGTGTCCCTGCATTGCCGATGTGTGTCGGCGCGAGTACGTCGAACCGCTTAGTGAGAAATGGCAGCTGCGGCTCCCAGGAAGTCCAGGTGTTGATTCCGCCATTGAGCAGAACCATCGGATCGCCAGAGCCACCACGGAACTCGGGTGTGTGCACGTACTTCGGCATGGCTCACTTTCGCATTTGCGTGAGAGCGGCTAGGTCTGTCGGGTGACTTTCAGGCACCACCTGACTGGATCCCACCCGCTAGGGCTCGGTCCGGCAACCAAGATGCACCCTAGTGCGTCAACATGGTTGAACAGGGGTGATGAGATGAGCCAGTTCCCGGCCGCCAACACCGACGCCGCGTACTCGAGGCCTAGGAATGCGTCTGTTGCACTGGTGGCGAGCGTGCTCCTGCTCGCCGGGTGCGAGGGCACATCGGAAGATCAATCGAGCGACCGATCCGTGAGGTCAACCGCCCCTTCCGGTACGACAGAGCCATCTACTCCGACGGAAACGACGGTCGCGGGCGTGCCTCACGCACTTTCAGACCTGCCTGCTGGTTCCCCGCCTCGTCTGGCGTACGTGGTGGCTGGGAGTTCAGTGGTTCTGGGTGACCGGTCGTTCGATCTGGAGTGGGAGGTTGCCCACGTTGGGTTGGGCTCGCGAGCGGTGTTGGTGTACTCCGCCCGAGAAGGCGCAATCCATCGGGTCGGACCCGCCCGTATCGCGCTCGTAACCCTCGATGCGACATCACCGCCGGTCTTCGGCGGCACCCAGGCATGGGTCGAGAACGACCGTGAAGTCGTGCAACAGCGTTACCGCGACCGAGCACGTCAGCCACTCCCAGACGGCTGCTGCAGCCAGGCTCGCGTGGTCGGCTTCGACTTCGACATGGACCCCGACATCTTCGTAGTCGCCGAGGAAGGTGCCT
>DATILB010000021.1:0-1918 GCA_035477015.1 Nocardioidaceae bacterium | reverse complement strand
CCCGGACGTCGTCGCCGCGACGTACCGCAGCATGAACGCGAGCGACCTCGGTGCCTGGTTCCGGTCGGCGCGCGCTGACCTGCTGCTCACCTTCGGCGGCCTCGAGGGCAAGGAGCGGGTGCCCTGGTTCGGCCCCGAGATCAGCGTCACGAGCTCGGCGACGGCCCGCCTCATGGAGACCTGGGCGCACGCCCAGGACCTGTTCGACGCCTTCGCCCTCGAGCGGCCCGCCACGGATCGGATCAAGCACATCGCACACCTCGGCGTTCGGACGATGGGCTTCAGCTTCGTTCTCAACGAGCGTCCCGTGCCCGACCTACCCGTGCGCGTGGAGCTCGAGGCGCCGAGCGGTGTGCTGTGGACCTGGGGTGCCGACAATGCGCGTGACTCCGTCACAGGCACCGCACTCGACTTCTGCCTCGTCGTGACCCAGCGCCGCAACCTCGCCGACACGAGCCTCACCGTCGACGGAGCAGTGGCCGGCGAGTGGATGTCCATTGCGCAAGCCTTCGCCGGCGCCCCTGGTCCTGGACGAGCACCGGCCGAGGCCGCGAGGAGGGTTTCGTGACACAGCGTCGGCCCGTTCGCATCGCGAACTGCTCAGGCTTCTACGGCGACCGCATCGCCGCGGCGAAGGAGATCGTCGAGGACGGCCCGATCGACGTTCTCACCGGCGACTACCTCGCCGAGCTCACCATGCTGATCCTCTGGAAGGCCCGGCAGAAGGACCCCTCGGCCGGTTATGCCAAGACGTTCCTGACCCAGATGGAGCACGTGCTCGGGACCTGTCTCGACCGGGGGATCAAGGTCGTCAGCAACGCCGGCGGGCTCAACCCCGCCGGCCTCGCGCACGAGCTCGGCACCCTGGCACAGAGGCTCGGACTCAACCCGAGGATCGCCTACATCGAGGGTGACGACCTGTCCGATCGAGTGGCAGACCTGCTCGCGGCCGGTCATCCGCTCGCCAACCTCGACACCGGCCAGTCCCTCGAGGATGCGGGCACCAAGCCGGTCACGGCCAACGCCTATCTAGGCGGGTGGGGGATCGTGGAAGCGCTGTCCGCCGATGCCGACATCGTGGTCTGCCCTCGCGTCACCGACGCATCCTTGGTGGTCGGTCCGGCTGCCTGGTGGCACGGTTGGGAGCGCACCGACTACGACGCGCTGGCAGGTGCGGTCGCTGCCGGTCACGTCATCGAGTGCGGTCCTCAGGCCACCGGTGGCAACTACTCGTGGCTCGACGAGATCAAGGACCGGCGCCTCCCCGGCTATCCGATCGCGGAGGTGGCCGCGGACGGAAGCACTGTCATCACCAAGCACGACGGCACCGGCGGCCTGGTCTCTCCAGGGACCGTCACCGCCCAGCTCCTCTACGAGATCCAGACCCAGGCCTACGCCAACCCCGACGTCGTGCTCCACCTCGACACGATCGAGCTGTCGCAGCAGGGCCCGGACCGGGTGCTGATGTCCGGTGCAACCGGCAGCCCGCCGCCACCCGAGCTCAAGGTCGCCATCAACTACCTCGGCGGCTACCGCAACACCATGACCTTGGTCATTACCGGCCTCGACATCGAGGAGAAGGCGGCCTGGGCGAGGCGGCAGCTCTTCGACCTGCTCGGTGGCGAGAACCAGTTCGACGAGGTCGACGTACTCCTCCAGCGCTTCGACCGGCCTGATGCTCCGACCAACGAGCAGGCCACAGCGCATCTACGCATCACCGTGAAGGACCAGGACCCGACCAAGGTCGGCCGCCGCTTCGCGAACGCGACCATGGAGCTCTTCCTGGGTGGGTACGCCGGCTTCCACACCACAACACCCCCGACGTCGGAGAGCGCGTACGGCGTGTACTGGCCAGCACTCGTGCCGGTGGACACGGTCACCCACCGCGACGTACTTCTCCCCGAAAGCACGACGACAG
>DATILB010000020.1:0-17797 GCA_035477015.1 Nocardioidaceae bacterium | reverse complement strand
CACCACAGACGCCGTCCAGGTGCTCGGTGGCTATGGCTACACCAAGGACTTCCCGGTCGAGCGCTACATGCGCGAGGCCAAGGTCATGCAGATCTTCGAAGGAACCAACCAGATCCAGCGCATGGTGATCGGCCGCGCGCTGGCCAAGGGCGTCGCAGGCACCGTCGTCGCCGAGAAGGAGTAGTCATGAAGCTCGAGAACACCGCCGCGATCGTCACCGGTGGCGCCTCCGGCCTGGGCGCCGCCACCGCGGCCGCGCTGGTCGACCAGGGTGCGACCGTCTACGCGTTCGACCTGGCGTCGTCGATCGAGAAGGCTCCCGAGGTCAAAGGCATCGTGTACGTCGAGGTCGACGTCACCTCCCCCGAGCAGGTCACGGCTGCCGTAGCGCAGGCAGCGAGCGGTCTCGAGCCGCTGCGCACGGTCGTGAACTGCGCCGGCATCGGCAACGCGGGCAGGATCCTCAACAAGGGCGAGGTCGGCGACCTCGGCCTGTACGCGAAGATCGTGCAGGTCAACCTGATCGGGTCGTACAACGTGCTGGCCATCGCGGCGGCGGAGATCGCGAAGACCGAGGCTGACGACAACGGCCAGCGCGGCGTGATCATCAACACTGCTTCCGTTGCCGCGTACGACGGCCAGGTCGGCCAGGCGGCCTACTCCTCGTCCAAGGGAGGCATCGTCGGCCTCACCCTGCCCGCCGCGCGTGACCTGGGCCAGTACGGCATCCGAGTCATGACGATCGCCCCCGGCATCATCATGACGCCGATGCTGATGACGGTCTCGGAGGAGTTCCGGGCCGGCCTCGCTGCTGGAGTGCCGTTCCCGAAGCGCCTGGGCGACCCGTCGGAGTACGCCAAGCTCGCGCTGGCGATCGTCGACAACGACTACCTCAACGGTGAGGTCATCCGGCTCGACGGCTCGCTCCGCATGGCGCCCAGGTAGGACGGGAGACCAGCCGGCAGTGTGGCGGGAGGCACGCGGGTCACACCGAGCTCTGCTCGCGTTACGGCCCGCCTCACCCGCAGACACACTCGGCCAATCCAAACGGAGTCCCGCGTCCCCCCAAAGAACGCGGGCCTTCCGGTCAGTCCTTGCACAGATTGAAACGGGACTGAGCGGAGGTCGTTACGCAACCTTTGCGGCTTTCATACCCTTGGCCAGCGACCTAGACCGAACGGCTGAGCCACCTAAAGGACGGCCTCGATACGCGTGAGCGTCGAGTGGTCGAAGGCAACCAGCGTGGCTGATGTGACGTGAGTGTGCGCGTCGCGGAGAGTGTCGATCGCACACCGGATCGCATCGTCCTTCGGCCAGCCGTAGACCCCGGCAGAGACGAGCGGGAAGGCGATCGAGAAGTCCCCGAGGTCGTGGGCGGCGATCAGCTCGTCAGCCACTCCGAGGGCTCGGGCGTAGCAGGACTCGAGGTGATGCCGATTGCCTCCCGAGCCGTCGTAGATCGGGCCGACAACGTGGATGACGTAGGGCGCTGCAAGGGCGTGCCCTGACGACCAGCCTGCCTGCCCGGTCGGCAGGCCGTCCGGGAACCGATCCACCAGCTCACGGAGCAGACCCGGACCCGCCGCCTGGTGGATGGCGCCGTCGACGCCACCGCCGCCTCGCATCCGCTCGTTAGCCGCGTTGACGATCGCGGTCACGCGCTGCTCCGTGATGTCTCCCTGGACGGCGGACAGGATCAATCCATCGACCGTCCTCGGAAGGCGCGGATGGCAAGCGGCGCCATGACCGCGGTGATGATGATGGACCAGCCCACCGTGACCAGCTCGGGATGATGGAGCGGCCAGGCCGCAGCCGCGGGAGCCTCGGGCCCGTTGCCCCACAGCTCGCGGAGCGACTGGGTGAGCGCGGAGACAGGGTTCCACTCGCAGATCGCGCGCAGCACCGACGGCATCTCGTGGGTCGGGGCGAACGTGTTTGCCAGGAAGGTCAGCGGGAAGATCGCCGTGAAGCCGACGCCTTGAACTGCCTCGGGAGTGCGGACGAGCGACCCGAGCAGGATGCCGACCCAGATCATGGCGAACCCGAAGATCAGGAGCAGCAGGAACGCGAGCGCTGCCTGGGCGATGCCGTCGCGGATCCGCCAGCCCACGAGGAGCCCGGTCAACGCCATGACGCCGATGCCGATGCTGGAGTGCATCAGGCTGGAGATGCTGCGGCCCACCAGGATCGACGATCGCGCGATGGGCAGCGATTTCATCCGGTCGACGAACCCCTTCTCGAGGTCGTTGACGAGCCCGAGCGCCACGATGAACGCGGAGAACACGATGGTCTGCGCCATGATCCCGGGGATCAGGAACTCCTTGTAGTCGGAACCCGGCACGTCGATCGAGCTGCCGAACACGAACGCGAAGAGAAGCACGAACATCACGGGCTGGATCGTGACGTCGAGCAGCAGCTCTGGCATCCGCTTGATGTGGAGGAGGTTCCGGCGTACGACGAGGAGGCAGGCCTCGACGAAGGAGGGCGGCTTGATCTCGACGTCAGCGAGATCCAGGTCGGTGGTGACACTCATCGGGCTACCTCCTCCAGCTCGCCCTCGGACTGATCGGATGGTTCCTCGGCCCGATGGCCGGTCAGGTGCAGGAAGACGTCATCGAGACTGGGCCGAGCCAGGCCGAGGTCGTCGACCGCGATGCCGCTGTCCTCGACCAGAGCACCGATCCGAAGCATGTCGGCGATCCCACTCGCCTTGGCGACCAGGCGGCGCGCGCCCAGGTCGACATGGACCTCGTCGGTGCAGCCTCGCAAGAGCAGCTCGGCCTGCGGCAGGTCCGCGGCGTTGCTCACCGTCAGCACGACGCTGGCCCGACCGGCTTCGTCCTTGAGCTGCGTGGGCGTGCCATGGGCGATCACCGCTCCCTTGTCGATCACGACGATGTCGTCGGCGAGCTGGTCGGCCTCCTCGAGGTACTGCGTGGTGAGCAGCAGGGTCGTGCCGTCGGCCACGAGACCACGGAGCACCTCCCAGAGCTCGGTCCGGCTACGCGGGTCGAGTCCGGTCGTGGGCTCGTCGAGGAACAGGACGGGCGGGGCCGCGATCAGGGAGACGGCCAGGTCGAGCCGGCGCCGCATGCCGCCGGAGTAGGTCTTGGCGATGCGGTCCCCGGCGTCGGTCAGCCGGAAGCGCTCGAGGAGCTGCTCGCCCTTTGCCTTGGCCACCTTCGTGGGGAGCCCCGCGAAGCGGCCGATCAGGGCGAGGTTCTCGCGACCGCTCAGCAGCTCGTCGACGGTGGCCGCCTGGCCGACCAGTCCCATGCTGCGACGTACGGCGTCAGGCTCGGCGACCACGTCGTGCCCGGCCACGCGGCCGGTGCCGCTCGTGGGCCGGGAGAGCGTCGTGAGCATGCGCACCGTCGTGGTCTTGCCGGCGCCGTTCGGCCCAAGCAGACCGAGCACCGTGCCGGGCGGAACGACGAAGCTGACTCCGCCCACCGCGACGTTGTCACCGAAGTGCTTGACGAGTTCGATGGCCTCGACGGCCGGTGTGTTCCCCATGGACACACTTCATCAGACCGCACCGACATTCCTGCAACCCTTTTTGGGCGCCGGGGGAGTTACCGCCTGCGGGTGACCGACTTCAGGGCGGGTCGCGCGTCGAGGACGTAGACGAGAGCCGCGACGAGACCAATGAGCTGCAGCATCGGGGAGGCCAGGAGGATCTGCACGAGCACGGACAGCCCGAGCACGATCGTCCACGCCTGCTTGTTCCACTTGTCCGCCGCAAGGTAGGCCTGGGCCGGGCGCGAGACAGCATCGATCAGCGCGAACGCCTCGACGATGAAGATCGCGAAGTAGACGATCAGGCTGATCCCGGACTGGATCTCGAACCAAAGCACGAGGACAGAATACCGCCCGTCGCGGGCACGTCCCGAAAATGCACATCGCCGTGACACCGGAACTCCCCCCACGGGGTCCCGGAATCACGGCGATGACGGGGCGCCCCCACCGGAGTGGGAGCGCCCCTTCAGCCAGACGTCAGGCAGACGCCTTCTTGGCAGCCTTCTTGGCGGCCGGCTTCTTGGCCGGAGCCTTCTTCGCAGCTGCCTTCTTGGCCGGAGCCTTGGAGGCGCTGCCGCGGAGCTTGGAGACGACGCCTTCACCACGGGTGGCGAAGGTGGTCACCTGGTCGAGCTGCTCGGTGTAGAACTCCTTGAGCTCGGCCTGGAGGTCCTTGAGCTGCGCCTCGACCTTGCCCGGCAGAGCCTTGAGCTCAGCCTGGAGGTCCTTGAGCTGCGCCTCGACCTTGCCCGGAAGCTCCTTGGCGTCAGCCTGGAACTCCTTGAGCTGCGCCTCAACCTTGCCCGGCAGAGCCTTGAGCTCGACCTGGAGGTCCTTGAGCTGCGCCTCGACCTTGCTCGGCAGAGCCTTGGCCTCGGTCTGCAGGTCCTTCAGCTGAGCCTCGACCTTGGCCTGCGCCTCCTTGGCGTCCTTGGTCAGCTCCTCGATGCGGCTGGTGACCAGGTTGCGGGCCTGCTCCGTCAGCGCCTTGGGGTCACGCTCGACCTTGTTCACGTTGGTCGTCACCTTCTCCTGCACGTCCGTTACGTAACCGCGAGCCTTCTCGACGGCCAGGTCACCGGCGCCGACAACCGCGAAGAACGGCTTGGTGGCGTCGAACTTGTACTGCGTGGCCTTCGCCATGTCAGTCTCCTTCTGGGGGGTTGGCGTTCGCCGTCCTGAACGACTGGTACACGTCCAAGAGCGACTGCTTCTGTCGTTCGGTCAGTCCCGTGTCGGCCATGATCGCCAGCTCGACCGACCGGACCTCACCGTCTTCGGGGTTCAGGATCCCGGCGCGGACATAGAGCGTCTCCGCTGAGATCCTGAGAGCCTTGGCGATCTGCTGGAGCACCTCGGCTGATGGCCGCCGCAGACCACGTTCGATCTGCGACAAGTAGGGGTTCGACACACCGGTCTGGTCAGCAAGCTGACGCAGGGACAGCCTGTTGGCCATCCGCTGCTCCCTCAGGTACTCACCAAGGGAGTCGACGCTGATCCCGAACTTCTTTGCCATGCGTCTATCCTGCTAACTTTTGTTAGCAAGCGCAAGTCGATCGAGTGTGACCTGCTCCACAAACCCTTGAAAACTTCAGGTTTCCGGGTTGTTACGGCAGGGGCTGGCTGCATGCACTCGGGCCAACGGTGCCCATCCCGCTGCCCAAACCAGCAGGTGTGGTGCGCAGTTCCACGGGCCCAGGTTGGTCCTTGCCGGTCCGTACGGCGTACGTCACCACCCGCGTCTGTTGGGGAGCGAGGTCGAGCGTGATCGAGGTGACCTCTCGACCGAGGTGCTGCAACATGGAGACCGGAGCCTCACCGCCGTCGAGCGTCGATTCGAGCACTCGGCCGCCGAAGGGTGCATAGAAGTGAGCGACGGTACGCACCGTGCCCAGCTTCGGGGCACCGGCGTAGCCGCCCATGAAGACCAGCCGCGCGCCGAACTCCTCGATGTTCAGTGGGGCCAGCGACTGCATCGTCAGCGTCACGTCAAGCGTCTGGCTGCCGTCGTAGTTGCAGAGCTGCGGCTGCACGTCGACCCGGTAGTTGAGGTAGAACGACATCTTGTCCGAGGCCGCATCGTTGAGGAACATGCCCAGTTGAGGATTGCCCGTCGCCTCGCTTGGCATGTCACCACTGATGCGAGTACCCGCCAGCATCGCCTGCTCCTCGGGATGGGCTGACCACAGCAGGATGCGACGGCCCTCGACCGCGGTGGTCACTGCATCGAGAAGCACACTGGGGTCGCCTCGCCCCGACACGGCGGCGTCGAAGATGCTCTTGCCGACCATTGCGAAGTAGCTGTCCTGGAGCAGGTAGTCCGGCTGCACCAAGTAGATGGTGTTCTCCAGGCTCGGGACAAGGGCCGCCGCGTCGAGCGGGCGACCGTCAGGCACTCTGACCGTGCCCAGGCCAGCGAGGACCCCGGCCATCGCGACCGGGTCGATCGACACGACGCCATCGAGGTCCTGGCCCTGCTTCTTCCGCCACATCTCCCTAAGGATCTCCGCCGACCGCGGGAAGTCCGGCGTGGTGGTGGCGTTCTGCGGGAAGCGAGCGAGCAGGTCTCCGAAGAGCGCTTGCTCGTCGTGGGTGAGCGGCACGACGGGCGACTGCCACGTCCCGAACTCGAGCTCGTTGCTCTGGCTCAGGATCCGCACCTTGCCGTGGCTCGCGCGGATGATGGCCACGGCCCCGGTGATCCCTCCCGTGGACCGGATCTCCGCATTGTTCTGGGTGATCAGGGCGTAGGTGCGCGGACCCTCGGAGCCGAGCATCGCCGGCATCAGCTGGACGACTGTGGCTCCTCGACGCGCCAGAGCCGCGGCGCCGGCGAGCTGCCGCTGCAGGTTCAGCATCGGCGCCTGCAGCCTGCCTACCAGCCTGGCCACATCAACGTCGGCTACGCGGTCGTGCGCTGCATCGACGTCATCGGCAACGTCGATCAGCAGGTCCTGGAGCTTCGCTATCGGCTCCAGCGAGACACTGCCCTTGCGCGGCCGCAGCGTCTGTGGCGACAGACTTCGGCTTGCCTCGACCAACTTGGGCAGGGACTCGTTCGCAAGCGAGTCGATCACCTCGGCCGCGGTCTGGACGGCCTCGACGTCGTCCCCGACGAACGGCAGCTTCTTGCCGAGCCAGACGACCGGTCCATCCGCACGAGACTTCGCCGAGCTCGCGTGGTCCCGGGCGAGCTCGAGGTTGCGATCGGCGACGTCCGGACGACCGTCAGAGATGCTGCGCGACACCGACTGGAGGTCGGCCGCTGCCTGCTGCATGAGCGACCCGGAGGACAGGATCTGGAAGATCCCGAACACCACGAAGCCGACAGCAACGACTCCGGCGAGCACAATGGCTCGCCGGAGTCGCTTGAAGAAGATGCTGCGGTTCAGTGTCAGTCAGCTCAGCGGACCTTGAACCGCTTCACGCCGCGCGAGGCCTTCCAGTTCTGGCTGCCCAGGTACCGCGCGACGAGCTTGTAGTTACCTCGGGAGAGGTTCCTCAGGTCGGTGATGGCGACGCCGCGGCGGACACGGCGAATCGAGCTACGGATCTTCACGCCCTGCGCGTTCTTGACGATGAACGCCACCTTGCCCTTGCGCACGACGAGACCGGTCGAGCCGATGACGCGGGCACGGAACTTGGCTGCACGAGCGCTCTTGACGCGCGCCTTGGTGGTCGTCCTCGCCTTGAAGACGGAGTACTTCTTCTGCTGGGAACTGGCATTGAACGAGCAGTTTCCGACGTACTCGGCGCGGATCACGTGGGTCCGGCCGGCGATCAGCTTGCGGGGCAGCACGCGGACGGACTGACCGTTGACCAGGTCGGTGAGACCCTTGGTGTTGCCGTTGACGACCAGGCGCACCTTGCCGGTCACCGTGCCGGCACCCGACTGAACGTTGATCGTGGCGGTCGTCTTGGTACCGAAGCTCGCGACGCTCTGCTGAAGAGTCAGCGTGGTCGACGTCGTCGGAATGACCGGATACTCACACGCGAGGGGCACGAACGCCGGCGACACCGCCACGGGGGCCGCGGTCAGGACGAGACCCGCAATTGCAGTTCCGCCGAGCGACCTGCCCAGAACCTTCTTGATCATGACTCCCCTTCGAAGACGGAACAGCCGCCATGACAAGGAGGGGCGCACCTGGGTCCCTCCCCCTGGCTGTCGGGCTGAGGTTACCAACGTGACACGTGTCTCGGGACCCTTTTGACCGGAAACTGGACGGGTTTTTCGTTGAACGCCCGGTTTCAGGCCAGATCCAACCGAATTGGACGGCCGATCAGGCCAGAACTGCCCGGATCTCGCCTACCCGACGACCGCCGCCCAGGACCTCGGCGAGACCGGTCTGAGCCACAGCGGCCCCGTCGACACCGGCCTCCCGCGTCACGCCCATCCGCTCGAGCGCAGCGGCCATCAGGACCGGACGAACCCGCGGCGTACCGTCGTCGGCCTTCAGCGCGACGGCGCGACCGTCACGGAGCCCGACGGCGTAGCACGCCTCGGCTCCGGCCTTCCCGATCGCCCCGGGGACCGCGCGCAACAGGCGGAGCTCGTCCCTCAGCGTGCCGGAGGTGTACTCGGGAAACGCCCGGATCGCGTCTGCAACGCGACGTTCCGGACCGTCCGTGGCCGCAGCGAGGCGGCCGAATGCGCGGGCGAGGCCGGTCAGCGAGGTCGACAACAGCGGCGCGCCACAGCCGTCGACGGCGACGACGTCGACCGGCTGACCGGTGAGGGCGGCGAAAGACTCCTTGATCGCGACCTGCAGCGGATGTCCCGGGTCGAGGTAGGTCGAGATGTCCCAGCCATTGACCCTGCAGGTGGCGAGCATCGCCGCGTGCTTCCCGCTGCAGTTCATCGCGATCGACGTCCTCCCACCACCGGCACGCAGCACGGCGTCGCGAGCGTGGTCGTCGACCGGGAAGTCAGCGGGCGTCTGTAGGGCTGACTCGTCCAGGCCGGCCGCGGTGAGGATGCGACGTACTCCGGCGAGGTGGAAGTCCTCCCCCGAGTGCGAGGCGCTCGCCAGCGACAGCAGGTCGCCGTCGAGGTCGAGGCCGGCCTGGAGCATGGCAACCGCCTGCAGAGGCTTGTTGCACGAGCGGGGAAGCATGGTCGAGGTGACGTCGCCGACAGCCCAGTCCACTGTCCCGTCGGCCGTGAGTGCGACGACCGAGCCGTGGTGGTGGCCTTCGACGAATCCGTTTCGCACAATCTCGGCGACAACGACAGGAGCAGGCATGCCGAAACCCTACGTGGGACGGATTAAGAAATTCGATTGACCTGGTGCAGTATTGGTCGGTGCCCGTTCCACAGCTCTGTCCCTCAGCGCGTGCGCTCGACGACCTCGAGCTCATGGCGCGCGGCGTCATCGAGGCCGTCTTCGAGCAGCCCGGCGGCACGGTCCTGCTGGAGGCGACTGGAGTCGTCGGCGAGAGCATCGAGCTCGTCGACCCGGAGGGCCTCCCCCTTGCCACCGTTGACGTAGCAGGAGGGGACGGCACGCACGTCTGGGGCAGCGTGACCCTGCTGGCCCACCCCGCGTACGGCGCCTTCCGCGGCCTGTACCTCTCCCCCAACGACGTCGCCGACCGGTACGCCGACTCGACGACAGTTCCCGTCGCCGGTCCACTGACCGAGCCGGACCTCGATGCCATCAAGGGCGTCGGCGGTCCCGTGGTGCTGCTCGCGCTGGCAGGACATGGCACGCCCCAAGGTCTCTCCCCGGTCGGCCTGATCAGGGCGACCCTTGCCGCCGCTGAGCTCCTCGATGACGCGGCCGTCGTCGCCGTTCCGCTCGCCTCACGAGGCAATCCGGAGGCCGACCACGCCTTCGGGCAGCGCGTCGTCGCGGCGTACGCCCCGGGTGAGGTCCTCGGCGTCTCCGGTGAGGGCGAGCTGCCCGACGCGGTCGCCGAGGTGGTCGACTTCGACCGCCCTCCCATGGACGCACAGGGCCTCGTCCTCTTCTTCACCGGCCTCTCCGGCAGCGGCAAGTCGACGCTGGCCCGCGCGCTGCACGACCTCGTGCTCGAGCAGGGCGAGCGCACCATCACCTCGCTCGACGGCGACGTCGTACGCCGCAACCTGTCGGCCGGCCTGACGTTCTCGAAGGAGGACCGCGAGACCAACATCCGGCGCATCGGATGGGTCGCCGCGGAGATCAGCCGCCACGGCGGGGTCGCGATCTGCTCCCCCATCGCCCCGTTCGACGAGACGCGCAAGCAGGTGCGGTCGATGGTCGACGAGGCGGGCGGTGCTTTCTTTCTGATCCACGTCGCCACTCCGCTGGAGGAGTGCGAGCGACGTGACCGCAAGGGGCTGTACGCCAAGGCCCGGCGTGGCGAGATCCCCGAGTTCACCGGAATCTCCTCGCCCTACGAGGAGCCCGCGGACGCCGATGTCCGTGTCGACACCACCGGCCGCACGATCGAGGAGGCGCTGGGCGACGTCCTGGCCGCCCTCCGAGAAGCCGGCTATCTCGACTTGGAAGGCACCGCATGAGTGACCTGATCACCGCCGACTTCCCCGCGATCCTCGCGGCGGCGTTCTTCGTCGGCATCGTCGTCGGGCTCACCGGCATGGGCGGCGGTGCACTGATGACCCCAGCTCTGATCTTCCTGGGCGTCGGGCACACCTCGAGCGTCGTGACCGCCGACCTGACCGCGGCCGCGGTCTACAAGAGCGGCGGCGCGCTGATGCACGCCAAGCATGGCGCGCCGAACCTCGAGCTGGCCAAGTGGCTGATCATCGGCTCCGTGCCGATGGCCTTCCTCGGCCCGCACCTGGTCACCTGGTTCGTGCCCGACGCGGACATCGAGAAGGTGCTGCAGAGGTGCATCGGCTTCGCACTGCTCTTCGCCGCGTCGACGTATGCCCTGCGTCTCTACATCCAGCTGCGCAACGTCCGCCGCGGCACCCACGACGCCGACGAGAACCCCCCGATCCGCCCGCTTCCCACCGTGCTGGTCGGCGCGCTCGGCGGCCTGCTGGTCGGCATCACCTCGGTCGGCAGCGGCTCGGTGATCATGATCGCGCTGCTGATGCTCTACCCCGGCCTCTCGGCCGTGAAGCTGGTCGGGACCGACCTGGTCCAGGCGGTGCCACTGGTCATCGCCGCGGCGGCGTCGAACATCATCGCCCACGGCCTCGACTGGAGCATCACGATCCCGCTCATCATCGGCTCGGTGCCGGGCACGCTCATCGGTGCGCGGATCGCGCCCAAGGTTCCGCAGTCGCTGATCCGCCGCGGCATCGTGATCGTGCTGACCATGTCGGGAGTCGCGCTGCTCGACAAGTCGCAGCTGCCGCTGCTGGGTGCGGGCGAGGACCAGACCTACCCGATGCTCGTCGCGGGTGTCGGCCTGGCGCTGCTCTTCCTGGTGCCGTTCGTGTGGGGCCTGCTCCGCAGGACGGAAGGGCTGCCGATGTTCGGGGCGCCCTATGTCCGCGAGATCGAACGCGATCCGCGCGACTCAGCCCCTACGCACTGACAGAAAGGCCTGCACTTCGTCGTACGACGGGAGCAGGCCCTGCTCAGCCGCCTCGGCGAGAGTCGGGGCGGCGCTGTCCTTGTCCGACAGCAGGATCTCGAGCGGCTCACCGTTGCGATCCTCGGCCGGCCACTCGATGCCGATAGCGGGGTCGAGTGGGTTGACGCCGTGCTCCCGACCGGGGGCATAGGGCGCCGAGCAGAGGTAGCTCACGATCGAGTGGTCCTCGAGAGCGAGGAACGCGTGCCCCAGCCCCTCGGACAGGTAGATGCAGCGCCGGTCGGTGTCGTCGAGCAGCACCGCGTCCCACTGCCCGAAGGTGGGCGAGCCGACGCGGATATCGACCACGACGTCGAGCACGGCGCCGTTGAGGCAGGTGACGTACTTGGCCTGACTGGGCGGCAGCTGCGCGAAGTGGACGCCACGGAGCGTGCCGGCCGAGGAGACCGAGCAGTTGGCCTGCTGGAGGTCCAGCGCGTGGCCCAGCGCCGGCTCGAAGTCGGCGATGCGGAACCACTCGTGAAAGGAGCCGCGGTCATCGCGATGGATCGTCGGGGTCAGCTCGTAGGCGTCGGGGACCTTCAGCTCGCGTACTTCCACGGGCCATAGGCTACGGCTCATGCGATGGCTGGTGACTGGCGCCCAAGGAATGCTGGGACGCGATCTGATGACGGCACTTGCCTTGGCTGGCCACGAGTCGGTGGGGATCGACCTGCCCGAGCTCGACATCACGTCGCCGGGCGACGTAGCGGCCTTCTTCGCCGAGGACGACCGGTTCGACGTGGTCGCCAACTGCGCGGCGTGGACAGCTGTCGACGACGCCGAGGACCACGAGGGCGCGGCCTCCCGCGTCAACGAGGCCGGTCCGCGACTGCTCGCCGCCGAGGCGCACCTGCACGGGGCACGGATCGTGCAGGTCAGCACCGACTACGTCTTCGACGGTACGGCGACCAGCCCGTACGCCGAGGACGCCCCGGCCTCTCCCGCATCGGCGTACGGCCGCACGAAGTGGGCCGGCGAGGAGGCTGTCCGCCGGGAGCACCCGGACGGGCATCTCGTGGTCCGCACCGCGTGGCTGTACGGCGCGCACGGCAACTGCTTCCCCAAGACGATGGTCCGGCTCGCTCGTGAGCGCGGGGCGCTGAGCGTCGTCGACGACCAGGTCGGCCAGCCGACGTGGACGAAGGACGTCGCGGCGACCGTCATTGCCCTCGTCGAGGCCGACGCACCCGCAGGGACCTACCACGCGACGTCGTCGGGACAGACGAGCTGGTTCGGGTTCGCCCAAGCCATCGTCGCAGCGGCAGGACTCGATCCCGCGATCGTCACTCCCACGGACTCCGCAAGCTTCGTGCGACCCGCTGCGCGGCCGGCGTACTCCGTGCTCGGCCACGACGCCTCGGTTGCCGTTGGCGTGCCGGAGATCGGCGACTGGGCGGAGCGCTGGGAAGCGGCCGCAGCCGACGTACTCGCCTAGTGCCGCTGCGCCAGGAGCTTGAGCAGGTAGGCGCCGTACCCCGACTTCATCAGCGGCTCGGCCCGCTCGCGGAGCTCCTCGTCGCTCAGCCAGCCCTGCCGCCAGGCGATCTCCTCGGGTGACCCGATCTTGAGGCCCTGCCGGGCCTCGACCGTGCGGATGAAGTTGGCGGCGTCGGTCATGTCGTCGAACGTCCCGGTGTCGAGCCACGCGGTACCACGCTCGAGCACGGCCACCTGAAGACGGCCCTGCTCGAGGTAGATCCGGTTGAGGTCGGTGATCTCGAGCTCACCCCGCGCCGAGGGCTTGAGCTCGCGGGCGTAGCCAACGACGTCGTTGTCGTAGAAGTAGAGGCCCGGCACGGCGTAGTTGCTCTTGGGCTGGGCCGGCTTCTCCTCCAAGGAGATCGCACGTCCCTCGTCATCGAACTCCACGACGCCGTACGCCGAGGGCTCGTCGACCCAGTAGCCGAAGACCGCGGCGCCGTCGATCGCGGAGTACTCGGCGAGGTGGCGACCGAAACCGGGACCGTAGAAGAGGTTGTCGCCGAGGACCAGCGCACTGTGCTCGCCACCGATGAAGTCGGCGCCGATCGTGAACGCCTGGGCCAGCCCGTCGGGGCTCGGCTGCTGCGCGTAGGAGATCGAGATACCGAACTGGGAGCCGTCTCCCAGGAGCCGGGAGAAGCCGTCTGCCTCGTGCGGCGTTGTGATAACCAGCACGTCACGGATGCCGGCGAGCATGAGCGTCGAGAGGGGGTAGTAGATCATCGGCTTGTCGTAGACAGGGACCAGCTGCTTGCTGATTCCAAGCGTGATCGGGTGCAGTCGGCTGCCTGTTCCGCCGGCCAGGATGATTCCGCGCATGGGGGTGAGTCTGCCCCAAATGGCACCTGTCACGCGCCGCTCGGCCCTCGGTCGGGTTCGTCGGAAACTCTTCCCAGCGGGTAGGATTTCGCACTGTTTCCCGACGGAGGGCAGTCCCACGCATGACCGCAACGCACGCTGACTATCGCCTCAGCCAGCTCGACGAGCTGGAGGCCGAGTCGATCCACATCTTCCGTGAGGTCGCGGCGGAGTTCGAGAAGCCGGTTCTGATGTTCTCCGGCGGCAAGGACTCCATCGTCATGATGCGCCTCGCGGAGAAGGCGTTCTACCCGGCGAAGATCCCGTTCCCTGTCCTGCAGGTCGACACGGGCTACGACTTCCCTGAGGTGCTGTCCACCCGAGACAACTGGGTCAACCGGCTCGGGGTGCGCCTGATCGTCGCGTCCGTCGAGGAGGCCATCGCCAAGGGCATCGTCGTCGACGACGGCAAGACCTCGCGCAACCGGCACCAGATCGGCACCCTGCTGAACGCCCTGGAGGAGGGTGGCTTCACCGCCGCCTTCGGTGGCGGCCGTCGTGACGAGGAGAAGGCACGCGCCAAGGAGCGGGTCTACTCGCACCGCGACGAGTTCGGCCAGTGGGACCCGAAGATGCAGCGCCCCGAGCTGTGGAGCCTGTACAACGGGCGCATCCACGAGGGCGAGCACATGCGCATCTTCCCGATCTCGAACTGGACCGAGCTCGACATCTGGGACTACATCGGCCGCGAGGGCATCGAGATCCCGACCATCTACTTCTCGCACCAGCGCCGGGTGTTCGAGCGCGACGGCATGCTGCTGTCGGAGTCGCCGTTCAACCCGTGCCGCGACGGCGAGGTCGTCGAGGAGCGCACCGTACGCTTCCGCACCGTCGGCGACCTCACCCTGACCGGTTGCGTGGAGAGCACCGCGTCCACGATCGAGGAGATCATCGAGGAGGTCGCGGTTGCCCGGGTCACCGAGCGCGGCGCGACTCGAGGCGACGACCGGTTCTCCGAGGCTGCCATGGAAGACCGGAAGAAAGAGGGCTACTTCTGATGGCCATGGATCTGCTTCGCTTCGCCACCGCGGGCTCCGTCGACGACGGCAAGTCCACCCTCATCGGCCGGCTGCTGCTCGACTCGAAGGCGATCTTCGAGGACCAGCTCGAGGCCGTCGAGGCGACCTCGCAGTCGCGCGGCTACGACTACACCGACCTGGCGCTGCTGACCGACGGGCTCCGCTCCGAGCGTGAGCAGGGCATCACGATCGATGTCGCCTACCGCTACTTCGCGACCCCGAACCGCAAGTTCATCATCGCGGACACCCCGGGCCACGTGCAGTACACCCGCAACATGGTCACCGGCGCTTCCACGGCTGACCTCGGCCTGGTGCTCGTGGACGCCCGTCAGGGCCTGACCGAGCAGTCCCGCCGGCACGCGGTGATCCTGTCGCTGCTCCGGGTCCCGCACCTCGTGCTCTGCGTGAACAAGATGGATCTCGTCGACTTCGACGAGGCCGTCTACGAGAGGATCTACGCCGAGTTCACGTCGTTCGCCACCAAGCTCAACATCCCCGACCTCGAGGTCATCCCGATCTCGGCCCTGAGCGGCGACAACGTCGTGAACCGGTCGGAGAACATGCCCTGGTACAGCGGCCCGACGCTCATGCACCACCTCGAGCACGTCCACGTCGCCTCGGACCGCGACCTGGTCGACGCCCGCTTCCCGGTGCAGTACGTCGTACGCCCGAAGTCGGACGAGTTCCACGACTACCGCGGGTACGCCGGTCGCGTGGCCGGTGGCGTCCTGAAGAAGGGTGACGAGATCGTCGTCCTCCCCTCGGGCATGACCAGCACGATCGAGGGCATCGACCTGTTCGACAAGGAGATCGACGAGGCGTTCCCGCCCATGTCGGTCACCATCCGACTGGCCGACGACGTCGACGTCTCGCGCGGCGACATGATCGCCCGCCTGAACAACGCGCCGAAGCCGTCCCAGGACATCGACGCGATGATCTGCTGGATGACCAACGAGCCGCTGCGCCCGCGTCAGAAGCTCGCCATCAAGCACACGACGCGACTCGGCCGGGCCATGGTCAAGGACGTCCAGTACCGCCTCGACGTCAACAGCCTGCATCGGGACAGCGAGACCAAGGAGCTCGGGCTCAACGAGATCGGCCGCGTGCAGCTGCGCACGACCGTCCCGCTGCTCTGCGACGCCTACAGCAAAAACCGCACCACCGGCTCGTTCATCCTGATCGACGAGGCGACCGGCGTGACCGTCGGCGCCGGGATGATCAACAGCGGCGCGTAGGGCCTATTGGGACGGCGTTCTTCCGTAGTCGTCCTCGTAGCGCTTGATGTCATCCTCGCCGGTGTACTCACCGCGCTGGACCTCGATGATCACCAGCTCGACCTCGCCGTTGTTGATCAGGCGATGCTTGGCTCCGAGCGGCACATTGACCGACTCACCCGGGCCAGCGAGGTGCTCGACGTCGTTGATGATGGCCGTCGCGTGGCCGACCAGGACCACCCAGTGCTCCGACCGGTGCTCATGGGACTGGTAGGACAGCCTGGCACCGGGGTTCACATGGATGCGCTTGACCTTGTAGCCCTTGTCCTCGTCGAGGATGTGCCACGACCCCCAGGGTCGTGCCTCCCACTCGAGACTCATTTCTTGCGCACCCACTCTCGCTTCGGTTGTCGGCGCGAGCCTACGTGACAAAAGTGTCCCGCTGCCCAACGGGATCAGTCCTGGACCGCCGACCCGTGTGACTCCCACCACTGCGCGGCGCGACGCTGCCAGTCCGGCGCGCCGGTCGATCGCGCGAGCCCGGCGAGGCTCGGTGAGCCGGTCATGCCGAGGGCGTACATCGCCGCACGGCCCTGGTTGGACAGGTCCCGGCCCAGGGCGGCGCGCAGGACCTGATCGCTCACCCCCTCAAAGCCGAGATGGCCAAGCGCGAGCGTCACAGGGGCGGCCACCACCTCGTCGGCGTGGTCGACCAGGCGCAGGAGGCGCATCCGGTGCGCGTCACGGACCAGGTAGCGGGTCGCCCACGCGGCAGTCAGTCGTACGTCGCCAGAGCGGCCGTCATCGGCGAGCAGGAGCAGCAGCTCGTCGCAGACGCCCGCAGCGAACGGCGACGCGGCGATCAGGAGGGTGGCGAGGTGCCGACGCTCCTGGTGCCGGTGGAACAGCATCTCGCGCACCAGTCGAGGGAGCATGCGGTCCTCGCCATGGGCCGGCTCTCCAGGCGTTCGTGCGCGCGCACCTGCCGCGACCTCAGCAGACAGCCGGGCAGCGGTCCCTGCGCGGGCCTCCCCATGCTTCACGGCGTACGACAGGGTGTCCTGGCCGGACCGGTCCGCCGCGTCCGTGAGCGGCGAGCGAAGCCCCTCGGGAAGTACGGCGATGAGCTCGGCCAGCCGACTGGCGGATCGCTCTGGGTCCGCCCGCCACTGCCGCAGCACCTGGACGCCGAGCCGCGCCCGCTGGTCGTCGGTGAACTCTCCCCGGGTCACCATCTGGGTAACCATCGAGACCGACAGCATGATGAGCGGCGGAGTGCGGGGATCCTCGAACATGTCCAGGACGAGGTCGCGAGCTCTCGGATGCGGGATGCGCTCGAGCAGGCTGAACGGCGTCGTCACCACCTGGGCGGCGGGGTCGGCCAGGTAGCTCTCGATGGCGTCCAGCAGGAACTCATGCGACCGCGGGATCGTGGCCAGGTCCGTCACGGCGTTGTGGAGCAGCAGCTGCGACCGCCCGAGCGCGCGCGGCACGACACCGACGATGCGGCCGGCCAGGGTCCGCCACGAGTCCTGACGCAGGTGCAGGTGCGGGACGGCGGCGCAGTGCCAACCGAGCTGCTGCCAGTCGAGGCTCGTGGCATCGCCCTTCTCGGCCCGGTCGAGAAGCTCGTCGAGACGTGCGGTCAGCCTTGGGTCCGCCGCGTCCAGCGCGGGCCGCACCGGCCTCGAGCCGGCCGGGAGGGCGGTCCGTACGTACGAGGCCAGCCCGCTCAGCGTGCCTGGCGGGAGGCCGAGCACCGCCTCGTAGCAGGTCAGTCCTTCGAAGGACGCTGGGATGTCCCCGGACTCCCATCGGCTCACCAGGCTGCGGCTGATGGTCACGCCATGTTCGGCTGCGCCACGCACGAAGGCCGTGCCGTCGACGTACTCCCCGGTGGAGCTGTAGAGCCGCGACATCGCCAGCAGCCAGCCGAGACGGGCATCGAGGTCGGGGGCAAGGGTGTTCAGGGGAGTGGCGTCGTACGCCACCTGTTGGAGGCGTCCTGCGCGCCTCACCTGCCCGGCTTCCCCCATGTGCACAACCCTAGGGTGTGTCTCCCTTTCCTCTTCCGAAGCAAGCGGCGCGAGGCGCGTGCGATCGCAAGGCGGAGGAGGGAGGCGGGCCGGGGCCCGTCGACCGACGACAACGCAGCGATCGTGCGTGGAT
>DATILB010000019.1:0-6070 GCA_035477015.1 Nocardioidaceae bacterium | reverse complement strand
TCTCGTGGTTGCGAACAAGGAGGAGAACCGCGAGATCGACGTACGCCGGCTCCGCGAGGCCGACGTGAACGTCTGGGTGACCCACATCGAGACGGTGCCTGAGGCGATTGCGAGCATGCGACGACTCTTCGAGGCTCTGGGCTGGGGCGAGCCGGAGTGGCTGACCGACGTGGCCGAGCGCTGGGCTTCGACGGTGCCGACGTACGCGCACGTCGCCGTTCCGATCTGGCGCGACCCGTGGATGGTGGTCGGACAAAGCACGTTCACAGGTGATCTGCTCGCGCGGCTCGGCTGCGCGAATGTCTTCGGCGGCAGCGCGCAGCGCTACCCGAAGGCAGACCCGAAGGACTTCGACAGGGACGACGTACTCGTGCTGCTCCCTGACGAGCCCTACGTGTTCAGCGAGGAGGACGGGCCGGAGGTGTTCGACCGAGCCAGGACGCAGCTCGTAAGTGGTCGACTGATCACCTGGTACGGCCCGTCACTCCTCGAGGCGCGCGACCTCACATTCGGCGAGCGCCGTCCTTGATGGCGTCGCGGATCCGGTCGTAGGTACCGCAGCGACAGATGTTGCGGATCTCGTCGAGGTCGGCGTTGCGCACCGGTCGGCCTTCCTTGCGCAGCTTCTTGACCAGGGCGACCGCGGCCATGATCTGACCGGGCTGGCAGTAGCCGCACTGCGCGACGTCGTGGTCGATCCAGGCCTGCTGCATAGGGTGCAGCCGGCCCTTCTTCGCGAGCCCCTCGATCGTGGTGATCTCGTCGGTCGGCTTGATCTTGCCGACGGGCACCGAGCAGGGGTTGAAGGCCTGGCCGTTGATGTGGCTGGTGCAGGCCTTGCAGACGTTGATCCCGCAGCCGTACTTGGGGCCGGTGATGCCGAGGACGTCACGCAGGATCCAGAGCAGGCGGACACTGTCCTCCGCCTTCACCGTCACCTTCTTGCCGTTGACCGTGAACGTGTGCTTGGGCATTAGTGCTCCTCAGCTCAGCGGGGGCCGGGGAGGCCGTTGGTGGGCGACTGCGGGATCGGTGGGACGGTCGGTTTCACCTTGAAGTGCAGCGGGCTCTTGTGGTTGATCGGGAAGCTGGTCGGCATGACCCCGGTCGCTCGGGCGTACGCCGCGGCGACGGCCGCACCTGAAGCAGCGACCCCCACCTCACCGGCGCCACCGGGTGTGTCCGAGGTGGGTGGCATCACGATCACCTGGACGACGGGCGGGGTGTTCCACTGCCGCGTGTAGGCGTAGTTGTCCCAGCTCGCCTCGAGGAAGTAGCCGTTGCGTAGGTGCAGGCTGGAGGTGAGCACCAGGGCGATGCCGTCCATCGAGGCACCCATCATCTGGGCCTTCAGACCCTCGGGGTTGATCGGCAGCCCCGCGTCGATGGCGAAGACCACCTTGGTCACACGCGGGCCGGTCCGGGCCTGCCGGATCTTGCGGTTGACCGTCTTGGGTCGGCAGTCGATCTCGACGAGGCAGGCGGTCGCGGTGCGGTACTCGTCATGGATCGCAATGCCTTGGGCCATGCCGTGGGGCATCGGGCGACCCCAGTTGCCGACGTCTGCGACCTTCTCCAGGACGGCCTTCAGTCGCGGTGTCCTGACGAACTCGCGTCGGAACTGGTACGGGTCCTTGTTCATGGACTTGGCGATCTTGTCGACCATGAGCTCACGCGCGACCGCGGTGTTCGGCGAGTAGATGTTGCGCATCGACCCCGTGTTGAACCTGGTGTCCACCTCGCTCATCAGCTGGGTGGTGAGACCGAAGTTGTAGTGCAGGCTCTGGCTCAGCGCGTAGATCGTCTCGGAGAATCCGATGTCACCCACGGGCAGGCTGCCCGCGAACGCCGTGATCATCTCGCCGAACCCATGGGTGAAGTCGGTCGAGATGCTGGTGTGCCGCTGCTCGAAGCTGAGCACCTCGGTGCCGAGCGTGACGGCACGGACACGCGAGGTCGCCATCGGGTGCACCCTGCCCTGCCGAGAGTCGTCGGCCCGGTGCCACATCAGCTTGACCGGCTTTCCCATCTTCTTCGAGGCCTCGACGGCCTCCATCGCCGCGTCGTGGAAGAGCTTTCGCCCGAATGATCCACCGCCCTGGATGACGTGCACCTTCACCGCGCCGGGCTGAAGGCCCAGGCGCTGGGCGATCGCCTGCTTCGCCGCGATCGGGACCTTCATCGGCCCCCAGATCTCGGCGCGGTCCGCCCGCACGTCGGCGATGGCGCAGTTCGTCTCGAGGGCACTGTTGCTCGCGAACCAGAAGGTAAAGTTGCCGTCGATCGCCGTACCGAGCAGGGGCGGCGTCAACGGCAGCTCGGCGGACTTGATCTCCGCGAGAATGTCGCCGTCTGAGAGCCCGTCCACGGGGCCGGGGCCCCAGTTCACCTTGAGCGCTCGAACGGCGTTGATGCATTGGCCGAAGGTGCGGGCGCGTACGGCGACGCCGGTCGAGATGGTCACGACATGGGTGACGCCGGGCATCGCGAGCACGGCAGGCCGGTTCAGGACGGACTTCACCGTGCCGTTGATGGTCGGCGGCCGGCAGACCATGGTCGGCTTGGCGCCCTTGACCTTCAGGTCCATGGCGTACTTCTTCTTGCCGGTCACCGCCGCCCGGGCGTCGGTGCGGCCGTGGCCCTTGCCGACGATCCGGAAGTTCTCCGGCGCCTTGAGGGTGACCGCCACCTCGGTGGTCTCGGTGACGGCGGCGAGCACGGCGAGGTCGCCGTAGTCGATGCTGCGACCGTCCTCGGCGACGACTGCACCCTCGGAGGTGGTCAGGCTGCGCTCCGACACCCCGAACTCACGAGCAGCCGCCTCCCGCAGCTTCGCCTTCGCGACGGCTGCGGCCGTGCGGATCGGCATGTACGTCGAGCGAGTCGAGTTGGAGCCGCCGGTGAGCTGGTTCCAGATCAGCTCCGGACGGGCATCCGCGAGGGTGACCTTCACCCGCTTCACCGGGATGTCCATCTCCTCGGCGATGATCATCGCCGTCGAGGTCATGATCCCTTGGCCGTTCTCCGAACGGGGCAGGGCGAACGACACCGTGCCGTCCCGGTTGAGCACCATCATGATGTTGTTCATCGTGGGCTGCGCCGCGAGGTTCTGCAGGTCACCGAGGTCGAAGAGCTCGGCGGGACCAGGCAGCGTGGGTATCGATGCCGCGGCGGGTGGGGCCGCGACGATCCGCACTGCGACGGCGAGGGTAGGAGCTGCGACCACGAAGCCGACGAAGCGGCGGCGATCGAGCTGGGGAGAGTCAGCCATTCCTGGGACTACCTCCTGCAGGCACATGCCTGCTCAGCCGGGCTCCCTCCCGTGACGGACAGCCAATCCCCTTTTTGGACAGTCGTCAAACATTCAAGAAGTCGTGTCGCTCTCGAGTTCCGACTTGAGCCGCTTGAGCGTCCGGGCGATGTTGCCGCGCTGGAAGTCGGCGAACGACCGGTGCCGGGTCACGAGGGGGTCGAAAGCGCGGGTGGCCATGTCCGGCCAGTGCGGGCGGCCGTCGAACCAGGTCTCCGTGACCAGCGTGCCGCCGCCCTCTGCCTCGAAGGCGTAGTCCCACGCCGCCACCTTCACGCGGAACAGCAGCGGGGCCACGCCGTACCGGTTCACGTCGAAGGCGAACCGACGCCCACGGTCGGCCGAGGTCACCGTGCACCCGGTCTGCCAGCGCACCGGACCACGCTTGTTGTCCCCGACGAACCTCATCCCGACGTACGCCGCCTCGAAGGCACCCTCCACCTGGGCGCCGCGATTCTCGGGGCTCCACCGGCCCATCTGGCGGACATCGCTGACGGCGTCGTACACGGTCTCCGGGTCGACTGCGATGTGGATCGACCCGGAGACGGACAGCTCACGGCTCATGGGGAGACGGTAACGACCTCAGAAGGGCAGCCCGAACGCGCAGGTGATGCGTCGAGTGGGATCGAGACCGTTCAGGATCATCGAGGTCAGGCCCGAGTCGACCGCGATGCCGACGTGACCGACCGGGTCGAACGGGCACTTGTCCTGGATGTAGTAGTTGTTGACACCCGGTTCGTTGACGAATCCGGTGGAGACCGGCGTGACGACGGCGTCGTACCTGGACGAGACGATCGTGTACTTCACCCCGGGCTGGGCGATGGGCCCGTCGGTCAGTGCCGCGACCGCCGGGCCGCCGTCGATCAGGTCGGTGCAGGCTCGGCACGAGGCGCCGTCTGTGAACAGGTTGACCAGCTGTTGGCCGCCCAGGGTCTGGCCGAGCGTGACCAGCCCTCCTGCCGTGGTGCCGTGCGTGGGAGGCGCCAGCGCGACGACGCGCGCCACCTTGGGCGCGTAGCCGGCAACCTTCGGTACGTAGAGCGACTGGAAGGCCCCCTCCGAGTGGCCCACCAGGCTCACCTTCGCGGCACCGGTCGCCGCGAGCACCTGGTCGATGAACGCGCCGATCTCCTGCGCCGACTCGGCGATCGGCACCCAACCACCGGAGCCCGGGTACTGCAGGCCATACGTGAGCGAGAAGACGCAGTAGCCGGCGCCCGCGATCTGCGGTCCGTGGAACGACCAGTTGGCATCCCCGTTGGCGCCGAGCCCATGCAGCAGGACCACCGGTTCAGGGTGAGCCGCCGAGGGCTGGCAGGAGAAGTCGTTGATGCCGCTCGACGCAGCCTGGGCAGGGGCCAGTGGTGACACCGCAAGGACGGTGACGGCCGCCCCGAGAAGCAGACGCAGACGCACGGAGATCTCCCTCGAAACAGATGGAAGCCGGGGTGCGTCGGCAGCTTGCAGCAAGTCAAACACGGCTACTTGTTTTCGGCAAGAGATCTTTTCTTTTACTTTGTTCGCCGTAGTCTGGGCTGGTGACCGAGGCCGACCAGCGCACCAACCCGGCGCGCCGCATCCGCGGGCTCGACCCGCAGCAGCGGCGGGAGCAGCGCCACCAGGCGGTGCTCGACACGGCACTGCGGCTCTTCGCGGAGCAGGGCTACCTGAACACCAGCATCGAGCAGCTGTGCCAGGAGGCGTTCGTCAGCACCCGCAGCTTCTACGAGCTCTTCCACGGGCGCGAGGAGTGTCACCTGGTGCTCTTCCGCCAGCTCAGCGAAGCACTCGAGACGGAGATGCTGGCCGAGCTCGGCTCACTCCCCGACGACGAGGAGCCGGCCACCGACCTGTTGCTGCGCGCCTGGGTCCGCGGCCTGGTCAGCAATCCCCCACGGGCCCTCGTGCTCCTCGGCCCGAAGCGTGCGATCACTCCGGAGATCGAGGTGCAGCGCCGCGAGAACCGTGAGTGGGCGGCCACGTTCATCGACGGCATCTGGCAGCGTTACGGCGTTCAAGGCAACAACCACGCGATCGCGATCGGCCTGATCGGCGGGATGTTCGACATCATCTCGTTCTGGCTCATCGACGGCGATCCCGGCGACCCCTCATCGGTGGCCGCCCTCGAGAGTCACCTGAGCCGGTTCTACCGCGCCGTGCGCCGCGGCCTCGACTGACCTGTTGGCCGAGCGCGTCAGCCCTTGAGCTCCGGGAACTGGTCGTCACGGAACTCGGTGTCGACCCCAGCACCCTCTTCTTCTCGTGCCCGCAGCTCGACCCGGCGGATCTTGCCGCTGATCGTCTTGGGCAGCTCGAAGAACTCCAGCCGGCGGACGCGCAGGTACGGAGCGAGGTGCTCGCGGGCGTACTTCAGGATCTCGAAGGCGGTCTCGCGCGTGGGCTCGTATCCCGGAGCGAGGGCGATGTAGGCCTTGGGCACGGCGAGCCGCACCGAGTCGGGCGTCGGAACGACCGCCGCTTCCGCGACCGCCGGGTGCTCGATGAGCACCGACTCGAGCTCGAACGGCGAGACCTTGTAGTCGCTGGCCTTGAACACGTCGTCGGTGCGGCCGATGAAGGTGATGTAGCCGTCGCCGTCGATCGATGCGACGTCGCCGGTGTGGTAGAAACCGCCGGACATCGCCTCGGCGTTGCGCTCCTCGTCGCCCTGGTAGCCGGTCATCAGGTTGAGCGGCCTGCCGCCGTTGTTGCCCGACAGGTCGAGGCAGATCTCGCCCTCGTCGGTCGAGGGCTGACCGG
>DATILB010000018.1:0-4443 GCA_035477015.1 Nocardioidaceae bacterium | reverse complement strand
CGGATCAACGAACCCGAGAAGCGCCAGCCGCACGTAATCGGGGTGGAGCATGACGTCCTCCCACGCGAACCGCAGCACGGTCCACCCCCGGATGGCCAGCGCCGTGTAGCGGCGGCAATCGTTGCGCAGCGAGCCACGGCTGCCGTGGAACTCGAACGAGTCGGCCTCGATGACTAGGCGGCGTTCGACGTCGACGAGGTCGGGACGGCAGACGAAGCCGCGATCGTCGATGTCCACCTGTGGGACAACTTCGAGGCCAGGCACTTCGAGTGCAATCGCTCGCAGTACCGACTCGAACGGGTTTGCGGCCCGGCGATCCGCGGCCAGTGCCACGCGTAGACACCGTCGCCTGTCCCGAGGGAGTCGACGGGCCAGGATGATGAGCTCCTCCTTGGTGACGTCGCCGTGTCGTAGGGCGGAGTCTGCGACTGCTAGCGCCTCATGGAAGGGGAGTTCTCGTGCGCAGGTGATGACCGTCTGGGCAGGGCGCGTCACGATGCCTTGGTAGACATCCTGCTCCGACAGGTCACGCCATCGGACGTCTATGCCTGCTCGTCGAGTGGGGCTCACTCTGCGGGTGCGCGGGACCGTGACGTGGGGTCGTGCCGGAGGCTGCTTCAGCTCCCAGCGCCAGTACGCCGCGGCAGTCAGCCCGCTCATGACACCACTCAGTGCCTGGGCGGCCTTCTGGCCATCAGATGCAATCGGCAGGGCATAGGAACGTTTGCCCGCGCGGACGATGTCACCGCGTCTCAGTGCCGTGCGGACTCGCCTCCGTGAGGTGGCCGCGACCAGGCTGCCAGCGTCGGCGACGCCGCCAAGCCGCGCCAGCACCTGTGTCACCTGCATTCGGAAACCATGGCCGAATCAGGGTGGGCATGCCCGCGCTGATCCACAGCCCGAAATGTCCGAATCATCCGTTCGGCTGATGCGCGGTCAGGCGGATGACCGAGACACTCTTGTGGTCCAGCGACATTTGGGAGGATGTCTCATGAAGATCAGTGTTGCCGCCGCGGCGTTCGTCGGCGTAACCCTGCTCGTTGGTGGTCAGGCTGCCTACAGCCTGGTCGGCGACGAGCTGACCGACACTCCGTCCGTCACCGACCCCACAGTGACCGAGGAGCCTGAGGTCGACGAGCCAGAGGTCGAGGACCCCGAGACGGACACGCCGGAGACGGACGAGCCCGAGGTCGAGGAGCCTGAGACCGAGGAGCCCGAGTCTGAGTCCGAGACCGGTGGTCCCGAGGCCGCAGCAGCCCACCGCGAGGCCATGGCCGCGTGGAAGGACTGCGTGGACGCTGCCGTTGAGGCCGCGCCCGAGGCCACGGAGCCGATCGACGTGCTGACCCTCTGCGGTACCAAGCCGCACCCGCCTGGCAAGGCGAACGGCTGGGACGGCGAGAAGGTCTCCAAGAGTGCACAGAAGAAGGTCGACAGAGCGGCCGGGGTAGCGAAGGAGCCCAAGGAGAAGTCGGCGAAGCCTGAGAAGGCCGCCAAGGCTCCGAAGGCCAAGAAGGGCAAGGGCCACCAGCGCTGAGCCCACGTCGAAGCCCGGCTAGTGTCGAACCATGAACGACCTGGCCGGGCTTCGTCGCGAGTACGCCGAGGGGGGGCTCGACGAGAGGGACGCGGCCGCGGACCCGCTCACGATGTTCAAGCGGTGGCTGGATGACGTGATCGCGTCGCCCATGCACGAGCCGAACGCCATGGTGCTGTCGACCGTTGAGGACGGCCGGCCCTCGAGCCGCGTCGTGCTGCTCAAGGGGCTCGATGACGGGTTCGTGTTCTACACGAACTACGAGTCACGCAAGGCCGATGAACTGGCCGCGAACCCAAGGTGCGCCCTCCTGTTTCCGTGGCACCCGGTGGGCCGCCAGGTTCGCGTCGAAGGGGTCGCAGCCAAGATCACCGAGCAGGAGAGCGCGGCGTACTTCGCGTCGCGACCACGCGATTCGCAGCTGGGCGCCTGGGCCTCGCCGCAGTCGCAGGTGGTCGATGGTCGCGCGCAGCTTGACGCGCGCCTCCACGACGCGGAGGAACGATTCGGAGCAGCCGTCCCACTGCCGGAGTTCTGGGGTGGCTACCGAGTGGTCCCGGACGTCATGGAGTTCTGGCAGGGGCGCTTCGGGCGCTTGCACGACCGGCTTCGGTATCGGCGGGACGGGGAGGCCTGGGCCCTCGAGCGGCTCGCGCCCTAGAAAAACCGTTTGTGAGTGAGTGCTCACTCAGTTAGCATTTCTTGCGTGACACAACGACGCGGCCGGGCTGCTCCCTTGGCTCCGGACGAGCGCCGTCAGGCCATCATCGACGCCGTGATCCCGCTGCTCGTGCGGCACGGGCCCACGATCACCACCAAGCAGATCGCCGAGGCGGCCGGCATCGCCGAGGGCACGATCTTCCGGGTCTTCCCGGACAAGAAGGCTCTGTTCCTCGCGACCGCCGCAGAGACGATCAACCCCGAGGGCAGCCGCGAGGCGATGGCTGCCGCGCTCGAGCGGGAGCAGGACCTACGCGACAAGGTCGCGCTGATGGCCGGGCAGATGATCGTCCGGATGGAGCGCGGGATGCTCGCGATGATGGCGCTGCGGACGGTCTTCATGAAGGAGGGCCCGAGGCCCGAGGACCACCAGGCGCCGCCCGGTCCGCCGAAGTTCATCGTCGACGCCAACGTGGCCCTGCTCGATGCCCTGACCGACCTCGTCTTCGTGCCGCACGCGCAGGAGCTCTCGGTCGAGCCGCGGCGGGCGGCGCTCGTGCTGCGCAGCCTGGTCTTCGGGACCTGGCATCCCGGGATGCACGACGACGAACGACTGACACCTGACGAGATCGCGGACGCCTGTCTGCAAGGCGTCGCTCATCCACCGTCCACCAGGGGGGACCACTGATGCTCGGACGACTCCTCAAGGAGTTCCTCGCGCCCTACCGGCCATGGCTGACGGCCGTCGTGGGTCTGCAGTTCGTCGGCACGCTGGCGATGCTGTTCCTGCCCAGCCTCAATGCCGACATCATCGACCGTGGCATCGCCACCGGCGACACGGGCTACATCCTGCGCGTCGGCGCGATCATGCTCGGTGTCTCACTGCTGCAGATCGCCTGCGGTGCCACTGCCGTCTACTTCGGCTCGCGTACGGCGATGGCTGCCGGGCGCGACCTGCGCGCGACGATCTTCCACCGGGTGGGGTCGTTCTCCGGCCGGGAGGTCGCTCGGTTCGGTGCACCCTCACTCATCACCCGGGCCACGAACGACGTGCAGCAGGTCCAGATGCTGGTGCTGATGTCCTGCACGATGATGGTCTCGGCGCCGATCATGATGGTCGGCGGCATCGTGATGGCGATGCGGGAGGACTTCGGGCTCGCGTGGCTCCTCGCGGTCTCCATCCCCGCACTGTTCCTTGCGGTCGGACTGGTGATCGGCCGGATGATCCCGGGCTTCCGCGTCATGCAGGAGCGCATCGATGCGGTCAACCGCATCCTGCGCGAGCAGATCACCGGCATCCGCGTGGTCCGTGCCTTCGTCCGGGAGCCGCATGAGACCCGACGGTTCCGCGACGCGAACGACGCACTCACGACCGTCGCGCTCTCGACCGGTCGCTGGATGGGCACCATGTTCCCGCTCGTCATGCTGATCATGAACGCCTCGATCGTCGGCGTCTTCTGGTTCGGCGGGCATCGCGTGGACAGCGGGGAGACGGAGATCGGCGCGCTCACGGCGTTCATGAGCTACCTGATGCAGATCCTCATGTCAGTCATGATGGCGACCTTCATGCTCGTGATGGTTCCGCGCGCCGCGGTCTGCGCCGATCGCATCGCCGAGGTCCTCGACACCGAGACCTCCGTGACGCCGCCCGCGAACCCGGTCACGACCTTGTCCAAGCGAGGCGAGCTCGTCCTCGACGCCGTCGGCTTGACCTATCCCGGCGCGACCGACCCCGTCCTTCGCGACATCAGCTTCACTGCCCTCGCGGGCCGCACCACCGCGGTGATCGGCTCGACCGGAGCCGGCAAGAGCACGTTGGTGAACCTCATCCCACGCCTGTACGACGTGACGGCCGGCGCCGTCCGCGTGGATGGTGTCGACGTCCGCGATCTCGAGCCGGACCTGCTCTGGTCGACCATCGGTCTCGTGCCGCAGCGGGCTTACCTGTTCAGTGGCACGGTCCGCAGCAACCTGCAGTACGGCAAGCCCGACGCGACCGACGACGAGATGTGGACGGCACTGGAGCTCGCGCAGGCCAAGGACTTCGTCGAGGAGATGCCCGAGGGTCTCGACGCTCCGATCGCCCAAGGGGGCACGAATGTGTCGGGCGGCCAGCGGCAGCGGCTCGCGATCGCGCGGGCACTCGTCAAGCGACCCGAGATCTACCTCTTCGACGACTCCTTCTCGGCGCTCGACGTTGCGACCGACGCACGCCTGCGGCGCGCACTCAAGCCGGTCACCCGGGA
>DATILB010000017.1:0-1681 GCA_035477015.1 Nocardioidaceae bacterium | reverse complement strand
ACCACCCAGCACTCGCGGCGCCACCAGCCCACAGGCCGCAGCAAGGGCGTGCAGCGCCAGCCCGCCGAAGATCGGCCGCGGATAGCGGCGGACCAGGACGGCGAGGTAGCTGCGCACCTGGACGCCGTCGGCCACCGGAAGGAGGGCGCTCATCGGCTGACCTCCTCTTCGCGGGTCACCACAGCGCGGTACGACGGCTCGTCGCGAAGCAGTTCGCGATGGGTGCCAAAGGCGACCACCTGGCCGTGCTGAACGAACGCGACGTGGTCCGCCTGGTCGAGCATCAGCGGGCTGCTGGTGGTGACGACTGTGGTGCGCCCTGCTCGGTGGGCGCGTAGCCGCTCGGCGACGCGTGCCTCGGTGTGGGCGTCCACTGCGCTCGTCGGTTCCACGAGCACGAGCACCTCGGGGTCGGTCGCCAGGACGCGCGCGAGGACCAGTCGCTGCCGCTGCCCGCCGGAGAACGAGCGGCCGCGCTCGGTGACCTCGCTGTCGAGGCCGTCGGAAAGTGACTCGAGCACATCCTCGGCGGCAGCCGTCCGGAGCGCGGCCGCGATGGCCTTCCCGCCGGAGCCATGGGCGTCGACGGACTCTCGGAGCGGGCCGCTGAACAACGCGCTGCCGGTGTCCGAGACGACGATGCGTCGACGTACGACGCCACGCGGCAGCCCGTCCAGCGGGACGTCGCCGAAGCGCACCTCTCCAGGGGCGTAGCGACCCAGCCGGTCTGCGATGAGTGCCGACTCCTCGGGCGGGTCGGACACGATCGCGGTGAGCGCACCGGCACGGACCCGGAGGCCACTGGTCACGTCAACCAGGTCGGACCCGACGTCGGGCTCGTCGTACGCGCGCTCCGGGTCGAGCACGTCGGGTTGCAGCGCCAACACGCGGCAGACGCGTCGGGCGCTGACGAACGCGCGGATCCACTTGTTGGCGAACTCGAGCAGAGTGCGGAGCGGCATCATCAGGAACGCGGCGTAACCGTAGAACGCGACCAGCTCACCGGCCGTGATCCGGCCTTCGACCGCGAAGCGGGCCCCGAGCCAGACCACCAGTACGACGAAGATCCCAGGAAGCAGGACCTGGGCAGCGTCGAGCACAGACTGCAGGCGACCGACCTGTACGCCGGCCTCCCGCACCTTCTGCGACTCGCGGACGTAGCGCTGGTGGAAGACCTGCTCGCCTCCGATCCCGCGCAGGACACGGAGTCCGGCGACGATGTCGGTGGCCAGGTTCGAGAGGTCGCCCATCAGCTCCCGTTGATGCAGGCTCCGCTTCTGCAATGGCCTGAGCAGCGGCCCGATCGCGAGCAGCAGCAGGGGAACGCCGAGCAGGACGACCAGGCCGAGGACAGTCGAGGTGTTCAGGAGGAGAACGGCGACAACGACGACGGACACGACCGCCCCGGACGCTCGCGCCGTCACGTCCATCGCATTCCCGAGATGGGACAGGTCGTTGGTGCCGATCGCCACGACCTCGCCGGTGGCCACTCGCTTCGGCAGCGTCGCCCCGAGATGCGTGGCATGCCGGGTGACGAGCTGGACCGTGCGGTACGCCGCGGTGAGCCAGTTCGTGACCGCGAAGCGGTGCCGCATGATGCCGGTCACGGCCTGGAGCAAGCCGATGGCGAGCAGGACGAGGCATAGCCAAACGAGGGCCGAGGTATCGCGTGCGGACACAC
>DATILB010000016.1:0-28519 GCA_035477015.1 Nocardioidaceae bacterium | reverse complement strand
AGCTCGTGCGGAGGCTGGGTGTCGTGCGCACGCCGACGACGCTGGTGCTGGATGCTGGGGGACGTGAGGTGGTGCGCGCGGCAGGAGCACCGCGCAAGGAAGAGGTCCTGGCTGCGCTAGGGCGCGTGTTCCAAAATAGGGAAGGCGCTGCATAACGGCTGAGCCGGTGGCATCGTTGAAACGCCAGGACCCCGTCTGGCCCTGGAGCCGTTCTCGAGGGCGGGGCCAAACGAGGAGACTGCGGGTTGCTACTGAAGGCTGGTGTCCGCTCGATGGGTCGCGTCAAGGGCGACTTCCGGGTGTACCGCTTGGGCGTCGTTCTCGCCGACATCGCGGTCATCCTGGCGGTTGTGACGCTCGCGTACGCCGCAGCGGTCGACCACCCGAACGTCATGCCAACGCGCGGTCTGTCCACGCCCTTCGTCACCGAGTACACCGTCATCAGCGTCGGGATCGTCGCGATCTGGCTCCTTGCGCTGTTGCTCTCCAGTTCCTACTCTCACCGCGTGCTCGGGTCGGGCGCGGACGAGTACAAGGCCGTGCTTCGTGCCGTCTTCGGTACGGCGGGCACGGTCGCGGTGCTCGCGTACCTGACCAAGAGCGACCTGTCGCGGCTCTTCTTCGTGCTGATGTTCACGGCCGGGCCGGTTCTCGCGGTCGTCGGCCGCTACTCCGCCCGCCAGCTCCTGCATCACCTGCGCAGGGCCGGCTGGTTCCAGCACGACGTCGTCGTCGTCGGTGGCTACCACCAGGTCGCGGAGCTCATCGAGGTGCTCGACCGCGAGCGCTGGACGGGCTACCGCGTCGTCGGGGTGTGTCTCCCGAGCCGCGACGAGCACCGGACGGTCCAAGGCATCCCTGTCGTGGGCGACACCCAGGAGGTCCGGGAGGCCCTCCAAGTGACGCGGGCCGAGGCCGTATTCCTGACCTCAGGGGCAGGTCACAGCAGCAAGGAGTTCCGCCGCATCTCGTGGCAGATCGAGGGCACAGGCGCCGACCTGGCCGTGCTCCCGAGCCTGACCGATGTCTCGGGGCCGCGGATCCACGTGCGTCCACTCGCGGGGTTGCCGCTGCTGCACCTCGAGCTGCCCGAGTTCACCGGGCCTCAGCGGGTCACCAAGCGCCTGCTCGACGTACTCGCTGCGACCTTCGGCCTCGTGCTGCTCGCGCCGCTGCTGCTCCTGATCTCCCTTGCCATCAAGGTCTCCAGCCCCGGACCCGTGCTCTTCAAACAGATCCGCGTCGGTCGGGACGGCAAGGAGTTCCTGTGCCTCAAGTTCCGCACGATGGTCGTCGACGCAGAGGCTCGGCTCGCGGAGCTGATGGAGCAGAGCGACGGCAACGGCCTGCTGTTCAAGATGCGCGACGACCCACGGGTCACGCGGGCGGGCCGCAAGCTCAGGCGTTTCTCCCTCGATGAGCTGCCACAGCTGCTGAACATCCTCCGCGGGGACATGAGCGTCGTCGGCCCCCGGCCGCCGCTCCCTGCCGAGGTTGCGACCTACTCGATCGACCTGCGTCGACGGCTCTTGGTCCGTCCCGGCCTGACCGGCCTCTGGCAGGTCTCCGGCCGCAGTGAGCTGTCGCTCGAGGAGTCGACACGACTCGACCTTTACTACGTCGACAACTGGTCGCTCATGAGTGACGTCGAGATCGCCTGGAAGACCGTGCGTGCCGTCCTTGGTGGCAGGGGCGCTTACTGAGGGTCCGCGCCCTGCTGGTTCGACGGCAGGTGGGCGAGGTGTCGGTTGAACGTCACCCACCAGGCGGCTGTGACCCAGAGCTGGCCAATCGCCACGGCCCACGCGACCCCGACGGCACCGTCGACCAGTGCACCGATGACGGTTGCGGTGAGGAGCGTCGCCGCCTGTCCCAGGTCGATCACCATGGCCGACCCGACCTTCCGCAGGCCGAGCAGCCCGGAGCGCGGTCCCGTGATGAGGCCCATTTCGACGATCAGCAGTCCAGTGGGGAGCAGCAATGGCTGTGCCGGCTCCCAGGTCTGCCCGAGCACGAGGCGTCCCAAAGCGTCGGGCAGCGTCACGAGCACCACGAGCATGACGAGAGCGACCGCGGTGGTCAGAGTCGAGGTCCGGCGGACGTGATGCAGCACCGTGGGCCGGTCCTGCTCGTCGTGCGCCACCTCGCTGACGCCAGAGGCGATGGCGGCGATCTGGAGAGTCGTGAACGGGCGGGTCATCAGGTTGGCTCCGGTGAGCGCACCGAGCGCCTTCGGGCCGGAGATGGCGCCGAGCAGGAAGGACCCGGACACTGCCGATCCCGAGGCAGCCATCCCTGCCAGGAGGTAGCGCCATGAGTACGACCAGGTGGTCGCGATCCATGCCCTCCCGCGGCGGAGCCGGCTCCCGCGGTGCTGCCAAAACACCCAGGCACCGGCTGCCGCTCCAGAGCCGGCCCAGGCTGCGATGAACCAGGTCAGGGAGTGGGTCCCTGAGATGGCGAGGGCGAGGACTGCGCCGAGCTGGAGGCCCAGCCAGGTGAGATCGAGGATCAGCGCGTTTGCCGGCCGCTGGGTCGCAAAGGCGAGGTAGCGGCCGAGATCCTGCATGGACATCAGCGGCATGCAGACCGCGAGCACGACCAGTGCGTGGGCCAGTCGGTGGTCCCACGCCCAAGCCCCCGCGGCAGCAGCCGCGACGATCACCCCGAGGCCGAGCCCCAGAGTCGCACCCGCTCCAAGCACCTCGCCGGTGCGTTCGCGAGCCTCCTGGGGATGGAGGAGCAGCGGCTCGGAGACGAGCGAGCGCGCGCCTTGCTGGACCATCGCGTAGACGAGGAACACGAGCCCGAAGAGTCCGAACAAGGCGGTGTCGAGGAGCCTGGCTGCCAGGACCGCGATGAGGACGTTGGAGCCTCCGGCGATCACCTGGTCGATCGTGATGGTGCTAAGCCTGCGTCCCGCCGTCGATCTGCGACGCTTCACGGATCGGTCGCGATCCTGCTCAAGACGGGCCCTTTCTGGTGACCTACACATCAGACTCCCCGGACGATACCGGGGAGCGGGTCGGAGACGATCGACTACGCTCGCCTCGGCGAAAGGAAGGCCCTGATGAACAGCCGAGACGTGGCGCGGAAAATGGCGCGCAGCGCCTTCGAGCGTCTCCCCGACTCCGTTCGCGAGGACGTGAAGCGCAGGCGTGGAGAGATGAGTGGCCTTGGGCAGCTCAAGGACAACCAGGCGCTGCTCGCGTTGCGGCTCGCCGAGCTCGAGCGCATTGTCGACCCGCCCGCGCCCGTGACGGACGTCGTACCTGATGGCCGATTCCCTGACGCTGTGCGCTCGCGGCTGTGCACGTCCGCTCAGTTCGCCGAGCCCTGGTTCGACGAGTGGTGCCAGGCGATGAACGAGCCGAACGTGGCCCACCGCAAGGTCTGGGAGTTCACCTACATCGCCCATGTCCTGGACACCATGGGCATGCTGGAACCCGGTAAGCGCGGGCTGGGCTTCGGCGTCGGCCGAGAGCCGCTGATCTCCGCCTTCGCGCACCGGGGAGTCGAGGTGCTCGCCACCGACCTGGAACCCACGTCGAGCGAGGCGCTCGGCTGGGTGAGATCGGACCAGCACGCGCACACCGTCGAGGACATGTTGCGCCCCGGCGTTTGTGACCCCGACCAGTTCCGAAAGCTGGTCTCCTGGCGGGCTGTGGACATGAGGAACATCCCCGCGGACATCCAGGGCTACGACTTCTGCTGGTCTGCCTGTGCCTTCGAGCACCTGGGCTCGCTTGCTGAGGGGCTCGACTTCGTCGAGAACTCCGTCGCCGCACTCCGTCCCGGCGGCATCGCGGTGCACACCACCGAGTTCAACGTCGAGTCGGACGACGAGACCATCGAGTCGGGTCCGACCGTCATCTATCGCAAGCGCGACCTGCGGGCGTTCAAGGAGCGGATGGAGGCCAAGGGGCACGAGGTGGCCGCCTTCGACTTCTCGCGCGGCGAGGGTCTCCTCGACAAGTACGTCGACGTGCCCCCGTACAAGGAGGAGCCAGTCCTGCGCTTCTGGTACGCCCAGCACGTGCTGACGTCGGTCGCCGTCGTCGTCCGGGCAGCCCCCGGCCGGGTCTGACTTCCTGCCTGCCGCTGATACCGTCTGCGCATGCCAAACGCGGAACCGAGCGTCGAACGCAGCCGATCGCTCTACCTGGACCTGATCAAGCGGAGCCTCACGGGTGCCCTTGCAGAGGACAACGACTCGATCCTGGGTGGCGTCCGCACCCAGGGCTCGGCCTCGATCAAGAAGCGGCTCGCCAACTCCGCGGGCCGGGCCGCCGCGCGCTTCAACTTCGAGATCGCCTACAAGAAGCCCTTCGACCCCAAGCTTCGCGAAGTCGGCCAGGACTGGCCGTCGCGAGCCGAGTCGATGATCGGTCTGCGCCGGATGGACAACCTGCAGTACTGCGTCTCGACGGTCATCGAGGAGGGGGTCGAGGGTGACCTGATCGAGACGGGCGTGTGGCGCGGCGGCGCATGCATCTTCATGCGCGCCGTCCTCGAGGCTTACGACGACAAGTCCCGGACCGTCTGGGTCGCGGACTCGTTCCAGGGCCTGCCGAAGCCCAACGCCGAGGAGTTCCCGGCGGACGCCGGCGACACCCTCCATGCCCTCGGCGGCCTCGGGGTCAGCGTGGACCAGGTCCGCCACAACTTCGAGCGCTACGGCCTGCTCGACAAGCAGGTGGACTTCCTGGTCGGCTGGTTCAAGGACACCCTTCCCACCGCACCGTTGGACAAGCTGGCCGTGATCCGGCTCGACGGTGACATGTACGAGTCGACGATCCAGGCGATCGAGGTGCTCTACCCGAAGCTCTCCGTGGGCGGCTTCTGCATCATCGACGACTTCGGCAGCCACGTCTCCCAGGCTCAGCAGGCGGTCCACGACTACCGAGCCGCGCATGGAATCACGGACACCATCATCGACATCGACGGCACGGGCGCCTACTGGCGAAAGACAGCGTGACGTTGATGGGCGGACAGCACGACATCGTCGAGGGCTACCACAACCAGATCCGGTACGACGTGATGGACTCGATCCCGCGCACCGACGGCACACTCATCGACGTCGGCGGGGGAACGGGCGCGACGGCCGCTCACGTGAAGTCGCTGGGCCTCGCGTCTCGAGTCGGGACCGTCGACATGGTCCGGCCCGAGTCGACACCTGACGGCGTCGACTTCCAGTTCTTCGGCAACATCGAAGACGGCGGCTTCCTAGCGGAGGTCGTCGAGAAGGAGGGCCCCTTCGGGACGATCCTGTGCCTCGACATCCTCGAGCACCTGGTCGATCCATGGAAGCTCGTTGCCTCTCTCGGCGACGCACTCGCGCCCGGCGGCCGCATCGTCGCCAGCATTCCGAACGTTCGCCACTACCGGGTGTCCGGTGCTCTGTTCTTCAAGGACAGCTGGCGGCTGGACGACGCCGGGATCCTCGACCGGACACACCTGCGGTTCTTCGTCAAGGAGACTGCGGTCGAGCTGATGACGAGCTCAGGCCTGCAGCTGGAATCGGTCGAGGCGCCCAAGCGCACCCGGCACCGGAGGCGCGTCGCGGCATTCCACAAGCTCACGGGCGGCAAGCTCAACAGCCTCGTCGACGTGCAGTACGTCGTCGTCGTACGCAAGGCAGAGTGAAGGCTTACGCCTCGAGCGACCGGGCGTAGGCGATGAAGCCGTCGATGTCCTCAGTCGTCATCATCGGCACAGCCGCCCGGATCTTCTCCTCGGGCCAGTCCCACCACCGGATCTCCAGCAGCGCCTCGCGCTGCTCCTCCGTGTGGCGGTAGCGGATGACCTTGGCCGGGCTGCCGCCCACGATCGCGTAGGCCGGGACATCCTTCGTGACCACCGACCCGGTAGCCACCACGGCGCCATCGCCGAGCGTCACGCCGCTCATGATCCAGGAGCCGTAGCCGGTCCAGACGTCGGAACCCACGTGGGTGTCACCGCGGACCATCGGGTTGCCGTCCTGCCCCGCTCCCTCCATGCCGAAGTTAATCCGCAGCGGGTACGTCGTGACGTGGTCGACCGGGTGGTAGCCGCCGAGCATGTACTGGCCGGCCACCGACGAGTAGTTCCCCACCAGGAGACGTGACTCGTCGAACACGAAGTGGTGGATGGTCGGGATGCCGTAGGACCCTGGCCCGTACACGACCCGGCCCTGCTTCTGAAGGCGACGGAAGACTGACTCGTCGCGCCCCCACCAGGCGTTCGAGGCGCGGCGGGCCTGATAACGCAGGATGCTCACGGAGCCGAACCCCTTCGTCTCTTCTCGTCTCGGACCGTGTGGCAGCCTACCCGTCGGGCGAGGCGGTAGGGTCGCGAGGTCAGCACCGACCAGTCCTATCGAACGGCACCAGGAACAACACGCGATGACCGCAGGCCCGCTCTATTGCACGATCCTGGCGCGAAACTATCTTGCCAAGGCGCTCGCGCTGGGAGACAGCGTCCACCGCCACCACCCCGGCTCCCGCCTCGTCGTACTTCTCATCGACGCGCTCGACGACGACCAGCTCCCGGATGCTCCCGAGGTCGCTGGCGTCACGCTGGTCAGCACGAAGGCGCTCGGCATTCCGGACCGTGACGTCCTGGCCCTGGCCGCGGGCTACGACCTGGTGGAGTTCGCCACCTCGGTCAAGCCGCTGCTGCTCCGCGAGCTCCTGCGCGAGTCCGAGCAGGTGGTCTACCTCGACCCCGACACCTACGTGGTGGCCCCCATGGTCGAGCTCCCTCCCGCGCTCGCGTCGAGCGACGGTGGCATCCTCCTGACACCGCACTTCCAGGAGCCCGTGCCCGCAGGCGAGTTCCTGTCCGAGGGCCACCTGCTCACGGTCGGCGTACACAACCTTGGCTTCTGCGCAGTCGACCGGCGGGCCGGGGAGTTCCTCGACTGGTGGTGGTCCCACCTCGAGGGCGAATGCCTGCACGAGCCGCTCTCCGGACTCTTCGTGGACCAGAAGTGGGTCGACCTCGGAAGCACGCTGTTCCGGGCCGCAACGTTTCGGCACTACGGCTACAACGTCGGCGTGGGAAACCTGTTCGAGCGACCGATCGCGAAGGACGTCGACGGTTACGTCGTGGCATCGAACGGCGACCGCCTCCGGCTCTATCACTTCCACGCGTTCGACGCGTCGCGCCCGGACGAGCTCACCACCCGAGCAAACGAGTCCACCGCACACCTGCTCGAGGAGAACCCAGCGCTGGACGAGCTCTGCAAGGAGTACGCCGACATGGTGCTGGACTTCGAAGCGGCTCTCGGTGAGCTGGCCGGTTACCCCTACTGGACCGACACGACAGGCCGCCGCATCGCCCGACAGATGCGGCGCGTGCACCGCCAGCAGCGGGCGGCGGGGTTGCAGCCACCCAGCCCGTTCGTCCCCGCCGAGGCCGAGGCGTACGAGGCCTGGCGCAAGAGTTCGCGCAAGCAGGTGCTTCGTGGTCTGGTGGGCGACGCGGCCAAGAGCGTCCGGGTTACCCTGCCCGACGAGTACGAACGACTGAAAACCAGGTTCCCCGGAGTGGCGTCCAAGTTCACCGGCCGCTTCGTGGACCGCGGCGGAATGTGGGGATGAGCATGGCAACGGGACACGACGTCTCCTTCTGGCGCACGGTCAAGTGGGACATCGCCTCGACCGTCGACGACGCCGGGCGCACACGCGCGCAGTACCTCACGATGGTGGCCGGCAAGATCCTGATCGGTCCTCAGGTCCACGCCGTCTTCGTCTACCGGGTCTCCACCCTGCTGTGGCGCTGGCGCCTCTACCCCTTCGCGATGATGCTGCGCTACCTCACCCTTGTGCTTTGGGGCATGGAGATCCATCCCGGCGCCACGATCGGGCCCGGCCTCTGCGTCGTGCACACCGGCGGAGTGCTCATCGGACGTGGCACGGTCCTGGGCAGCAACTGCCGGCTGGCGCAGGGCACGAATATCGGTGAGATGGGCAGGGTCAGCCGCAAGGGCTTCGGGCGGGTCCCCGTGCTTGGCGACAACGTCACGGTCGGCACGCACTCGATCATCGCGGGACCGGTGACGATCGGCGATGGCGCGGTCATCGGCGCCCTCTCGGTGGTCACCATCGACATACCCGCGGATGCGGTGGCGGGCGGGGTTCCGGCCCGGATCCTTCGCGAGAACGCAGGCTACTCTTCGCTGGGGTACGACGACGGAGGTCCCAGCTGATGCGGGTGGTGGTGACGGGTGGTGCCGGCTTTCTCGGCTCCCACCTCTGCAGCCGGTACATAGGCGAGGGCCACGAAGTGGTCTGCCTCGACAACTTCGTCACCGGCGACCCGGAGAACGTGGCGCACCTGAGTGGTGAGCCGGGGTTCCGGCTGCTCAAGGTCGACGTCATCGACTACCTCCACGTCGGCGGACCTGTGGACCTGGTGCTGCACTTCGCCTCCCCGGCCTCGCCGATCGACTACCTCGAGCTCCCGATCGAGACGATGAAGGTCGGCTCGATCGGCACCCTGCATGCGCTGGGTCTGGCCAAGGACAAGGGCGCCCGCTTCGTTCTCGCGTCGACCTCGGAGACCTACGGTGACCCGAAGGAGCACCCGCAGCGTGAGGACTACTGGGGGCACGTGAACCCGGTCGGCCCCCGCGGCGTGTACGACGAGGCCAAGCGCTTCGGTGAGGCGCTCACGATGGCGTACCGCAACGCCCACGACGTGAACACCGGCATCGTCCGCATCTTCAACACGTTCGGGCCGCGGATGCGCCCCAACGACGGCCGGGCGATCCCGAACTTCATCCGCCAGGCGATCGCCGGCCACCCGATCACGGTCGCCGGTGATGGCAGCCAGACGCGCTCCGTCTGCTACGTCAACGACCTGATCGAGGGCATTGCTCGCTTCGCGGCGACCGACGAGTCCGGTCCCGTCAACATCGGCAACCCGAACGAGATCTCGATGCTCGACCTGGCCACCTGGATCCGGGACCTGGTGGGCTCGTCGTCCGAGATCGAGTTCATCCCACGGCCGGTGGACGACCCCGCCGTACGCCGCCCCGACATCGGCCTGGCCAAGAAGCTGCTCGACTGGGAGCCGGTCGTCCCGATCGAGGACGGTCTCAAGCAAACCATTGCGTGGTTCCGGGAGCACCCGGACTTGCTCAGCTGACCAGCAGCTCGATCGCCTCGAGCACTCGAGCCGGCGGGATCCGGATGTCGGTGAGCACGCCCGTCATCGGCTTGCCTTCGCCGTGGGACCCGTCGGCCACGAGGTAGTGGTACGTCGCGTCCGGCACGGCGCAGGCGATCGTCCAGTAGCAGTGGTTGACGTAGTTCGGTGCGAACAGCTCGAGGATGCGCACCCCAGGGCTGCAGAAGACGAGGTTGGAGAGCGCCGCCCCGTGCGGTGCCACGATCACCTCGGCCCCGGCGAACGTGTCGATCTGCTCCTGGACCGTCAGCGTCCCCGGATCGATCCGGGCGAAGCCCTGGGCCTCGAGCATCGGCCAGAGCTCGGGCTCCTCGACGTACCGGCGTGTGTTGGGTGCGTCCCCGCGTGTGACGTAGAGCTTCTTGGGCAGACCCGTCGCTCCCGACGTGGGCAGGTGACCGCGCAGCCATTCGACGACCCACCGGGGCGCGGCCAGCTCCTGGTTGGGGGTGCTGGGGACGAGCAGCCGGTCTGCCCGCAACGCCGTGTGCTTGCCGGCCTGGATCATCGGATGCCGGTCGATTCCGGTCATCGCGAGGAGCTGCTGCTGGTAGCGCGACGCGTGTGGCACGTAGACGGCGTCCGGGACACGACCCGGCAGTGCCTCACGGAAGATGCCGTAGCGCGGGAGTACGTCGAGCAGGAAGTGGTAGTAGTTCGCATGCGACCCACGCGTCGTCAGGTTCAGCAGGGTGCCCTCGACGTGCTCTGGGCGGGGGAGCTGGGGCCGGAGGAAGATCGGGTGCTCACGCCAGCTGTTGATGCCGAAGTAACCACTGGTCTCGTAGTCCAGCGTGCCGCCTGGCGTGACGATGGCGGCGTAGTCGCCGACGGTGGTGCCCTGCTCGATCTCCAGACAGAAGCGAGCGGGTACGTCGTACTTGAGCTCGTTCTCGAAGACCCAGTGGTTCGCGGGCGTGCCGACCGGCATGGTGCGGGCGAGCTGCTCGCCCGGGCCGGCCGGGTACAGGACGACGGCGCCAGGCTCGAGGGCGACGGTGTCGAGCGCACGGAGGGTCGCCCGACGGGGCAGCGCCCGAGCTCCCGCGATCTTGGAGGTGCGCCGGAACACCACACCGAGCAGGAACGACAGCAAGCGGTGCACCCGCTTGAAGAGCGGCCAAGCGGGTTGCAGCGCGCTGGGGAGCCTGCTCATGCCAGCCCGTCGCGGCTGAGCCACACCGTGCCCTGCCGCGGCGTCTCCGGCTCGTGGGCGATCTGGTGCAGACCTGCCCGGCCGAAGAACCGCTCGAGCTCGCCCCACGAGTGACCTGGCACGTCGTGGTACTCGAGCACGACTCGGCGTACCGAGGCCCAGTGCTCCGGGTCGGAGGCGAGGACAAGGTCGTACTCCGCCCCCTCGGTGTCGATCTTCACGAGCTGGACAGGTCCGGGGGCTCCGGCGAAGGCCTGTGCGACGGTCACGCAGGGGACCTCGACAAGCGTGGCGCCGGCCGGGGCGGTCAGACCGTTCAGCGCGCTGGCCGAGTCGTTGTCGGCGAACTCCAGGACGCCAGTGCTCGACGAGACGGCCGCCGCATGGGTGGAGACCTGGTCGCCCAGCCGATTGGCGACGACGTTGCGCTGAAGGTACGCCGCGGTGCTCGGCGAGGCCTCGTAGGCGCTGATGTGGACGCCGGGAGCCTGGTGGGCGAGTGCGACAGAGAAGCAGCCCACGTGCGCGCCGATGTCCACGGCTACGAACGTCGGGTCGAGACCGGCCGTGAACCACGACAGGCGGTACGCGTCCTCGGCGAACACTTCGTACACGGGGACTCGCGCACCCTTGCGATTGGGCACCGTGACGGTCAGGCCGTGCACGCGGAACTCCAGTTCCGTCGGCTCACCGGTCAGTCGCCCGCGCGTCATGCCACTGAGGAGCGCAGCGCTGTTGTCGAAGGCGGCCAGGGTCTGACGGACGCGCCTGGCGGCGTGCCGGAGTCGGTGCATCACCTAGCCCCCTCGGCCGGTTCCGTGAGCCTCTCCCTCGGGTGATGCATGGCGCCGCCTCTCTGGTAGTTGTCGGCGACTACACCGGCCATGCTCAGAGCCAACACGGCCCACACGAACCTGTCCCACAGGCTGTTGGTGAAGATGCCGACCAGCGCGTACGTCAGCGCGGGGTAAGCCAGACGATAGTTGGCGCGGCTGGTGTCCAGCATCGGGAGGGTCATCGCGAGGAACATCACGAGGTAGCCGGCCACACCGATGACGCCGATCGAGACCGCCACCTGGAGGTAGACGCTGTGCGCCTCCATGGCGTGCTCGAACCCGTTGCCGATGATCGGGTGGTTGCCGAAGCGCTCCATCGCGACCTCGAACAGCTGTTCGCGCTGCAGGTCGGAGCCCGCCGCCGATCCCCCGCCCAGAATCCGACTCAGGGCGTTGCCCTCCCCGCCCTGGCCGACCTTGTCGAGGAACAGCAGCAGGACCGTGCCGGCGGCAGCCATCCCGAGCCCCATCAGGACCGACGACTCGCGAACGGTGTAGACGATCACGAGGGCAGCGAGGGCCACGAACGCCGCACGACTACCGCTGAACCACACGCCGTACACGCACACCAGGCCGGCCAGCCAGATGCACCAGCGCCACTGCTGCTTGGTGTAGGCCACGACGTACGGGACGAGTGCCGTGGCGAGCACCGCGGTCAGGCCCAGGAAGTTGGGGTGTGTGGTGAGGCCGAGGAGCCGGTCGCCGCCATCACCCGCTCCCAACGTGGCGCCATAGAGGCAGCTGAAGGTCGCGCCCATGAGGTACGCGGTTGCCAGGCGGACGAGCATGCGCTGCGACGGCCGCCACAGCATGAATGCGAGCGGAAGCATCAGTCCGGCGACGACTAAGCGCGTCATGTGGTTGAAGCTGATGGCGGTTTCCGGTGCCGCGAGCGACGCCGTCAGGCCGACTACCAGCATCACCAGCCAGCCGACGAGGAAGAGCACCGAGACATGGAGGTGGCGGCGCAGGACCGTCGGCGTCAACAGCGCGAATCCCAGGACGAAGAGCAGGTCCGCGATCGTGACGAAGCCGGTGACCCGGACGGAGTTCATCGGGGCGAAGACCATCCCGCCGAGCATGACCAGGTGAGTGGTCCATTCGTAGCCCTGGGTCAGCATGATGATGATGCCAAGACCCAGTCCGGCTAGCAGCACGGAGAGCACGAGGTTGCCCGCCAGCGTTGTGAGGACGACCAGCACTACGGCGGTTGCGGCACAACCGCCGACCGCCACGGCGGCTCGGTTCCGAGAGTCATCGAGCCAGCCGCCGCTGACCAGGCTCACTGCGTGCGCGTCCCGTTGCTTCGGCGTGCGCCACCTCTGGCTGCGCGGCCGTAGGACTTGCCGTTGACCATCCCGCGCCCCCGAGACTGCTGGGGCGGCTCCTCGTAGTAGTCGTAGGAGTAGGCGTCGATGTCGCGCTTCTTCGCGGCATTGGGCACGACGCCGAAGATCCGGGCACCGACAGCCTCGAGGCGGCTGACCGCCTGGCGAAGCTGCTCGCGGCTGGTCCGCCCGTGGCGCACGACCATGATCGCGCCGCCGACCATGCCGGCGAGGATCGCAGGATCAGCGACCGCCAGCAGCGGGGGTGCGTCGATGATGACGACGTCGTACTCCGACTGTGCCTGGCGCAGCAGAGCCCGGACCGTGTCGGTGTCGAGCACCTCGGCGGGGTTCGGCGGCTTGGGTCCGGTCGCCAGGACGTGGATTCCGCTCTCGTGCTTCTGGACGCACTCGTACAGCGGCGCGGTCGCGGTCACCGCGGTCATGAAGCCGACAGCGTTGTCGAGGCCCAGGAGCTTGGCAACGTTGGGCTTGCGGAGGTCGCAGTCGACAAGAAGCACCTCGCGACCCGACTGAGCGATGGTGATCGCGAGGTTGACGGCGGTGACGCTCTTGCCCTCGCCAGGGACGGCGCTGGTGATGACGAACATCTGGCGCTTGGAGTCGACGTCGACGAACTGGAGGTTGGTTCGGAGCACTCGGAACGCTTCGCCCCTCCCGGCCGGCGCGTCGCGATCGGTGATCAGTGGGTGCTTGGCGAAGCTCTGCTGCTCGGGCACCACGGCCAGGACGGGGCTGTCGGTGAGCTCGGCGATCTCCTGCGCCGACTTCACTGAGGAGTCGAACATGTCGCGCAGGATCACGGCGATGACACCGAAGATGAGGCCGAGCAGGGATCCGACGACCAGGTTGAGCGGGAGGTTGGGGCTGACCGGGGCATCGTCGTACGACGGCTCGCCAGGGATCCGAGCGACGATCGGCGATACGGCTGCTTCTCCAGTGCCGCCCGGGGACTCGAGTCGGGCGACCATGCCCTGGATCGCCTCGGCTGCGGCACGCGCGAGGTCCTGCGCAGTGCTGGGGTTGGCAGCGGTCACCGTGATGTTCAGGACCGTCGTGCTCAACGCGACCGTTGCGGTCATGTTCGCGGCGAGCTCGTCAGGCGTGACGTCGACGCCTGACAGGTCGATGATCTCCTCGAGGATCGAGGGCTCCTCGGCCAGTTCGGCGTACGAGGTGATCCGCTGCGCGGCGTAGAAGGCGAGAGTGGAGAGGTCTGCTGTCGACCCGCTGCCGGTCGCCGCGATGTACAGGCGTGCGGTCGAGCTGTACGAGGGCGGGATGGTCACCGTGATGCCGAGGGCCCCGGCCACGCACAGCAGGGCCACGACTGTGAGCGTCCTCCACCGTCGGGTCAGGATGTTCAGCAGCTGACGAAGATTCACTCCAGGTCCCCACTTGTCTCAGCCGTCACGGAGTTGGACGACCGCCCGATACTACGGTCATTGCCCCGCCACGGTGCGTCGACGACCAGTTTCAAGGCGCTCCTTCATGGCTTGGTGCGCGAGAACACCATGGTAGGACGGCGGGTACGACGACGGGGTCAGGTCAGGTAAGACCCGTCCTCCTCGACGCCCGAGCGCACTCTTCGCAGGTCGACGGCCACCATCTCCGCGATCGTCTGCTCGAACGTGGTCTCGGGCGCCCAGCCGAGCTCGGCCCCCGTCCGCGAGTAGTCGCCGACCATGACGGCTGTGTCGGTCGGGCGGACGAGCCCCGGGTCCTGCTCGACGTACGGCCACGGATCGGCGATTCCGGCGGCGGCGAAGGCCGTGACCAGGAGCTGCTCGAGCGTGTGCGCGACACCGGTCGCGACGACGAAGTCGTCGGCGCTGTCGTGCCGGACAATCCGGACCATGGCGTCGACGTAGTCGCGGGCGTGACCCCAGTCTCGGGAGACCTCGAGGTTGCCCAGCGAGACCCGGTCGCGCTTGCCCAGGCTGATCTCGGCCGCTGCCCGGGTGATCTTCCGGGTGACGAACTGGTGACCACGCAGCGGGCTCTCGTGGTTGTAGAGGATCGCCGCGCAGGCGAACAGCCCGTGCCGCTCCCGTGCCTCGGTGGTCAGCGCGTGCGCCTCGGTCTTGCCGCGGGCGTACGGGCTGTCCCGGGCGCCGCCGAGCTCCTCGCCGGACGCCGCCTGGAAGAAGCGCGTGCTCCCGCCTCGAGCCAGCAGCGTCTCGAGCATCCGGACGACGGCGGCGCCGTTCGTCTCGACGGCGAGTGCCGGCTCCTTCCAGCTGGCACCGACCGAGCTCACCGCGGCGAGGTTGTAGACCTCGTCGGGGGCGTGCTCGTCCATCAGCGCGCGGAAGCCGACGGCGTCTCGCACGTCGTGTTCCACGACCTCGACCCCGGCGAGGTACGCCGACATCGCCGTGCGATGGCCAGGGAGCACGGTGCCGACGACCCGAGTGCCGTCGGCGAGGAGCCTGCGGGCGAGGTAGATGCCGTCCTGTCCCGCCACCCCGGTGACGAGAGCGGTGGTCACTTCTTCAGCAGCTCGATGTCGGCGTCGACCATGAGCCGGGCGAGCGCTTCGACGTCGGTCTCCGCCTTCCAGCCGAGCAGGTCTCCGGCCTTCGAGGGATCGCCGATCAGCGCGTCGACCTCGGTGGGCCTCTCGTAGCGCTGGTCGTACTTCACGTGCTCCTCCCAGTCGAGGCCCACGTGGGCGAACGCCATCCGGCAGAACTCGGCGACGGTCGTGCCCACACCGGTGGCCAGGACGTAGTCGGAGGGGACGTCCTGCTGCAGCATCCGCCACATGCCCTCGACGTACTCCTTGGCGTAGCCCCAGTCGCGTACGGCGGTCACGTTGCCGAGCACGAGGTCCTTCTGGGTGCCGGCCTGGATGCGGGCGACCGCGCGGGTGATCTTGCGCGTCACGAACGTCTCGCCGCGGCGAGGGGACTCGTGGTTGAAGAGGATCCCGGAGACGGCGTACATGTCGTAGGCCTCGCGGTAGTTGACCGTCACCCAGTGCGCGTAGAGCTTGGCGGCACCGTACGGCGAGCGCGGGTAGAACGCGGTCTTCTCGCTCTGCGGCGGCGGCGTCGCGCCGAACATCTCGGAGGTGGACGCCTGGTAGAAGCGGCTGTTCAGGCCTGCCGCCCGGATCGCTTCGAGGAGGCGGATCGTGCCGATGCCGTCCGCGGACGCGGTGTACTCGGGCATCTCGAACGAGACCTTCACGTGGCTCTGGGCGGCCAGGTTGTAGACCTCGTCGGGCTCGATCGACCGGATCAGGTTGACCAGGCTGACGCCGTCGGTCATGTCGCCGTAGTGGAGGAAGAGCCGCTTGCCCGCCTCCGTGTCGAGGTAGATCGGGTCGATCCGCTCGCGGTTGAAGGACGACGAGCGCCGCACCAGCCCGTGCACCTCGTAGCCCTTGCCGAGCAGCAGCTCAGCCAGGTAGGAGCCGTCCTGGCCGGTGATGCCGGTGATGAAGGCACGCTTGGTCACCCAAGGATCCGTTCTCTGGGGGCAGTGTCTGACGCGGCAGTCTATAGCCGGACCCGGACCTCTTAGACTGCCGCCCGTGACGACCTCGGTGCTCTACGTGTGCACAGGAAACGTCTGTCGCTCACCGTTCGCCGAGCTGCTCGGTCGCCATCTCTTCCCAGAACCGGCCCTGCACCTCTCGAGCGCGGGTCTTGGGGCTCTCGTGGGGCACCCGGTCGACAATCACCTCGCCCACCAGCTGGCTCTCCGCGGAGCCTCCGCCGAGGGCTTCTCGGCACGGCTGCTGACCCCGCCTCTGGTCGCCCGCGCCGACATCGTGCTCACCATGACCCGACGCCAGCGTGACCGGGTCGTCAGCGAGAGCCCCCGAGCGGTCTGGCGGGTGTTCGTCGTGGGGCAGTTCACCCGGATCGTCGCCGAGATCGGGGCGGGGCTGACGGGGGAACCGCTGGCTCGAGCCCTCCGGGAGGCTCACCTGCCGCCTGAGAAGGCGGACGAGGTGGCCGATCCACGTCGGCGTGGGCCTGCGGCAGCAGCCGCAGCGGCGGCGGCGCTGGACGCCCACGTCCGGAGCGCACTGCCTCGCTTGCTGACTCCAAACATCTGACTGGTCCGCTTGCTGGAATAAGCATGTTCGGCTCAAACGCGCGCTGAGCGACGTGTAACGTGAAGGCCGGTCCCGAGCGGCCTTGTAAAATTTTCGGAAACGATCGGCGTTCCGCACTAACTAAATGGGTGGATCGTCGTTTTACGTTTCGGCAGTGGGGGCCAATTAGGAAGAGGAGCCTTACCTGATGACTGACAAGACTCGGACTGTCCTTGTCGCAGGCGGCGGTGGCTTCATCGGAGGTCATCTCGTCGCTGACCTGCTTGCGCAGGGTCACAGCGTGCGCTCTGTCGACGTCAAGTCGACCAACGGCTGGTACCAGGTCCACTCCGGCGCCGAGAACATCATCGGCGACCTCTCACTGCTTGATGTCGCCCGCGCCTCGGTCGACGGCGTCGACGAGGTGTACATGCTGGCCGCCGACATGGGTGGCATGGGCTTCATCGAGAACAACAAGGCCGCCTGCATGCTGTCGGTGCTGACCAGCACCCACATGCTCCAGGCCTCGCACGAGGCCGGCGTCGGCCGCTACTTCTACTCGTCCTCAGCCTGCGTCTACGCGGCCGACAAGCAGACCGACACCTCGGTCACCGCGCTCAAGGAGTCCGACGCGTACCCCGCGATGCCGGAGGACGGCTACGGCTGGGAGAAGCTGTTCAGCGAGCGCATGTGCCGGCACTTCTCCGAGGACTTCGGCATGGTGACCCGCGTCGCCCGCTACCACAACGTCTACGGCCCCCACGGCACCTGGGACGGCGGCCGCGAGAAGGCTCCCGCCGCCGTGTGTCGCAAGATCGCGCACGCCGTGGCGTCGGGCGAGCACCAGATCGAGATCTGGGGCGACGGCGAGCAGACCCGTTCCTTCATGTACATCGACGACTGCCTCAAGGGCACCCAGATGATCACCGCCGGCGACAGCGGCGAGCCGGTCAACCTGGGCTCGTCCGAGCTGGTCTCGATCAACCAGCTCGTCGATATCGTCGAGGACATCGCCGGCATCAAGTGTCAGCGCAACTACAAGCTCGACGCCCCGCAGGGTGTCCGCGGCCGCAACAGCGACAACACCCAGATCCGAGCCACGTACGGCTGGGAGCCCTCGGTCTCCCTCGCGGACGGTCTCGAGGTCACGTACCGCTGGATCTACGACCAGGTGAAGAAGTCGCTCGGGTGAAGCTGCTGGTCCACGACTACAGCGGCCATCCGTTCCAGGCGCAGCTGAGTCGGGCCCTAGTCGTGCGTGGGCACGATGTGGTCCATTCCACCTGTACGGCCTACGTCTCGGGGAAGGGCGACCTCGACGCCCGAGACACACCGGGGCTCCGGTTCGAGACCATCGGCCGCGGGCCGGTCAAGAAGCACGACTTCCTCAAGCGGACCGTCCAGGAGCTGACCTACGGGTTCGAGCTTTCCCGCCAGATCTCGCGGGAGAAACCCGACGTGGTGCTGGTGTCCAACGCACCGGTCCCCACCTTGTTGATCGCCGCCCTCTTCATGCTGGTGCGACGCGTCCCGTGGGTGCTGTGGCACCAGGACGTCCAAGCAGTCGCGCTCGACAGCTTCGCGGGCAACAAGCTCGGCAAGATCTGGCACCTCGCGGCCCGGGTGCTGGGAGTCGCGGAGCGCTGGTGCAGTCGCCGCGCCGCACACATCGTGGTCATTGCCGAGTCTTTCGTGGCGGTCCACGAGTCTTGGGGTACGGCGGACAAGGTGTCGGTGATCCCCAACTGGGCTCCGCTCGACGAGATCGTCCCCACGCCCCGCGACAACGCCTGGTCCCGCGAGCACGACCTGACGGAGCCGAAGACGCTGCTCTACTCCGGCATGCTGGGGCTCAAGCACGACCCGGTACTCCTCGTGGAGCTCACCGGCCGCGTCCGCGAGCTCGGCGTCGACGCACGCCTGGTCGTCGTGAACACCGGTCCCGCAGAGGGAGTGGTCCGTGAGGCTGCTGCGCGGCTCGACGTGCCCTTGACCTACCTGCCGTTCCAGCCCTACGAGCGGCTGTCCGAGGTGCTCGGCAGCGGCGACGTGCTGGTGGTCCTGCTCGAGCGGTCTGCGGGGGCCTTCTCGGTGCCGTCCAAGACCCTCTCCTATCTCTGCGCTGGGCGGCCCGTGGTGGGGCTGATGCCGCACGAGAACCTCGCGTCCCAGCTCCTCGAACGAGCCGGCTGTGCCGTGCTGCCCCCCGACACGTCCTCGATCGATGCGGCGGCCAAGTGGGTCGCCACCGTGCTCACCGACGACACCCTGCAGGCCGAGCTCGCGTCGCAGACGCGACAGCTGGCCGAGTCGGAGTTCGCCCTCGAAGGATGCGCCGACCGCTTCGAGCAGATCCTGGTCGGCAGCGCGCGCCGGGCCGTCGGCAAGCGCGCCCCTCAGTCCGCGTCGCACTGACCAATATTCGAGACGGGCATCCGAATGGTGAGATGGCCGTTAGACCAGTGGTCTCCCCACGCCTACGCTTGCGCCATGTTCTCGACGATGCTGACCAAGCGCCGCGCAGTGGACCACTGCCGCGTGCGCTCGTCGCTCTGTCGAATGTCCTGACGGGACGCCACCGCCCCTCGACGGGCTGATATCCCTCTTTACGCAACGGACCAGCTCGTCCTGCGTGCCTTGGCGTCCCGCCTTCTGCAGCCCTTGTCCCTGTCTGCCCAGGAGATGTCCATGTCCGCCCAGATCGACCCGCGTGGCCAGCGCTTCACCGCCTCGGTGAACCTCGCCGGCTTCGCTGTTGCGCTCCTTGCAGCCCCGTCCCGGCTCACTGAGGTGCTGCTTGCGGTTCTGGGTGTCGGCTTCCTGCTCGGCACCGTGCTGGGGCCGCAGCACACACCGTGGGCATTCCTGTTCAAGAAGCTCATCCGACCCCGCATCGGCGCTCCGAAGGAGCTCGAGGACGCGGCGCCGCCGCGGTTCGCCGCCGCGGTGGGTCTGGCCTTCACCGGCCTGGCCCTGGTCGGCTATCTGTCCGGCGCGACCCTCCTGGGGGCAATCGCGACCGGGTTCGCACTCGCAGCGGCGTTCTTGAACGCCGTCTTCGGGTTCTGCCTGGGGTGTGAGATCTACCTTCTCGCACGCCGTCTCGCCCCCGCACCAGAGAAGCGCGCCGGATCCCCCGTCGCACACTGAAAGGACAGCGATGTCTCGCGAAACAGCACTCGTCACCGCCGAGTGGGTCGAGGAGCACCTCGACGACCCGAAGGCGGCCGTCGTCGAGGTTGACGAGGACACCACGTCGTACGACAAGGGCCACATCAGGGGCGCGGTGAAGCTCAACTGGACCACCGACCTCCAGGACCAGGTTCGGCGTGACTTCGTCTCCAAGGAGCAGTTCGAGGCGCTCCTGTCGGCCCGAGGAATCTCGAACGACCAGACCGTCGTCGTGTACGGCGGCAACAACAACTGGTTCGCGGCGTACGCCTACTGGTACTTCAAGCTCTACGGCCACCAGGACGTCCGCCTGCTCGACGGCGGCCGCAAGAAGTGGGAGCTCGACAGCCGCGAGCTGACGGCAGACGTCCCGAGCCCCGAGGCCACCGAGTACGTCGCCCAGGCCCAGGACCACTCGCTTCGTGCGTTCCGCGACGAGGTCGTTGCTGCCATCGGCACCCAGAACCTCATCGACGTACGCAGCCCTGACGAGTACGCCGGACGCCTCCTTGCCCCGGCCCACCTGCCGCAGGAGCAGGCGCAGCGTGCCGGCCACATCCCCACGGCCGGCAACGTCCCGTGGAGCAAGGCTGCCAACGACGACGGCACGTTCAAGTCCAACGACGAGCTCAAGGAGCTCTACACGGAGGCCGGTCTTGACTGGTCCAAGGACACGATCGCCTACTGCCGCATCGGTGAGCGCTCGAGCCACACCTGGTTCGCGCTCAAGGAGCTGCTCGGCCTCGAGAACGTCAAGAACTACGACGGCTCCTGGACCGAGTACGGCTCGCTGGTCGGCGTCCCGGTGGCCCTCGGCGACGAGCCGGGTGACGCCTGATGTGCGGCGCGACGACGGGCGGTCTCTCGCTGGACGGCATCAACGTCGCCAAGGAGGCCATCATCCAGGGCATCGTGACCAAGGGCGGCCAGCCCGTCGAGTCGGCGTACGTCCGCCTGCTCGACCGGACCGGTGAGTTCACCGCTGAGGTTCCCACGTCGGCCACGGGCCACTTCCGGTTCTTCGCCGGCAACGGCGACTGGACCCTGCGCACCTTGGCTCCGGGCGCTGAGACGACCGACACGACCGTGCAGGCCGCCGTCGGGTCCGTCGCTGAGGTCGAGATCCAGATCTGACGAGCAGACCTGAGGGCCCCGGTCCCCCCTTTGGGTGGGATCGGGGCTTTTGCTTAGGCTGGACGCGTTGTGAGCGAGCCACTCGATCCCGGCGCCCTGCCGCCCGATCTGCCCCCGGAGTACGCCGAGGCCTACCGCCGGGGCTACGAGCGTGCCTGGGCGGGCTCGCTGGACGAGCCTGCCCCCGCGGAGCCGGCGTACGTCGTACCCGAGCCTGAGCCGGACTTCATGACCGATGTGGAGCCGGAGCCCTGGTACGGCCCCACCCACCGTGAGCCGGGGAGCGAGTGGCCAAGGTGGCTGGTGCCCGCGCTCATCGGGACGCTGGTGCTGGCACTCGTGCTGGGTGCCTACGGTGTGGGCCGCCTCTTCTCCGATGCGGGGAGTGCCGGTCCGGCTGCCCCCGACGGGGACGAGGGCACCCGGGTGCCGCGTCCGAAGCCGGTCGAGGGACAGGCCTGGGACGGAGAGGTGGTTGCGCTCACGCCTGAGTCCGCCTCCGCGAGCTGTGTGCTCGGGCCGAGCGAGGACGCAGCCGGGCGACCGGTGACCTATGACGCGGTCAACGCCTTCGACGGGGACTTCACGACCGCCTGGCGCTGCTCCGGTGACGGCGTGGGCGTCACCCTGCGCCTGACGCTCGGTCAGCAGGCGAGGCTCGGCGAGGTCGGGCTGGTGCCCGGCTATGCCAAGACCGACCCGCAGAGCGGCGCCGACCGCTATGCCGAGAACAACCGGCTGACCCGGGTCCGATGGACCTTCGCCGACGGCACCAGCGTCGTCCAGCGGCTCGACGGCTCACCCGAGAACCGAGACCTGCAGTCGCTGCGGATCCCGCCCGTCGAGACGGACGAGGTCACCCTCGAAGTCCTGGAGTCGGAGTCCGGGCCGCGCAACACCGTGGCGATCAGCGAGGTGCTGCTCAGTGAGACCGTGGGCTGAGTCAGGTCTCCAGGATCAACGTGACCGGCCCGTCGTTGACAAGCGACACCTGCATGTCCGCGCCGAAGACGCCTCGAGCGACCGTGGCACCGAGCTGTTCGAGCTCTTGGCAGAACGCGTCGTAGATTGGTTCGGAGACGCTGCCCGGTGCAGCGGCGTTCCAGGTCGGGCGGCGGCCCTTGCGGGCATCGGCGTACAGCGTGAACTGACTGACGACCAGGATGTGAGCATCGAGATCGGAGGCCGACATCTCGTCACGTAGGATCCTCAGACCCCAGACCTTGCGGGCCATCCAGGCCACTTGGTCTGGACCGTCATCGTGGGTCACCCCGAGGAGAACGACGAGTCCGGGGCTCTCAAGAGCAGCCACGACCTCGCCGCTCACCGTGACATTTGCCGTCAAAGCACGTTGAACCACAGACCTCAACCGCACCACCTTCTCGGAAGACCAGGGAGGTTATCAGTGGGGCCGACGCCTGCCGCCACCGACGCTGACAGCCAGAGCGCCGAAGCGACCGACGGGACCCCCGGGACCTCCGACGGGCAGCAGGACCTGCTCTCTGACGCCCCGCCGGTGCGCCGGCGCCGCAAGGCGAACAAGTGGGAGCGCCGTCGCGAGAAGGCCAAGAAGTACGCCAAGTGGGTCGTCGCCGGCCTGGTGGCCATCGCACTCATCCTGCTGCTGATCCTGTGGTTGATCCTGGGACGGATCGACCGGATCGACGCCATCGAGGGCAACCGCCCAGCGAGCGCCAAGGGTCAGACCTTCCTCGTCCTCGGCCTCGACCGTCGCAGCGAGGTCCAGACCACCGGCGAGAACGCCGAGGCCGACTCGTTCGCTCCCGGCGAGGCGCGCGCGGACATCATCATGCTCGTGCACGTGGCGGACGACCGCGAGAAGGGCTACGCGGTCTCCATCCCTCGCGACACGTGGGTCGACATCCCCGGCCACGGCGAGGCCAAGGTCAACGCGGCGTACTCCTACGGCGGCGCCGCACTGATGACCAAGACGGTCCGCAACCTCACCGGCCTCTGGATCGACCATGTCGCCGTGGTCGACTTCGAGGGCTTCCGTCAGTTCACCGACGCGGTCGGCGGCGTCGACGTCTTCTTCTCCGAGCCGGTGGCCATCCCGGGCTACGGGGCGTGGCCCCAGGGGGTCGTCCACCTCGATGGAGAGCTCGCGCTCTCCTACGTCCGCCAGCGTTATGGGCTTCCCGGCGGTGACTTCGACCGCATCCAGCGCCAGCAGAACTTCATCCGCCAGCTGGGCGCCAAGGTCGTCGACGAAGGCGTGCTCACCAACCCGGCGCGGGTCAAGGCGATGCTCGACCACCTCGCGGCCAACGTCACTGTCGACGACACCTTCGGCAACTTCGAGATGCTCAAGTTCGGCTGGTCGATGCGCTCGTTCGACACTGGCAACCTGGCCTTCTACACCGTCCCGAACGACGGCACCGGCTGGGCCGGCGACCAGAGCATCGTGGTGTACGACGCCAAGGACGCCGCGGTGATGTGGGAGGCGTTCGGGGACGAGAACGTCGAGCTGCTCGAACGGCGGTTCGGGGACCTCGCGCTGACTGGGGCCGTGAACTAGCTCGGTCGGCTCATCTGGCACCATGCCGTCATGGCCACCCACACCATCCGCTCGGGTGCCCTGCTCGTCACCGTCGCGCCCACCGGCGCCGAGACCAGCAAGGCCGACTGCCCGCAGCTGCCCACGACCCTGACCGAGCTCGTCGAGACCGCGCAGCGGTGCGAGGCCGCCGGCGCGGGGATGATCCACGTCCACATCCGTGACGACGAGCACCGGCCGAGCCTCGAGCCGGCCAGGCTCGCCGATACCGTCGCTGCCCTCCGCGAGAGCACCGACCTCGTCGTACAGCTCTCGACCGGAGGGTCGGTCCACGACCCGCTCGAGGCCCGGTTGAAGGTGCTCGACGCCGAGCCGGACTCGTGCAGCCTGACGATGGGCACCACCAACTTCGGGGACGACGTCTTCCTCAACCCGTGGGGCTTCATCACCGATCTGTACCAGCAGTCCCAGGAGCGGGAGGTCGTCCCGGAGTTCGAGCTCTTCGACCTCGGACATGTGCATTCGCTGAACCGGCTGCTCAAGACCTACGGACTTCCGTACGGCGGCAAGGTGCACGTCGATCTGGTCATGAACGTGCCAGGCGCCATGCCCGGCACGGCCGACGCCCTGGTCGCGGCCGTCGCAGCGCTCCCGCCGGAGGTGACCAGCTGGTCCGCCACGGGCATCGGCCGCTCGACCCTGACCGTGGCGCTCGCCGCTCTGTCCAAGGGCGGGCATCTTCGGGTCGGCATGGAGGACGTCCTCACGCTGGCGAAGGGCGTCCCGGTCGAGCACAACGAGCAGCTCGTGGCCCGGGCCGTCGAGCTGGGACGGATGGCTCAGCGCGAACCGATGTCCACGGCAGAGGCACGTGAGCTCCTCGGCGTGAAACGCCGGACGTGACTTGAGCGCTGCGGCTATCGTTTCCCGGTCGTGAGAATCTCCGTTATTGGCTGCGGCTACCTCGGGGCAGTCCATGCAGCCGCCATGTCGACACTCGGCCATCAAGTGGTCGGAGTGGACGTCGACGCGGACAAGGTCGCCAAGCTGGGCCGCGGCAAGTCGCCGTTCTACGAACCCGGGTTCGAGGAGCTCCTCGCAGAGCAGCTCGCCACTGGACGGCTCACGTTCACCACCGACATGGCAGCCATCGAAGGTGCGGCGGTGCACTTCGTATGTGTCGGCACGCCGCAGCAGCGGGACAGTTACGCGGCAGACCTCACCTACGTCGACGCCGCGATGACCGAACTCGCGGCCTACGTCCACGAAGGGGACGTCGTCGCGGGCAAGTCGACCGTCCCGGTGGGCTCCGCCGAGCGCTTCGCCGAGGAGCTGGCGCCGACCGGTGCGACGCTCGTGTGGAACCCGGAGTTCCTGCGTGAGGGATTCGCCGTCGAGGACACCCTGCATCCCGACCGCCTCGTGTACGGCGTACCCAGCGGCGAGGAGGGGCAGCGCGCACGCAAGGTGCTCGACGAGGTCTACGCCGAGATCGTCGCGCGGAACACACCCCGTCTGGTCGTCGGTTATGCCACCGCACAGCTGGTCAAGGTTGCTGCGAACTCCTTCCTGGCAACGAAGATCTCGTTCATCAACGCGATGGCCGAGCTCTGCGAGGCGGCCGGCGGTGACATCACCGAGCTCGCCGACGCGATCGGCCACGACGCCCGGATCGGTCGGCGGTTCCTCAACGCCGGAGTCGGCTTCGGTGGCGGCTGCCTCCCCAAGGACATCCGCGCCTTCATGGCCCGGGCCGACGACCTCGGTGTGCGCGACACCCTGACCTTCCTCCGCGAGATCGACACCATCAACGTCCGTCGGCGCGCCAAGGTGGTCGACCTCGCGGTGCACCTGTCAGGCGGTGACGTGGACGGCAAGCGCATCGCGGTCCTCGGGGCAGCCTTCAAGCCCAACAGCGACGACATCCGCGATGCCCCGGCACTCGTGATCGGCCGCGAGCTCTTCGACCGCGGTGCCACGGTGGTCGTGACTGACCCCAAGGCGATCGAGAACGCTCGTCGGTCCGAACCTCAGCTCGAGTACACCGAGAGTGCCATCGAGGCGGCCTCACACGCTGACCTCGTCATCCTGATCACCGAGTGGGACGAGTACCGCGCCCTCGACCCGGTCGTCTTCGGCGCCGTCGTACGCCGCAAGCTCCTGATTGACGGGCGCAACTGCCTCGACGACGTGGCCTGGACCGACGCGGGCTGGACCGTACGTGGTCTGGGCCGTTCGTTCCAGTAGGGACCTAGTAGACGAGCGCCTGCGCGCCGTCGGCGAGGACCTCCTCGACGAACACCGCGGCGCCCGCGAGCCGGATCCCCTCGACAATGTCCGACTCGGTCAGCTCGCGTCTTGCCGCGCACTGGGTGCAGAGCGTCACCTGACCCGCGGACAGGACCGTCTTGAGCAGGTCTGCGAGCGGCGAGGCCTGGGGGAGCGAGAAGTCCTCGGCCCGCCCAGGCACGGCGAACCACGCGGCCTCGCCGGTCAGCCACAGGCTCACCTCGGCTCCCGCGGCGACCCCCATGGCCGCGACGGTGAATGCTTGGTTGGCGCGCTCGGGGTCGTCGGCGCCGGCGGTGACCTTGATCACGAGCTTGTTGGGCATGGCAAGAGCCTAGTCAGGAGCACCGATAGACTCGCCGACCATGGAAGCAGTGTTCATCACCCTCATGGCCGTCGTCGTCGCCCTCGGCGGCCTGGTGGCGCTCATCGTCCTGCTCAAGCTGGTCAAGGCCACGAACCGCTGAGGCGGTCCCCGACGTGCCTTTCGAGCTTCCTGACAACCTTCATCCCGAGTGCGCGAAGGTCGCGTGGCTGCTCGGCACCTGGCGTGGCAACGGTGAGGGTGACTACCCCACGATCGAGAAGCTCCACTTCGCCCAGGAGCTGATCTTCGCCCACGACGGGCGCCCGTTCTTCCACTACATGAGCCGGGCGACCGTGGTCGATGCGCAGGGCGAGAAGATCCGCGACGGTGCCATTGAGACCGGCTTCCTCCGGCCCAAGGCGGACGGCTCGTTCGAGTTCCTTCTCGCGCACAACACCGGCTTCGTGGAGATCTACCTCGGCCAGGTCGAGGGCGGAAAGCTCGAGATGAGCACCGACGCCGTCGTACGCACCGCCACGGCGAAGGAGTACGTCGCCGGTCACCGGATGTACGGACTGGTCGAGGGTGACCTCTGGTTCGCGTACGACATGGCTGCTGTGGGCCAAGAGCTCCAGCCGCATCTCTGGGGACGGCTCGTCCGGCAATGACGGAGTCCTGGCACGAGGAGCTCCGCGCGAAGGGCTACCGCCTCACGCCGCAACGCGAGCTCGTCCTTCGGGCCGTGCAGAAGCTCGGCCACGCCACGCCTGACGAGGTGCTCAAGGAGGTTCACTCCGAGGCGTCGGCGGTCAACATCTCCACCATCTACCGCAACCTCGAGCTTCTCGAGGAGCTCGGCCTGGTCCGCCACTCGCACATCACCGACCGCGCACCGACGTACCACTCGACGACGCTTCCGCCGCACGTCCACCTGGTCTGCCGCAGCTGCCACGCCGTTCTCGACGCCTCTCCCGAAGAGGTAGCGCCGCTCACTGATGCCCTCTTGAAGGGTCACGGCTTCCATACCGATGTCGGTCACCTCACCGTGTTCGGCACCTGTAAGGAATGCGCGGGGCCCTCCGCGTCGTTGGGAGAGGTGTGAGCGCCTACCGAAGCCCGTTACTCGAGCTGCCCGATGCGGTGGCCGGCGACGGCATCGACGCCCCAGTAGCAGCGCACTACGGCTCATTCAACGGCGAGCAGCGCACCCTTGAGGCCGGCGACGGCTTCGTGGACCTGAGCCACCGCGAGGTGCTGCGGATCGCCGGCCCCGACCGGCTCACCTATCTGCACTCGATCACCAGCCAGTTCTTCGAGGGGCTGCCCGCCGGTCAGGCCACGTCGGCGCTGATCCTCAGCCCCCAGGGCCACGTCGAGCATGCCTTCACGGGGGTCGACGACGGCGAGACGTTCACGGCGCACACCGAGCCGGGCAAGGGCGAGGAGCTCGCCGGCTTCCTGGACCGGATGCGCTTCATGATGCGGGTCGAGGTCACGCGCGCCGACGAGGTCGCCGTCACCTGGCGCCCGCGCGGCTACGACATCGTTCCTCGCGCTGAGCTGGCGCGCTACGCCGATGCAGCGGGTCCGGCCTGCGGCCTGTGGGCGTACGACGCGCTACGGATCGCCCGCGGCGAGCCACGCCTCGGCATCGACACCGACCACCGCACCATCCCCAACGAGGTCGGCTGGATCGGCAGCGCCGTACACCTCGAGAAGGGTTGCTATCGCGGGCAGGAGACGGTCGCGCGGGTCCACACCCTCGGTCGTCCTCCGCGGCGGCTCACGATGCTGAACCTCGACGGGTCCGCCAACCGGCTGCCCGCCCAGGGCGCGGAGCTGAAGGACGGCGACCGTGTCGTCGGCATGGTCGGTAGCAGCGCCCGCCACCACGAGCTCGGTCCGATCGCGCTCGCTCTCGTCAAGCGCAACGTCGCGCTCGACGTCGTGCTCGACGCGGACGGCATCCCGGCCTCTCAGGAGGTCGTCGTCGACCCCGAGGTCGGCCTGCACGTGCGACCCAAGCTCGGGTGATCCCCGCTGGGCTCCTGAGGGCGGTCTACGCGGGCTACCTGGCCGGCGTCGGCTACCTCGTGTTCTCGCCCGGTGGCGGCGAGCCGGGTGGGGCCATCCGGATCGCGCTCGACCTGCTCTCGACGATCGGGCTCGGCCCTCCCGTCGCGCTGGTGGAGGTCGGCCTCAACGTGCTGCTCTTCCTTCCCCTGAGCCTGCTCGGCTGGTTCGTCGTGGGTCCGCGGTCGGTGCCCTCCTGGCTCGCCATCGGAGCGGGGACGTCAGCCGTGATCGAGCTGTCGCAGCTCGCGATCCCGGGTCGCGTCTCCTCCTTCCAGGACGTCGTCGCGAACACCGCAGGTGCCGCCGTCGGAGCGCTTCTCGCCCGAGGGTGCGTCTCCCTTTCCCGTTTCCGGCTACGCGACGCGATCCATGCACGATCGCTGGGTTGTCGTCGGTCGACGGGCCCCAGCCCGCCTCCCTCCTCCGCCTTGCGATCGCACGCGCCTCGCGCCGCTTGC
>DATILB010000015.1:0-1731 GCA_035477015.1 Nocardioidaceae bacterium | reverse complement strand
GAGGTCGGCGTCGACGTACGTGGTCGCCGCGAGATCTTCACGGTGACGAAGCCGCCGTTCGTCCAGCCCGACGTGCGAGAAGGCTAGTTGTAGAGGCACATTCCGAGCAGGGCGACCGTGAAGGTCACCTCGACGCACGCGCCGAGGACATCGCCGGTGATGCCGCCGAGGCGTCGGACGCACCAGGTGCAGAACAGCCGCCCGACGATGACGGCGATGGCCGCGGTCAGGGCTCGTTCCCAGTCGACGTGCGAGACCAGGAGGATGCCGACCACGCCGAGCTGGGCGACGCCGTAGGAGCCGAGCAGCTTCGGCCAGCTGACTGATCCCGCGACCATGGCCCCGAGACCCTCTTCGCGAGCCGCGGGAGTGCCGACGAGGCAGGCGGCCGGCAGTACGAGTCGGCTCCAGACGACCGCGACCGCAACGAGCGCGACGCCGTCGGGTTCGACGATGAGTTGGGTTGCCGCGGCGACCTGGGCCAGCAGGACCAGGACGAGGGTCGCGACCCCGAACGGACCAACATCGCTCTTCCGCATGATCGCGAGCGCTTCGCCGGCCGGCTTGCCCGACCCGAGTCCGTCGGCGGTGTCGGACAGTCCGTCGAGATGCATCGCGCGCGTCAAGAACGCGAGTCCGCCGACCCACATCACCGCGGTAAGGAGCGGCGACCAGTGATGTTCGACGCGCAGGGACAGCAGCCACAGCGGTACGACGAGCACCAGGGACACGAGGGGGGCCAGCGCCATGGCCAGCCCGGCGACGCGTCGGTCGACGACCGTGGGCGGCTTCGTCGGGAACACGGTCAGCGTCCCGAGGGCCAGGCGGAGGGCGTTCACAAGCGGGGAGACTAGGCCATGACCTAGCCTTCTGGGCATGACGAACGCGCTCGAGCCCTCTGGTTTCGCTCCCGAGCCGTCCACGCCCCGCTCGATCTGGCGCTGGCGACTCGAGAACTCCGCCGGCGAGGAGGTCACCAGCACGGTGGCCGGTCAGTCGACCTTCCCCTCGCAGAGCGATGCGGAGTCCTGGGTGGGCGAGGTCTGGCGGGAGCTCAAAGAGGACGGCGTCGCCGCGGTCACCCTGTTCGAGGGGGACCGCGAGGTCTACGGCCCGATGGGCTTGGAGGCCTGACGAGAGTGCATGGCTATCGCCATACACTGATGTATTGCACTTGCAATACATTTCCTTTACTCTGAGGGCATGACCCTGGTCCGTCCGTTCCCGTTCGAGACGCCCATCGCCCCCGAGGGGTTGATCGACCGCAGGACCGAGCTCACCCGGCTACATCAGGCCGCGGTGGAGCGTGTGCACGTGCGACTGGCCGGCCCCCGGCGGTTCGGGAAGACCTCGCTGCTGCTCGCTCATGCCGCCGGGCTCTCCGGGGCCGGCTGGCGGACCGTCCACGTCGACCTGTACGGCGTGACCTCGCTGTCCGAGGTGTGCGTGCGCATCGCCACGTCGTACTCCCGGCTGCGCGACAACAAGATTCGCGCGCACCTCGACGGCCTGGGCGCCCGGATGGGCTTCTCACTCACTGCGAGCGGGCCGGGCCTGACGCTCCATCCGCGTCAGCGACAGAACCCGACCTCCGACGCGAGCCAGGCCGTTGCCTCGGAGCTGCTCGACCTGCCGCTCAAGCTGCACCAGAAGGACGGCATCCCGACGCTCGTCGTGTTCGACGAGTTCCAGGACCTGCTCAGTGCCGGCCCGTCGCTGGACGGTCTGCTG
>DATILB010000014.1:0-7480 GCA_035477015.1 Nocardioidaceae bacterium | reverse complement strand
CGGCGGCAAGGGCGCGCAGGTACTCGGCGTGAACGCCACCGCGCTCACCGGCCTGCTTCGCTCACTGCGTCCGACGACCGGCACGCTGTCGGCGTACTCCTCAGAGCTGCCGTGCCTGCTGGAAGGGCTGGCCAACGCCCGCGGTGTGATGGCGAAGGTCATCGGTGGCACCGACGCAGGTCTGCGGGCTCGGGTCAGCATCCGCTCCGCGCTGCCGGCGTACACCTTCCCGCGTGACCTGCCCGCAAGCCCTCGTGGCACCGGACCGGACTGCCACGGGATGCCGCTGCTGTCGCCCTCGCAGATCCCGTTCCCCGAGAAGGGAGCTCCCCAGTGAAGGTGCGTGCCGAGGCGATCAAGCTCGCGGTGTTCGGCACCGTCGGAGTGCTCATCGCCGTCCTGCTCTACCTGACGCTGTCCCAGCAGACGCTCGGCCCGAGCCGCAGCTACGCAGCGCTGATGACAGACGTCAGCGGTCTCGAGTCCGGTGACATGGTCCGCGTGGCAGGCGTACGCGTCGGCCAGGTCGACGGTCTTTCCGTTGAGGCCGGCAACGTCGTCAAGGTCGAGTTCCACGTCGCCGACGACCAGCCCCTGACCGACAGCACCCAGGTGCTGGTCCGCTACGAGAACCTGCTGGGCGACCGCTACCTCGAGCTCGCGCAGCCCGCGTCGGCTGGGACCGCGCTCCCCGAAGGCGCCACCATCCCGGTCGGCCGCACCACTCCCGCGCTCGACCTCGACGTACTGCTCAACGGCTTCAAGCCGCTCTTCCAAGGGCTGTCCCCGCAGCAGGTCAACGAGCTCGCGTCCGGCCTCATCGCGACGCTGCAGGGTCGCGGCGGCACCGTCGAGTCACTGCTGACGAGGACCGCTTCGCTGACCGACGGGCTGGCCGACAACGACCGCGTGATCGGGTCCCTGATCTCCAACCTGGACACGGTGCTCGGCAGTCTCGACTCGCGCGACGTCCAGCTCCGCCAGACCATCGGCGAGATGCGACATCTGGTGTCCGGGCTCGCCGCGGACCGTGACCCGATCAGTACGTCGCTCACGTCGATCAGCCGACTGGCCGGATCGCTCGACGGGCTGTTCGCCGAGGTGCGTACGCCGTTCGCGGAGACGGTGCAGTCGACGCATGAGGTCGCACGCCTGCTCAACCGCAACTCGCAGGAGCTCGCCGAGACGCTCAAGATCCTGCCGCCGACGTACGCGCGGCTGAAGCGGGTGGCATCGCACGGATCGTTCTTCAACTTCTACCTCTGCTCAGCGCAGGTGATCGTGTCCGGTCCGAACGGCACCGTGATCAAGACGCCAATGGTCCGCTCCAACGTCCCGAGGTGTGTGTGAGATGAAGATGTTCCGGGAGCGGGACCCACTGCCGCTGGGCGCGATCGTGCTGGTGTGGCTGGTGGCGACCATCGCCATCGTGCTCAACATCAACGGCGTCGTCGGTGCGTTCGGTCGGCACTACACGGCTGAGCTCGCCGAGGCCGCCGGCCTCAAGCAGGGCGACCCCGTGCGGGTGAGCGGCCTCAAGGTCGGCCGGGTGAGCTCGGTGAAGCTCGGCGGTGAAGGCGTGCTCGTCGAGTTCAGCATCACGAACGAGGACATCACCCTGGGCAGCGAGACGACGGCCGCAGTGAGTGTCGCCACTGTCCTGGGTGACAAGGCGCTCACCCTGACCTCGACAGGGGACGGCCGACTGGAGGGCACCATCCCGGTGGCGCGCACCACGACGCCGTACGACGTGACCGAGGCGCTGTCCGAGCTGACGCAGGAGACCGGGCAGATCGACGTCGCCCAGGTCGCCAAGGCGCTCGAGGCCGTGTCCGCCACCGTCGACAGGGCAACGCCCGAGCTCCGCGATGCCATGGACGGCATCGGCCGGCTGTCTCGCACTGTCGCGTCCCGTGACGCCCAGCTGAGGTCGCTGTTGTCGCACGCCGAAGGCTTCTCCGGCGTCCTCGCCGACCGAAGCCGCGACCTGACCGCCCTCGTCCGCGACGGCAACCTGCTCTTCGCCGAGCTGGTCAGCCGCCGCGAGGACATCGAGACGCTGCTCGTGAACGTGACCGCGATGGCCCGCCAGCTGTCCGCCCTCGTCGACGAGAACCAGACCGAGGTCGGCCCCATGCTCGACCAGCTGCAGAAGGTGATCCACGTCCTGCGTGCCAACAAGAAGAACATCGGGGCCACGCTCGACGGGGTCGCGGGCTACGCCACCGGCCTCGGCGAGGTCGTCGCGAGCGGACCGTTCTTCACCGCCTACCTGCAGAACCTGCTGCCCGGAAACTTCTTCCCGCCGAAGGTGACGCCATGAAGCACGCCATGACCGACCGCGTGCGGAGGGCCGCCGGCAACCGCATCGTCGTGCTCGTCGTAGTGGCGCTGTCCGTGCCCCTGCTCACCGCGGGTTTCCTGAACCGCACCGGGTCGACGAGCCTCACGGCGTACGTGCGCAGTGCCAGCGGCATCTACGCCGGCGACGAGGTCCGGGTGCTGGGCGTGATCGTCGGCAAGATCGACGACATCACGCCGGAGCGGGACCAGGTCCGCATCGACTTCCACGTCGACGGCGACGTGAAGCTCCCGGCGGACGCGAAGGCCGCAATCGTCGCGCCGTCTCTGGTGAGCAGCCGGTACCTCCAGGTCGCGCCCAGGTACGAAGGCGGGCCCCAGCTCGAGGACGGTGGCGTGATCCCGGTCGAGCGGACCGCGACTCCCGTCGAGTGGGACGAGATCAAGGGCCAGCTCAACGACCTGGCGGTCGCGCTCGGCCCGGGTGGTGCGAACAAGCGCGGTGCGTTGTCGCGGCTGGTCAGCTCGGCCGCCGGCGCCCTCGACGGCCAGGGCGCGAGCATCAACGAAACGATTGCAAACCTCGCGGGCGCCGTACGCACTCTGGAGTCCGGCAGCGGCGACATGTTCTCGACGGTCCGCAACCTGCAGGTGTTCGTCTCCGCGCTCGCCGCGAGCGACACCCAGATCGCCGAGTTCTCCGAGCGTCTCGACGCCGTGTCGGGAATGCTCGCCGACAACAAGCAGTCGGTGCGTACGGCGCTGCACGAGCTCGCCGGCACCGTGGGCAAGGTCGAGCGCTTCGTGCGAACGAACCGCGGCAGCCTCAGGAAGACCCTGGTGGGGCTCACTGATGTCGCCTCGGTCGTCGCGAAGCACCAGGAGTCGCTCGCCCAGACGCTGCATGTGGCGCCGAACGCGCTCGGCAACCTGGTGGAGTCCTACCACCAGCGGCAGAACGCCGTAGCTGTCGACCTGCACGCTGCCAACGTCAACTCGCCCGGCCAGCTCGCCTGCGGTGCGCTCGGCGGAGCCGCGGGCGTGAGTGGCCCTGCCGCAGAGAAGCTCTGCCAAGGCGTGCTTGGCGACCTGCTCGACAAGCTGGCCAGCAGCGGGGTCGCGCAGAACCTGATCGACACCATCAAGACGCTCTTGGGGTTGATGTGATGAGACGCGCTCTTCTGGTGGCGGCAGCTGCCGCTCTGCTCACCGGCTGCAGCTTCGACGGCGTGCAGAACCTGGCTCTGCCCGGAGGCGAGGGGAAGGGCGACGGCGCGTACACGGTGACCGTCGAGCTCCCCGATGTCGGGACCCTGACCGAGAACGCCGAGGTCAAGGTCGGTGACATCGCGGTCGGCACCGTCACCGGTCTCACCGCGGTTGACTGGCACGCCGAGGCCACGGTGACGCTCAACGGTGACGTCGAGCTGCCGGCCAACGCGGTCGCGCGCGTCGGCGTGAACAGCCTGCTGGGCTCGAGCTTCATCGAGCTCGCACCACCTGCTTCTCCTGCTGGCCGGCTCGAGGCCGAGGGGACGATCCCGCTGGCCAACGGGTCGGCGTACCCGGCAACCGAGCAGGTCCTCGCCTCCGCCTCTGTCGTCCTCAACGGCAGTGGCTTGGAGCAGCTCAGCACCATCACGGCCGAGCTGAACAAGGCGGTCAACAGCAATGACCAGGCACTCGGTGACCTGCTTCCACGACTGGACACCTTCCTTGGCGCCCTCGATGCCCAGCGTGGTGACATCGTCACCGCCATCAGGGACATGGACCGACTGTCCGGACGCTTCGCCCGCAACCGCGGCACGCTGACCAAGGCGTTGGACGAGCTCGGGCCCGCGCTTCGCGCCCTGAGTGCGGAGCGGCCAAACCTTACGTCGGCTCTGCAGTCGCTGCGCCGCCTCGGGGACGTGGCTACGCCACTGGTCACGTCCGCCAAGGCCGACCTCGTCGCGAACCTTCGTGACATCGTGCCGGCGTTGAAGGCGCTGTCCCGGGCGGGTGACTCCGTGACGAAGGCACTCGGCTTCGCGGTGACCTTCCCCTTCGCACCCGAGACCGTCGCGAACGCGTGCAAGAGCGACTACTGCAACCTCTTCCTGACCCTCGACCTGAGGACCGAGGCACTCGTCAACGGGTTCATCGGGCCTGATGGGAAGCCGGCGATCCCCGGGATGCCCGGCCTCACTCCACTGACCGACATCCTCAGTGGGCTGCTGCCGTCGCTGCCCGCTCTCCCCGGCCTCGACCTTTCTAAGGGGGTGACCCCATGAAGGGGAAGGCACTGATCCACAAGCAGCTGATGGTCCTCGGCTCTGCGTCGGCGGTCGGCATCGTGGTGCTGGCGATGGTGTTCCTTCGGGTGCCGGAGGCGCTGAGCATCGGCCGCTACACCGTCAGCGCCGAGTTCGTCGAAGGCGCGGGCATCTACGACGGGGCGCAGGTCAGCTACCTCGGGCATCCGATCGGGAAGGTGTCGGCCCTCGAGCTCGGCGACGACCGGATCGTTGCTCGGTTCAAGCTCACCGACGACGTCGAGGTCCCTGCCGGCGTCACCGCCGAGATCCACAGCCGCTCGGCCGTGGGGGAGCAGTACGTCGAGCTGGTCCCCCCTTCCTCCGGCACCGCGACGCTCGCGGAGGGGGACGTCATCCCGCTGGAGCGTACGTCGTACCCGGTCGAGATCGGGCCCGTCCTCGACAACGTGCACGCGCTCCTCGAGAGCCTGCCTCGCGGGGACCTGGCCACCCTGGTGGACGAGTCGGGCCAGCTGTTCGACGGGCGCGACGGCGACCTGCAGGACATCCTCGACGGCGGGCTCTCCCTGATCGAGGCTGCCGACGCGTCGTTCGAGCCGACCAAGGCGCTGATCCGCGACGCCGAGCCCCTGCTGCGGGCGGTCAACTCGCGGAGCGCCAACATCGAGTCCTTCACCAGCGACCTCGCTCAGGTCACTGCCGAGCTGCGTGCCGGAGACGATGACCTGCGCACGCTGCTCGCGAAGGGACCTCGCTTCGCAGGAGAGGCGGTGGCCTTCCTCGACGACCTCGAGGCGATCCTTCCGGCGTTGCTGCAGCCCCTGAACATCACGGCCGGCGTGCTGTCGCTCTACCGGCACCACCTGGCAGAGATCTTGTCGACGTACCCGCAGGCCGTGGGTGCCGTGCAGTCCGTGACGCTGAGCGAGCTCGGATCGCACGACGTCCGGCTCACCTTGGCCAACGCCGACAAGCCGGCGGCCTGCCTGCAGGGATTCCTGCCCGTGAACCAGTGGCGCTCGCCGTTCGACACCACCCTGGTCGACACGCCGCTCCTGTACTGCTCCGAGGAGCCTTCAGATCCGCGCGCCGTCAAGGGAGCCCGCAACGTCCCCTGCCCCAACGACCCGACGCGACGCGCGCCGACACCGGCGCTGTGCCGGCAATGAGGAGTGACATGACGATCCAAGAGACCCGCCCGGCCGAGCGCAGCCTCGTCAACGTGGCCGCCGACTACACGATGCTCCGGGTCAGCCTGTGGGCAGTGGTGATCTACTGCCTCTTCGGCCTGGCCGGCTTCGCGGTGTTCGCCGGCTTCTGGCCGCCGCCCGCCGAGCACCTCGATGCTGCGGGGATCGCCGACTACTTCCGCTCGAACGACACGGGGATCCGCGTCGGCATGGTGCTGATGGCGTTCGGGGCCCCCTTCTACTTCGTGTGGAGCGTGGTGCTGTCGAAGATCATCAGCCGCATCGAAGGACCGATGGGTCCGCTCTCCATGGTCGAGCTGCTCGGTGGTCTGCTGACCGCACTCGTCACCCTGGTGCCGCCGACGATCTGGATCACCGCCTCGTTCCGGCTCGAGTCGCGTTCGGACGAGACCATCTCGATGCTGTACGACTTCGGCTGGTTCTTCTTCGACCTGACGTTCATCTGCTCGGTCCTGCAGAACGTCGCGCTCGCCATCGCGATCATCCGCGACCGACGTGCCAAGCCGCTCTTCCCGCAGTGGGTCGCTGCCGTCGCCGTACTCACCGCGATCACCTACTTCCCGCTCACCCTGCTGCCGTTCATGCGCAGTGGCCCCTTCGCCTGGCACGGGCTGCTCAACTTCTGGGCGGTCTTCGTGATGTTCTTCGTGCTCATCGCGGTCGTTACGCCGTACGCTTTCAAGGCACTTCGTCGCCTCGAGGAGGAGGAACGCGGGTGAGCGCTGTGCCCACGAGGGACATGAAGAAGTCCGAGCGCACTCGACTTCGAATCCTCGACAGTGCGGCGTACATGCTGAGCGTGAAGGGCTATGCGCGGCTCCGGATGAGCGACGTGGCCGAGCACGCCGAGACCCACGGGCCAGCGATCTACTACTACTTCGCGTCCCGCGACGCACTGGTCGCCGAAGTGCTCGCCGCCGGCGTACGCGGCATGCGCGAGAACCTGTCGCGGGTGCTCGCTGATCTGCCTGCGTCCGTGAGCCCGCTTGACCGCGTCCTCATCGCGACCGAGCAGCACCTGCGGTACGTCCTGCAGATGTCGCACTACCCCCGCGCCTCGATCCGCAACTCCGGTCAGATCCCGATGGAGCTGCGCGCCAAGCAGCTCGAGGAGGAGGCGACGTACGGCGAGCTCTGGAAGCAGCTCGTGGAGGACGTCGGATCGGATGTGGACACCGCGATGGTTCGTCGACTGATCCTGGGAGGACTCAGCTGGACGGCGGAGTGGTGGGACTTCGAGCGCGGCGATGTCGACCGGGTGGTCGCGGCCGCGCGGGACATGGTGCGCAAGGCGCTGCTCTAGCCAGAGACCCGTACAAGAGAACAGGTAGTTCTCGAGTTCCGCCTTCAAACCGGGCGCTACAGGCCAATTGGACATGCACTTCTCGCAGAATCGGCTCCAAACGAAGCGCTCAGGGGCGTAGTGCATGTCGAACTGGCCCCTTGGGCCTGCGACCGGATCGCGGCAAATGCGGACGATCCCTCAGCGTCCTGGTGTGCCGCCCTCGAGCATCGTCAGCGCGTTCGGCAAGGCGTAGACCGTGGTTACGTCCGTGCGGCGTAGGTCAAGGTCGGAACGCTGGTCCTGGGCCTCCAACCCCCAGACCCGTGTGCCGTTCCGGCGCACCCAGTTCATGGCGCGGTTGACCCAGCGCTCGTAGTCCTTCGAGACGGCACTCATCGAGTCCGCTTGCGATCCGATAGTTCCGG
>DATILB010000013.1:0-6428 GCA_035477015.1 Nocardioidaceae bacterium | reverse complement strand
GAAGCCCATCCAGGCAGGCCCGAACGTAGCCCAGTCGCTGTCTGTGGGCGCGATCCACCGCAAGTAGGGATCGGATGCGAACGCATCCACCCAGACGTCGACCACCTCGGGAAGGTCGGCTCGAAGCGCATGCCTCACCATTCGTCGCACGCTACAGCGGGTCAGGCGAGGGCGGCGATGTCGGAGACGAGGTTGGAGACCGACAGTGCGAACACCAGCGCCAGGGCGGCGCGGGCTGGCCAGGCGGCCGCGGCGGCCTTCGACCCCGACGCGTGCAGCGCAAATCGACCGAGGGCCAGCGCGGCCACCAGCGGCAAGATCGGGATCGACGCCACCAGCATCAGGCCGATCAGCCACGTCGGCGCTGTCTCGGCGAACCCAGCCGGCTCGATGAGGCGCTCGACGAGCACGGCCACCGAAAGGGTGTAACCCCAGGCCACCGCGAGGAAGAGCCCCAGCGACAGGCTGATCGGCTCGAGGAGAGTGAAGTCGACGCCGGTTGGATGCACGAGCATCGACAGCGCCACGATCGCGGGCGCCAGGGAGATCGACAGCACCTGGAACCAGCCCGGACCGACCCGCAAGCCGCGCAGTGCGACGTACAGGGCGCCGCCGAAGGCGCCTATTGCGAAGCCGAAGAACAACAGGTTCAGCGACCCGCTTAACGTGAACTGGCCGATCTCGAAGCCGTCGTCGCTGACCAGGCCGTCCGCCTGGTCGTTGGCTGCGGCGATGATCGCCATCGCGCCGCGGCTGAGCACCCCGACCCAGAGAGCGCCCAGGACAGCACCGAGGGCCGTCGCAGTGGCGTAGCGACGTACGACGGTGCTGCCCAGAAAGTCAGTCACAACTGGAGTGACTACTTGGCCGGCTACTTAGGTTGCATCCGAATTCCGCCGTCGACCCGGATGGTCTCGGCGTTCAGGTAGCTGTTGGTCGCCGCCTCTACGACGAGCGAAGCGAGCTCGTCCGGGTTGCCGAGGCGCTTCGGGAAGAGGACGCCCTTCTCGAGGTTCGCCTTGAACGCCTCGCTGGCCTCGCCCTCGCCGTAGATCGGGGTGTCGATGAGCCCCGGGGCCACCGTGTTGACCCGGATGCCGACGGCCGACAGGTCGCGGGCGATCGGCAGGGTCATGCCGACCACGCCTCCCTTCGACGCGGAGTACGACGCCTGGCCGATCTGGCCGTCGAACGCGGCCACCGACGCGAGGTTCACGATCGCGCCGCGCTCGCCGGACGCGTCCAGCGGCTCGGTGCGAGCAATCGCGGTCGCACCGATGCGGATGCAGTCGAACGTCCCGATCAGGTTGATCGCGACGACCTTCTTGAAGGCGTCGAGGTCAGCGGCCGACTCGTACGTCCCGTCCTTGCCCACCGTGCGCTGCGCCCAGCCGATGCCGGCGGAGTTCACCAGCACGCGCATCGGACCGAGCGACTCTGCCTTGTCGACCGCGGCGATGATCTGCTCGGTGTTGGTCACGTCAACCTTGACGAAGGCCCCGCCGATCTCCTCGGCGAGCGCCTGGCCCTTGTCCTCCTGCAGGTCGGCGATGACGACCTTCGCGCCCTTCGCAGCCAACCCTCGTGCGCACGCGGCACCGATGCCCGACGCGCCGCCGGTGACGACGGCACTTGCTCCTGTGATGTCCATGCCCGGAGCGTACTGAAACCAGTTTCAGGTCTCGTCGGTGACCCAATCGTGACCAGACCGCGCGCGCCGGAGGCGTAGGCAACCTCGGCGTCCGACGCTAGGTTCATGTACATGACAGCGTCTGCTGAGGCAGCGCGTAGCGGAGGTTCGGGCGAACCGCTGGTGGTTCTCGACCATGTCGAGAAGTGGTACGGCGACCTCCACGTGCTGCAGGACATCAACCTGACCGTGAACCGCGGCGAGGTCGTGGTCGTGATCGGACCTTCTGGGTCTGGCAAGTCCACCCTGTGCCGGACGATCAACCGGCTGGAGACGATCGACAAGGGCAGCATCTCGCTCGACGGGCAGCCGCTTCCGGCTGAGGGAAAGGCCCTCGCGAACCTGCGGGCCGAGGTCGGGATGGTCTTCCAGTCCTTCAACCTCTTCGCCCACAAGACGATCCTCGACAACGTGACGCTCGGGCCGATCAAGGTGCGCAAGCAGAAGAAGGACGTCGCCGAGAAGCGCGGTAACGAGCTGCTGGAGCGTGTCGGTATCGGCCATCAGGCATCGAAGTATCCGGCGCAGCTCTCCGGTGGCCAGCAACAGCGCGTCGCCATCGCACGCGCCCTCGCCATGGACCCGAAGGTGATGCTCTTCGACGAACCCACCTCCGCCCTTGACCCAGAGATGATCAAAGAGGTCCTCGACGTGATGGTCGAGCTGGCCAAAGGCGGCATGACCATGATCGTGGTCACCCACGAGATGGGGTTCGCCCGCACCGCAGCCAACCGAGTCATCTTCATGGCCGACGGCGCCATCGTCGAAGAGGCCGAGCCGGAGTCGTTCTTCACCAACCCACAGTCGGATCGGGCCAAGGACTTCCTGGGCAAGATCTTGAAGCACTGATCAATCCCCCCAAGACGCCCCTCGGACGGGCAACGAGAAGGAGAAATCATGCGAATCAAGCAAACATTGGCCGCGATCGCGGGGACCGCTCTTGCGCTCTCGCTGGCTGCCTGCGGCGATGACGAGCCGGCCGGGGGTGGCGGAGGCGACAGCATCACCATCGGCATCAAGTTCGACCAGCCCGGCCTTGGCTTCAAGGAGGCCGACGGCACGTTCTCCGGCTTCGACGTCGACATGGCGCGCTACATCGCGGAAGGCCTCGGCTACGCGGAGGACAAGATCGAGTTCAAGGAGACGGTCTCCGCGAACCGCGAGGTCTTCCTGGAGCAGGGTCAGGTCGACATCGTGCTCGCGACGTACTCGATCACCGACGAGCGCAAGGCGAAGGTCGACTTCGCCGGCCCGTACTACATCGCCGGTCAGGACCTGCTGGTTCGCGCTGACGAGGACAGCATCACCGGGCCGGAGAGCCTCAATGGCAAGACCCTCTGCTCGGTGACCGGTTCGACCTCGGCGCAGCGCGTCAAGGACGAGCACGCGGACGAGGTGCAGTTGCTCGAGCAGGACTCCTACAGCCGTTGTGTCGACGCCCTGCGCGCCGGACAGGTGGACGCGCTCACGACGGACGACATCATCCTGGCTGGCTTCGCCGAGCAGAACCCTGGTGAGTTCAAGGTCGTCGGCGCGCCGTTCTCCGAGGAGAACTACGGCGTCGGCCTGCCCCTGGGCGACGACGAGCTTCGCACTGAGATCAACGACCTGATCGAGGCTGCGTTCGAGGACGGTGCCTGGGAAGCGGCGTTCAACGACAACCTCGGCAACTCGGGCTACACGCTGCCGTCGCCGCCTGCGGTCGACCGGTACTGACACCAAAGGGGGTGGGGCGCTCGCTCTGAGCGCCCCACCGACCCTTCTTCCCGTGAGGCCAGTCGTGATGGAGGTGGCACGTGGATCTGCTGCGCGATGAGTTCCCCTCGATCCTCGAGGCGTTCTGGGTCACACTGAAGCTCGCCGTGCTCGGTGGGTTCGGCGCCCTCGTGCTCGGCACGATCCTCGCGGCGTTCCGGGTGTCGCCGGTCCCCCTGCTGCGGGTCGTCGGGGCGGTCATGGTGCATGGGTTCCGCAACATCCCCCTCACGCTCATCATGTTCTTCGCCTTCAACGGCCTGTCCCTTCGCCTAGGCGTCGACCTCGCGCCTGACTCCATCAACGAGAACATCTTCCGGCTGGCCGTCCTCGCCCTCGTCGTCTACACGGCCTCCTTCGTCTGCGAGGGAATGAGAGCCGGGATCAACACCGTGCCGAGCGGCCAGGCCGAGGCAGCCCGGGCGATCGGACTCACGTTCACCCAGACGCTGAGCCAGGTGATCATGCCGCAGGCACTGCGGGCGTCGATCGCCCCGATCGGCAGCGCCATGATCGCCATGACGAAGAACACGACGGTGGCCGTGTCGATCGGGGTGTTCGAGGCCTCCGGACGGATGCGGGAGCTGGTCGAGATCAACAGTGACCTGGTACTGGAGATCTTCGCCATCTTCGCCTTCGGCTTCATGTGCCTGACCATCCCGATGGGACTGCTCACGACGTGGGCCGCGAACCGATGGACGGTGGCCCGATGAGCTCCGTTCTCTACGACGTCCCCGGGCCGAGGGCCAAGGCACGCAACACGGTCCTCACGATCATCAGTCTGATTGGTCTGGCAGCTGGGCTCTGGTATGTGTACGACGCACTGGACCAGAAGAACGAGTGGGCCGGCGAGAAGTGGAAGCCTTTCACCACCAGCGACGTGTGGGAGAACTTCCTGATCCCTGGGATCGAGGCCCAGCTCAAGGCGTTCGCGTTCAGCTCGGTCCTGGCCATCGCCTTCGGGCTGGTCTTCGGCGTCCTTCGGATGTCGACGAACCGATGGGTGCGCACCGCTGCAGGTGCAGTCATCGAGTTCTTCCGCGCCGTACCCCTGCTGATCCTGATGTTCTTCGTGTACTTCGGCGCCCAACCACTCTTGGGCACGACATTCGACCCGCTCGTCGCGGTAGTCGTGGGGCTCACGCTCTACAACGGATCCGTATTGGCCGAGGTCGTCCGTGCAGGAGTCAACGCCCTGCCCAAGGGCCAGAGTGAAGCGGGCCTGTCCATCGGCATGCGGCCCCAGCAGGTGATGAACTTCATCCTGCTCCCCCAGGGCCTGCGCGCCATGCTGCCGGCCGTCATCGCCCAGCTGGTCGTGGTGATGAAGGACTCCTCGCTCGGCTACATCATCGGCTACACCGAGCTGGTCCGGCAGGTCAGCTACCTGAGCCAGTACCTCCTCCAGGCCTCGATCGTCGTGGCACTCATCTTCCTGGTCATCAACCTCTCGCTGAGCGGGCTCGCGGTGTGGGTCGAGAAGCGGCTGCGGACTAAGGGCCACACCTCGGCTGTCGTCACCGTCGCGCCGAACATCGGCGAGCAGGGTGGTGGCGGGGCCTAGGTCCGCCCGACCAGCTCGCGCTCGTCGTCCCGGGTATACCTCAAGGTCGGCAGCTTGCCGAGGAACGCAGCGGCCAGGATGACGACCATGCCGGTGGTCATGCCGATGTGCACCCAGGCTCCCTCGAGCGAGGAGTCCAGAGGCGCCGCGAGGGCGAGGAGCAGGCTGACGCCGACCAGGGCCGACGTACCCCGCTGGCCGAGCCTCAGTACCGCCAGCAGCGGGATGCACCACAGCGCGTACCACGGGTGCACGACCGGGCTCAGCACCGTCAGCGCGAGCATCGCGTAGGCCGCAGCGTGGACCGAGTGTCGGGTCCCGGTCGGGCTCGTGAGCGCCAGGTAGCCGGCGATCCCGAGGCCAGCCAGCGTTCCCAGCCCACGGGCGACGGCCAGTCCGCCCTCCCAACCGAAGGACTGCAGCAGCCCGCCCAGCACCGTCGAGATTGACAGCGGTGTCTCGACGGTCGTCGGTACGCCGAGAGCGTGCAGCCAGCCCATGCCGACGCCCGCCACGATGCCGGCACCGACGAGGGCGGCGACGGCAACGGTGCCCACACTGGCGAACCTGCGGAGCCGCTCCGGAAGCGTCGAGCCGGCCGCAAGCGACACGAGTGCGACACCGATGCAGATGAACGCACCTGGGATCTTCACCGCCGCGGCCAGTCCGCCGAGCAGTGCGGCGTACACCCAGGACCGCTCGATTGCGAGGACGAGCGCGACGGCCATCAGGCCGACCATCACGACGTCGTTGTGTACGCCGCCGACGCCGTGCGCCAGCATGAACGGGCTCGGCAGCACGAGCCACGCCGCCAGCCCGGGGTCGCGCCCGAGGTGCCTTGCGAGACGCGGGATCGCCCAGGCCAGCATGGCCAGACCGACCAGCACGAACGCCCGGTGCGACAGCGCGAGCAGCCACGGGTCGGCTGTCGCCACCGAGGCGTAGCCACCCCAGAGCAGCGGGATCGGGCCGTACGGCGCTGGGGAGTTCAGCCAGCGCACGTCGACGGCCTCGAGCAGCGGGCCGCTCAGGATGTTCGGTGTCCAGGTGTACGGCGAGAGCCCCTGACCCTGCAGGTATCCCTGCGCCGCGTAGCTCCAGCCGTCGCGGCTGAAGAGGGGCGGGGCGAGCAGGAGCGGCAGCACCCAGACGACCGTCGCCACGATCACGCGTGACACGCCGGCTTCGCTGCCGACGACGTACCTGAGCAGGCGAAACCAGGATGCCGTCAGCACCCCGAGCCCACCGACCACGACGGCCAGACCGAGCATGCGGCCCGTCGAGGAGGAGCGCAGCAGGTCGACCGGGCCGAGCTGGGCAACCCACCCGTCGGCCGGGATCCAGGACGTGATCAAGCCACCGAGCAGGACGGCCAGGGAGCCGAGGAATCCTCGAATCAGCAGGGTGCGCACGCAGCGA
>DATILB010000012.1:0-17027 GCA_035477015.1 Nocardioidaceae bacterium | reverse complement strand
GCCGGACTGCACCTTGTACTTCTTGTTGATCGAGATCAGCACGGCCGTGAAGGGCTCGAGCTGAGCCGCGAGGCGTAGCTTGCCGGCGTCAATACCCGGGCGCCCGGTCACGGTGGCAGCGAGCTCGATCGCGACCGCCTTGGCGTCGGCGTCGTCCCCGCAGACCAGCACGTCCTCGTGGTCGAGGAACTCGTCGTCGCCCCAGAGCGTGACGGCCGACACGTGGTGGAAGGCACCGACGACGGTGGCGTCGGGCGCGAGCGACTGCGCCGTCTCAGCGGCCGAGCCACCCGGCACGACCTTGCCGAACGGGCCGCCTTTGTCGAAGCCGAGCGGGTTCACACAGGAGATGACGGTCTTGCCGGCAAGCAGGGGCGCGAGCGCCTCAACGAGCTCGTCATGACCGTCGTACGGGACTGCGAGAAGGACCACATCGGCCGCCGCGATCGCGTCCTCGTTGGTCGCGCCGGAGACCGCAGCGGACGGCACCCGCTCGGCGATCTCCTTGGCCGCGACCTCCGCGCGGTCTGCCGCTCGCGAACCGAGGACGACGGTGTGTCCGTGCTTCACGAACCGGTACGCGAGCCCCTTGCCCTGAGGCCCGGTGCCGCCGATGACTGCGATCTGGAACACAACGTCTCCTGTCTTGAATTCTGACAGTAATACTGTCACGGTTAGCGGGTTGCCCTGCAAGGGGCCCGAGATGTGAGGACGGTCATGAAGCTCTCGACCATGCTGATGTACGCCGGAAACCCACGCGAAGCGGCCGACCAGGTCGTCTCCTGGGAGAAGGCCGGGCTGGACACTGTTTGGGTCGCTGAAGCCTACGGCTTCGACTCCCCCACGCTGATGGGCTACCTGGCGGCCAAGACCGAGACCATCGAGATCGGTGCGGCAATCCTCAATGTCTTCTCGCGTACGCCGGGCGCGCTTGCGCAGACCGCTGCGGGCCTGGACAACGTCAGCGGCGGCCGGGCGGTCATCGGCCTAGGAGCTTCGGGGCCCCAGGTCATCGAGGGCTTCCACGGCATGCCGTACGAGAAGCCCCTGGGTCGCACCCGCGAGGTCATCGACGTGATGCGGATGGCGCTGCGCCGTGAGCCGCTCGTGTACGACGGCAAGTCGATCAAGCTCCCCCTGCCAGAGGGCCAAGGCCTCGGTCTGGGCAAACCGCTCAAGATGCTCACGAAGCCCGAGCGCGCCAGCGTGCCGCTCTACATCGCAGCGCTCGGTGCGAAGAACGTCGAGCTCACCGCGGAGATCGCGGACGGCTGGCTCCCGCACCTGTACTTCCCGGAGAAGGCCAAGGAGACCTGGGGCGCGGCGCTCTCCGCGGGAGGTGCCAAGCGCTCCGCTGACCTGGGCCCGTTGGAGGTGGTCGGTGGCGGCATGTGCGCGATCGGCGAGGACGTCAAGGGGCTGCTCGACTTCGCGCGCCCCCAGATCGCCTTGTACGTCGGTGGCATGGGCGCGCGGGACAAGAACTTCTACAACCAGCTCGTCTGTGAGTACGGGTTCGAGAAGGAGGCGGAGGAGATCCAGAACCTCTACCTCGACGGCAAGAAGGAAGAGGCCGCCGCCCTGGTGCCGAACGAGCTGCTCGAGGCGATGAACCTCGTCGGACCGGAGAGCTACGTCCAGGAGCGCATCGCCGCGCAGAAGGAGTCGGGCGTCACCAACCTGCAGATCATCCCGGTCGCAGACGACGTACCGGCGCTGATCAGCAAGATGAAGGAGCTAGTCGCATGAGCAGGACCATCTTCGATGCCGAGCACGACGCGTTCCGCGAGACCTGCCGGGCGTTCTACGCCAAGGAGGTCACGCCGAACAACGAGCAGTGGGAGCGCGACGGCATCGTCCCGCGCGAGCTCTGGAAGAAGGCCGGCGACGCGGGCCTGCTCTGCTTCGACGTACCTGAAGAGTTCGGCGGCCCCGGCGTCGAGGACTTCCGCTACAACATGATCGTGTCGGAGGAGCAGACGAAGGCCGGCGCCAACGGGCCGGGCTTCTCGGTCCACACCGACATCATCGTTCCCTACATCGTCAGCCTCGCGAACGACGAGCAGAAGGCGCGCTGGCTGCCCGGCTGTGTCAGTGGCGAGCTGATCACCGCCATCGCGATGACCGAGCCCGGTGCGGGCTCCGACCTCCAGGGCATCCGCACCACCGCGGTCGACAAGGGCGACCACTACGTCCTCAACGGCTCCAAGACCTTTATCAGCAACGGCATCCTCGCCGACCTGGTGATCGTGGTGGCCCGCACCAACCCCGAAGCCGGCCACAAGGGCATCAGCCTGCTGGTGGTCGAGGAGGGCATGGAGGGCTTCGAGCGCGGCCGCAACCTGGAGAAGGTCGGCATGCACGCGCAGGACACGGCCGAGCTGAGCTTCACTGATGTCGTCGTGCCCAAGGAGAACCTCCTCGGCGAGGAGGGCGAGGGCTTCATCTACCTGATGATGAACCTCCCCCAGGAGCGGCTGATCATCGCCGCCCAGGCCGTGTCAGTGATCGAGCACGTGCTCGAGATGTGCCTCGACTACGCCAAGACCCGTACAGCGTTCGGCAAGCCGATCGGCAAGTTCCAGCACAACCGCTTCCTCGTCGCCGAGATGGCGACCGAAGCCGCAGTGGCGCGCACCTTCGTCGACGACTGCGTGATGAAGCACATCGACGGCAAGCTCGACGCGGTCGGCGCCTCGATGGCGAAGTGGTGGACCACCGAGCTCCAGCAGAAGATCGTGGGCCAGGGCGTCCAGCTCCACGGCGGCTACGGCTACATGATGGAGTACCCCATCGCGAAGGCCTACCAGGACAGCCGGATCTCCACGATCTACGGCGGTACGACCGAGGTCCAGAAGGAGATCATCGGAAGGTCGCTGGGTCTGTGACGGGACCACGACGGCCGAAGGCCACGCGAGCGTAGCGAGCCAAGGGAAGTTCCAGGGCGACCCGGGGTATGCGCACCGCGGCAGCGATCACCCCAATGATCCGCAGCGTGTCCCGCGAAGCGATGTCAGCGAAGGCCCTGCCGATTCCGAAGACGGACTGGAAGGCCGTCCTTCGGAATCGGGAGGGCCTTCCAGTTCATCGGCATGGTGTAGTCCTGCGGCAGCGACCACTCGTAGTTGAGCAGCATCTGGTGCATCACGGACTTGACCTCCATGCCGCCGAAGTACATGCCGATGCACTTGTGTACGCCGCCACCGAACGGGAGGTAGGCGAAACGATGGGCCTTGTCCTCACGCCGCTCGTCGCCGAAGCGGTCGGGGTCGAACCTGTCGGGGTTGCTCCAGATGCTGGGCAGTCGGTGCAGCACCGAGATGCCGACGCCGACCATCATCCCCTTCGGCACGAAGTGGCCGCAGAGCTCGGTGTCCTTGACGGCCTCGCGGGCCAGTCCCGGCAGTGGGGGCTGGAGACGCATGGCCTCCTTCATGACCAGGTCGAGCGAGGTGAGCTTGTCGACGTCGTCGTACTCGAGGGCTTCCTTGTCCAGCGACAGCGACTCCTCGCGACAGCGCTGCTGCCAGTCAGGGTGCTTGCCGAGGAAGTAGGTCATCGCGGTCATCGTCGACGTCGAGGTGTCGTGCGCGGCCATGACCATGAAGATCAGGTGGTTGACGACGTCGCGGTCGGTGAAGCGCTCGCCGTTCTCACCCTCCGCGTGACAGAGCGCACTGAGCAGGTCCTCGCCGTCGCGGCTGCGCGCCTGCTGGACGCGCGGTACGACGTACTCCTCGAGGCGCTTGCGGCCGACGAGGCCACGGTGCCACCGAAGACCGGGTACGTCGCGGCGGACGATGGACGTCGCCGCCTGGACGCAGTCCTGGAAGGCCTGCATGACGCCCTTGGCCTCGTCGTCCACATGGTCGCCCATGAAGGTCTGCACGGCGATGTCGAGCCCCAGACCTTTCACTGCGGTGTAGAACCGGAAGTCATCGAGCGCGCCCCACGACGCGACCGTCTGGCTGATGGTCGGCGTCATCGCGTCGAGGTAGCCCACGAGACGCGGACGCGTGAAGGCGTGCTGCATGATGTGCCGGTCCTGGTGGTGCTCCTCGAAATCGAGCAGCATCAGCCCGCGCGGGAAGAACGGACCGATGACGAAAGACCAGCCAGGCTCACTGCCGAAGCCCTTGTCCTTGTTGAGCAGGATCTCGCCGATGGCGTTCGGCCCTGCGGCGCTGACCTGGGTGCGGCCCAGTCCCTTGGACCAGTAGACCTCGCCGTACTTGTAGTAGTAGCTCAGGTCGAAGAACGCCTTGCCCCGCAACAGCGAGAGGTTCTGGTGGACGATCGGCGGGCCCGGGTCCCCGGGGATCGGCTTCAGTCCGGCAGCGCGGGCTTGCGACTCTGCAAGCAGCGACATGGGTGCTCCTTCGGTTCAGCGACGGCTCACGGTGATGGGCAGACCATCCGAGGGATAGGGCAGGGCCTTCCAGCTGACGGGCATCTCGTAGTCCGCAGGCACGGACCAGTCGTACTCCAGCAGCATCCGGTGCAGGACGGCCGTGATCTCCATACCGCCGAAGTACAGACCGATGCACTTGTGCACGCCACCGCCGAACGGCATGAAGGCGAAGCGATGTTGCTGGTCCTCACGGCGCCCCTCAGCGAACCGCTCGGGGTCGAAGGCGGTCGGTTCGGACCAGACGCTCGGCAGCGAGTGGTTCATCTGTGTGGTCACCACCACCTTGGTGCCGGCGGGCACGAAGTGGCCGAGCAGCTCGGTGTCCCGGACGGACTCGCGGGCCATGACAGGGAGTGGGCTGACCAGCCGCAAGGACTCCTTCATCACCAGGTCCAGGGCGGGCAGCTCGTTGAGGTCGTCGTACCCGATGGTGTCCTTACCGAGTGCCTCGCTCTCTTTGCGGCACCGGTCCTGCCACTCCGGGTGCTTGGCGAGGTGGTAGACCATCTGCGCCATGGTGCCCGTCGAGGTGTCGTGCGCGGCCATGATCAGGAAGATCATGTGCGCGACGACGTCGTCATCGGTGAATCGCTCCCCGTTCTCACCCTCGACCTGGCACAAGGCACTGAGCAGGTCATCCCCCGGGTTTGCCCGTGCTGCGGCGACGCGCGGCCGCAGGTAGTCCACCAGGTAGCGCCGACCTGCCAGGCCCCTGCTCCATTTGTTGCCTGGGAGCGGACGGCGTACGACGGCGGTGCCGGCCTGGATGCAGTCGTGGAAGGCGCGCATCACTCGGTCGGAGTCCGGACCGAGCTCGTCGCCCATGAAGGTCTGCACCGCGATGGACAGGCCCAGGTTCTTCACGGCCGGGTAGAACTCCAGCTGCTGCGTGTCCCCCCATCCGTGGACCAGGTCGACGATGGTCGGGGTCATCGACTCCAGGTACGCCGTCAGCCGGTCGCGTGTGAAAGCACTTTGCATGATGTGTCGGTTGCGGTGGTGCTCGCCGAAGTCCATGAGCATGAGACCGCCCTCGAAGAACGGCCCGATGAAGAAGCTCCACGCCGGCTCGTTGGCGAACGCCTTCTCCTTGTTCACGAGCACCGAGGCGGCAGCGTCCGGACCCGTCGCCAGGATCACGTCGATGCCGAGTGCGCGGATGTAGGTGACCTCACCGAAGCGCTCGTAGTAGCTCATGTCGGTCATCCAGGTGCCCAGGAACAGCTGGTGGTTCTTCCTGAGCAGCGGCAGACCGGGGTCACCCTCGATGGGCTTGAGCCCGGCAGCACGGGCCTGACGTTCGGCAAGCAGTCCCACAGATGCACCCTTCGTGACTTCGCCTTCATCGCCTCGGTGTACACGAGGTCGACTACTGTCAACGTAAATCTGATAACGACTGTTGTCAACGACCCGATGCCTTTACGCTGTGCGCATGACACAGTCCCGGCCGTACGGCGGTCGCACGCTCGACGAGCGCCGAGACGCCCGCCGGGACCAGCTGATCGAGACCGGACTGGACTGCCTGCACGCCGAGGGACTGTCCGGCATCAGCGTGCGGACCATCTGCAGCCAGGCCCGACTGACGCCGCGGTACTTCTACGAGAACTTCGCCAACCTGGACGAGCTGCTGGTGGCACTGGTCGACCACGTGGGCGACCAGGTCTCCTCGCTCGGCACTGCTGCGATCGCGGCCTATCCGGACGACCTCGAGACGCGTGTCCGCGAGTCACTGAACGGAGTCTTCGCCGTCTGCCTCAACGACCCCCGCAAGGCTTCGGTCCTCCTGGCGTCAGCCGCGCACGAGGCCATGCAGGCTCGACAGCAACAGCGGTTCCTCGACTACACCGAGCTGGTCGTCGAGAACCTTGCCGGGCCGAACACACCAGAGTTCGACCGTCGGCGGCTCCGACCCATGGCACTGTTCCTCATCGGTGGGTCGGTGGAGCTGATCAGCGCCAAGCTCACCGGCCTGATCGAGCTCACGGACGACGAGCTCGTGGAGCGCTGCACGGACATGTTCCTCGCGGCCTGGCGCGAGATCACCTCAGAGACTCACTAGAACACGTTCTACTTCGACACTTAGGCTGTTCCCCATGAACGACGCACCCACCCCTCAGCAGGTACGCCGGGCGCTGGCGCGCGCCGACCGGGGTGCCGCCCTCGACCTCGACGAGGCAACCGTCCTGCTGGCCGCTCGCGGCGACGAGCTGGCCGCGCTGTGCGCCTCGGCCGCACGGGTGCGGGACGCCGGCCTGGTCGCCGCCGGCCGCCCGGGGACCGTGACCTACTCCCCCAAGGTGTTCATCCCCCTGACACGGCTGTGCCGCGACCGGTGCCACTACTGCACCTTCGTGGAGACGCCCGGGCAGGCGTCACGCGACGGGCGCGCGCCGTACCTCTCCCCTGACGAAGTGCTGGCAATCGCGTCCCAAGGCGCGGCTCTGGGCTGCCGCGAGGCGCTCTTCACGCTCGGCGACCGACCCGAGGACCGTTGGCCCGAGGCGCGGCAGTGGCTCGAGGAAGCGGGCTACGAGTCGACCCTGGACTACGTCCGCGCGATGTCGATCCGGGTGCTCGAGGAGACCGGCCTGCTCCCTCACCTCAACCCCGGTGTGATGACGTGGGCCGAGATCAACCGGCTCAAGCCCGTCGCACCGTCCATGGGGATGATGCTGGAGACCACCTCGACTCGGCTGTTCACCGAGAAGGGCGAGGCGCACTACGGGTCGCCGGACAAGGACCCCGCCGTTCGCCTGCGGGTGCTCGAGGACGCAGGTCGGCTCTCGGTCCCGTTCACGACCGGGATCCTGGTCGGGATCGGCGAGAACCACACCGAGCGCGCCGAGTCGATCTTCGCCCTCCGCAAGATCGCCAAGGCCTACGGGCACGTGCAGGAGGTGATCGTCCAGAACTTCCGAGCCAAGCCCGACACCGCGATGCGTTCGGTCGACGACCTCGCGCTGGACGAGTACCTCGCCACGATCGCGGTCGCCCGACTCGTGCTGGGCCCGAAGATGCGGATCCAGGCACCACCGAACCTCGTCTCGTTGGAGGAGTGCCGCGCACTCCTCGACGCCGGCGTCGACGACTGGGGTGGGGTCTCGCCGCTAACGCCCGACCATGTGAACCCCGAGCGGCCGTGGCCCTCCCTGGACCTCCTGCGGACGGTTTCGGCGGACGCCGGCTTCACGCTGCGCGAGCGGCTGACCGTGCATCCGTCGTACGTCCTGACCGGCGAGCCCTGGATCGACCCCCGGGTCAGCGGCCACGTCGCTGCCTTGGCCGGACCTGATGGGCTCGCCTCCGACGTACACCCGACCGGGCTGCCCTGGCAGGAGCCGGACGGTGGGTTCCAGTCCGTCGGGAGGACCGATCTGCATGCGTCCATCGACACGGTCGGGCGGTCTGCGGACCGTCGCGAGGACTTCGAGGACGTGTACGGCGACTGGGACGAGCTGCGCGAGGCTGCCGGAATCACACGGTCCCATGGGAAACCGGGGGTTCCCACACGAAGTTTCATGGGGGAACCCCCGGTTTCACACGGGACCGTGGGAAACCGCGACCTCGTGGGCGCCCTCCACCAGGCCGAGTCCGACCCGAAGCAGCTGACCGACGCCCAGGCCCTAGCGCTCATCACCGCCGACGGCGACGACCTCAAGCAGGTCATCGCCCTGGCCGACCACCTCCGCCGGGAGGTCAGCGGCGACGAGGTCACGTACGTCGTGAACCGGAACATCAACTTCACCAACGTCTGCTACGTCGGCTGCCGCTTCTGCGCCTTCGCCCAGCGCCGCACCGATGCCGACGCGTACTCCCTTGACCTCGACCAGGTCGGCGACCGAGCCGAGGAGGCGTGGCAGCTCGGCGCCACCGAGGTGTGCATGCAGGGCGGCATCGACCCCGAGCTGCCCGGCACGGCGTACTTCGACCTGGCTGCAGCGGTGAAGAAGCGCGTCCCCGAGATGCACGTGCACGCCTTCTCCCCCATGGAGATCATGAACGGCGCCTCGAAAGCCAACTTGTCCTTCCGCGACTGGCTGCAGCGGGCCAAGGACAGCGGCTTGGACACCATCCCGGGCACGGCGGCGGAGATCCTCGACGACGAGGTCCGCTGGGTGCTCACCAAGGGCAAGCTGCCGACCGACCAGTGGGTCGAGATCGTCACCACTGCGCACGAGCTCGGCATCCGCTCCAGCTCGACGATGATGTACGGCCACGTCGACCGGCCGGACCACTGGGTCACGCACCTTCGTGTTCTCCAAAAGATCCAGGACCGAACCGGTGGTTTCACGGAGTTCGTGCCGCTGCCGTTCGTGCACACCAGCGCGCCGATCTACCTCGCCGGTGTCGCCCGCCCTGGCCCCACGCTGCGCGACAACCTCGCCGTCCACGCAGTCGCGCGGATCATGCTGCACGGCCGCATCGACAACATCCAGACGTCCTGGGTGAAGCTCGGAGTCGAGGGCACCCGCGCGATGCTCAACGCCGGCGCGAACGACCTCGGCGGCACGCTGATGGAGGAGACCATCTCGCGAATGGCCGGGTCCGAGCACGGCTCGGCGAAGACCGTGGCGGAGCTGACCGAGATCGCCGGGGGGATCGGCAGACCGGTCAGGGAGCGTACGACGACCTACGGGGTCGTGGCGAGAGCAGCGAGCCTGACCGGAAGCTCGTCGACGCCATAGACGATCGACTTCTGCCGGTAGGCGAGGTCGGTCCTCGCGAGCACGAGGTCCGGGAAGCGCTTGGCCAGGGCCGGGTAGGCCATCCGTAGCTCGATCTTGGCGAGCTCTGCGCCGACGCAACGGTGGAACCCGTGCCCGAACGCGAGGTTGGAGCTCGCCATCGCGCGGTGCGGGTTGAATTCCTCGAGGGAGAGGTCGTCGCCCGCCAGCGCCGAGTCGCGGTTGGTGCCGGCGAGGTGGCAGATGACGACGTCGCCCTCGCCGATCCGCTTTCCGCCGACCTCGAGATCGTGCTTGGCGAAGCGCGGGAACGCGATCTGTACGACGGACAGGTAGCGGAGCAGCTCGTCCACGACCTTGTCGACGTCCGCGGTGCCGTTGGCCAGGGCGGCGTACTCGTCGGGGTGGTTCAGGAGCACAGCGGTGCCGAGCGCGAGCATCGACGCACTGGTCTCGAGCCCGCCGGTGAAGACACCGTCCGCTAGGCCGCCCAGTTCGAAGTCGCTGATCTCGTCGCCGTGCTCACGGATGATCTGACCGACGAGGCCGTCACCAGGGTTCTTCCGCTGCTGTGCGGCGAAGTCAAGGAGGAACTCGCGAGATCCGGAGATCGCACCGAGGGCACCGGCACCGCCGTACGAGACGTCGAAGCGTGCGGTGGCCAGGCCGCGGAACGTCTCGCGGTCCTCGACGGGAAGACCGAGCAGCTCGCAGATCACCTGGAAGGGCACGGGGAACGCGAAGGTCGGAACCAGGTCGACGTCGGGTCCCGCGGCCGCCACGTTGTCGAGGCACTCGTCGATGATCTCGGCGATGCGCGGCTTCAGTCGGTCGAGCCGACGCATGGTGAACTCGGGCGTGAGCAGCTTGCGCAGCCGGGTGTGGTCCGGCGGGTCCGTGAACCCGAGGCCGCCGATGTCGCCGTCCGTGGTGGATCCGCTCTTGTCGCCGACGAACGGCCGGATGTCGTTGCTGTAGCTGGTGCTGTCGGCCAGCACTTCGCGGGCCTCGGCGTCACCGGTGACCACCCAGACGGTAATCCCGAAGAACGTCGTCAGCTTGTGCACCGGCTCGGTCTCACGGACCTCGGCCAGGCGCGGGACGGGGTCGAAGCCCTCGCGGTTGAGCGGCCAGCTGAGCGACTCGGGAACCTTGTCGATCTTCGAGAGGTCCAGCCCTCCCCCGGCGGTCGCGCGGGAGAGGATCGCGCGTCTGACGCGCGCACGTATGCGCGAGACGATGCCCATGTACCCCGCTCCTTGGATCCTGCTCGGTAGGTCCGGGACCCCCGCTGTGAGTGACAGTACAAGTGTAGAGAACCCGGTTTCACAACCTCACAGGGCACGCCTCACGTGGACGTGTGGAAGTAGAGGTACTTGTCGCGGAACGGGTTCCCGGCCAGATCCGTCACGCCTAGGCTGCCGGGCCCGTTGACCGACAGGGAGTAGTCCGCGCCAGCGGCCATGGGCTCAATTGGCGTGAACAAAGCGGTCCTGACCTGGCCGTTCACGCAGCTCGTGGCCGTTCCTGCGACGTTCTTGCAGGCCCAGGTGCCACCCACAACCAGGTCCTGGAACGCGCGATGTACGACGACACTGGTGGTCGTGATGCCGTTGACCGCCTCGTTGAACCTCAGCGTCACCGGATCGTTCACTCCTGGAGAGGTCGTCGCCAGCGTCACCTCGGGCGTGGTGTGGTCCTGGGCCCGGATCCTGATCGTCTTCTGCTGCTGGAAGACCTGGTTGCCGGCCTTGTCGTAGGCGTAGACGCCCACTTTCCAGCGCCCCGGTGTGACGCCGCAGGGCAGGAAGATCGCGACGCCCTTCCAGGTGCCTAGTTTCGACGTACCAGAGACGAGCTTGAGGTTCGTCCCCAGCGAGTAGACGCCGTCGGGTGAGCTGAAGGCGACGTCGACGCTGGCGATGCCGGACCGCTTGTCCAGGGCGCGCACCGTGAGGCTAAGGGTCTGGCGGCGAGTCCGGACGTCGAGGACCTTCGCGCTCTTGCTGAACGACAGGATCTTGGGGTCGGCGGTGTCAGCTCTGCTGGTCACGCTGAACGTGCGCTTGAAGCCGCCGAAGCCCAACGCTGCGTAGTTGTAGAAGTGGTAGTTCTCCACGTTGTCGACCACCTGGACACCCTGAAGCTGCCAGACCCCGGTGCCGGCCCAGGTCCGGATCTCCATCTTTCCTCGGAAGGTGTTCTGGGTGCCCTGGACCTTGGTCATGTACGCCGAGGCGCTGAAGTCTCCGCGCTTGGCGAACGCCTGAACGCGATTGACCCCTGAAAGGTCATCGGTAGCGGTGGCCGTGACCGTGATCGACTTCGTACGACGGCGGGTGTCGACCGAGCCAGGGGTGAGTGAGAGCGACGTGAGGGTGGCCCCCGTCGTGTCCTCCACGGAGACCACCGGCACCGTCGTCTCGGCGCCGAGGGGGAAGGTGCCCGGGTTGTACTGCTTGTAGTTGCCCGCCTTGTCGGTGACCTGGAAGTACGCCATCGACCAGAGCCCGGGTGCCGTGTACCGGGGGAACTTGGCGGTGCCGACCCACGTGCTGCCGACCGTGTGCTGCAAACTCACGAAGACGCTCTTGCTGCCGGCTGGTGGGACCAGGGTCGTGTTCAGGGTGCTGATCCCCGAAGCCGCACCAGGGCCGCTCGTGTCGTGCGCCGTCGCAGTGATCGTGACCGTCTTCGCACCCGTGCTCACGTCGACGCCGTCCGGATCGATCGACAGCGAGTCCAGCACCGGGTCGCCGTTGTCGCGCTCGGTCACACACTTGTTCAGTGGTGCGGCCTGAGCGGGCGTCTCGGCGACCAGGGCGAGACCGGCCCATATCAGTGCTCCCGAAAGCCCACAGGCAAGCCAACGTCCGGACATCGATCGGCGTGTTATCAGCCGAGGCCGCGCTTGCAGCCCCACACCCAGGGCAGGTCCCAGTAGCCGTCAGCGGAGCCGGGACGACCGATGTCCTTTGCGAACGCGTTGCAGTAGCTCTCCGCCTTGCTGGCCGGGATGCCCTGCTCCAGCGCCTGCTCCCCGCGGGCTTTGCCCGTGTTGTACGAGTCGAACCAGACCACCACGACCACGATGACCGCGATCAGGACGGCGGCGCCCCCGAGGACTCCCGCCACGACGAGGCCGAAGCTTGCCTCCTCGCCCTCGGGCTTCGTGTGTGTGGGCGGTACGACGTCGTGGGCAGCCTGGACGGCCGGCGCCCGCTGTGGCTCCTCAGCCATCGGCTCAGCCCGGTGATCGGTCCACGCAGACCCATTCCAGTACCGGAGCCGACCCGGGTTCTCGGGGTCGTCGTACCAGTCGGCCGCGCGCGTCGCGTCTGCCTGCACACCACGATGGTCCCGCGCGGGACCCGTCTGCGTCCCGCGAATCGCCGTTTACCCGCCGGGATTCAAGCGCGTCCGCTGGACGAGCGTGCCCGCCTGGAGACCGAGTCGATCGCTACCGCCAGCAGCAGAACCCCGCCGGTCACCATGAACCGGACAGACGAGTCGACGCCGAGGAGGTTCAGGCCCGACTGGATCGACTGGAGGACCAGTATCCCCAGGAGCGCGGCGTACGCCGATCCGCGTCCGCCGAAGAGGCTGGTGCCGCCGATAACCGCCGCAGCGATCGCCGTGAGGTTGGTGTCCGTGCCACCGCTCGACTGGTTCACCGAGGTCAGGTAGGCCGCGGAGAGGAGGCCGCCCACGGACGCCAACAGGCCCGTGAGTGCGAAGACCGAGATATAGACCCGATCGACCTTGATGCCCGCCCGCCGGGCGGCCTCCTCGTTTCCACCAACCGCGAAGACGTGCCGTCCCCAGCGCGTCTTGCGGAGCACGAGGTCCATCACTACGACGAGCGCGACGAAGAAGAGAGTCAGGTACCCGAAGCCGCGGGCGATGCCGATGCCCATGTAGTAGGCGAGGTAGCCAAGGCCGAGGGCCAGCAGCCCGGCCTTGATCGCCACGGACGAGTACGACGCCGCGGAGAGGTTCGCGGCTCGCCGGCGCCTGATCGACCAGATCTGACCGGCGGCGAAGAGCACCACGATGACCGCGACCAGGATGTACGCCGCCGTCCCCTCGACGTACTTGGTGCGCGCGAAGTCCAACAGCGCCGAGTCACGGGGAAGATTCACCGATCCGTTAGGGCCCAGGACCTTCAGCTGCAGTCCGAGGAAGGCCATCAGTCCGGCCAGTGTGATGACGAAGCTTGGGACCCCGACCTTCGTGTAGAGCAGTCCGTAGAGGATGCCGATCAGCACGCCGGTGCCCGCGCCTGCGAGAAGCCCGAGCACGAGCGACTGGCTGTGCTCGACGATCACCCAGGCCAGAACCGCCGAGGAGAGCCCACTCACCGAGCCGACGGAGAGGTCGATCTCGCCGAGGAGCAGCACGAGCACGACACCGAGGGCGATCACGCCAATGGGCGCGGCCGCCTGGGTGATCGTCACCAGTTGGCGCGACGAGAGGAAGGTCGGCTCTTGGGAGTAGAAGAACAGCGAGATCACGAGAAGGCCGAGGACGACGGGGAGCGACCCGAGCTCACCGCTGCGCAGCCGTCGCGAGATTGTTCGGAACGAGCCGACGATGCCGGTGCCCGGGGCAAGGAGTCGTTCGTCGGCGAGGTCCGCTGCGACCGAGTGCTGGGTGTCGGTCACGGGGTCGAACCCTTCTCCTGCGCTTTCCGGGCACGCTCTGCGACGACGTTGTCCGACGCTCCGGTGATGGCAGCGACCAGCTGCTCGGTGGTCGCTTCGGCCACGGCGAACTCGGCCGCGTTCTTGCCGAGCCGGAGTACGACGATGCGGTCGGCGATCGCCTGCACGTCGGCCATGTTGTGACTGATCAGGATGACGCCGAGCCCCTGGTCGCGCAGGCGCTCGATCAGGTTGAGCACCTCGGCGGTCTGGGCGACACCGAGTGCTGCGGTGGGCTCGTCGAGGAGGACCACGCGCGGCGAACCCACCAGGCTGCGGGCGATGGCCACTGTCTGCCTCTGCCCACCGGAGAGCGAGGCGATGGGGATGCGGACCGAGGGGATCTTTGCGGACAGGCTCTTGAGCAGCCGCCACGACTCCTGCTCCATGCCGACCTCGTCGAGGAAGACGCCCGAGCGGCGTTCCTGCCCGAGGAAGAGGTTGGCGACGACATCGAGGTTGTCGCACAGCGCGAGGTCCTGGAAAACCGTCGCGATGCCGAGTGCCTGCGCCTGGCTCGGCGAGCTGATCGCGGTCTTCTCGCCGGCGAGGCTGATGATGCCGTCGTCGGACTGGTAGACCCCGGCGATGATCTTGACCAGCGTCGACTTGCCTGCGCCGTTGTCCCCGACGAGGGCGACTACCTCGCCGGCATGCACCTCGAGGTGTACGTCGGTCAGCGCCTGCACGGCGCCGAACCGCTTGGAGACGCCGACCAGGGAGAGCACGCTCTCCCTGGTCGATGTCACCTCATGGAGCAGTTCCGTCATTACTCGATCCCAGCAGCAGCGCAGGCATCTGCATAGTCCGCGGTGCAGATGTCCTCGACGCTGAACAGCCCGGAGTCGACGATCTCGGTCTTGACGTTGTCCTGCTTCACCACGACCGGGTCGAAGATGAACGACGCCACACCCTGGAAGTCGGTCGTGCCCGTCACGTCCTCGCCGTTGGCCAGCTGGACGGCGACCTCGGCAGCCTTGGCGGCCTCGATGAAGTACGACTTGAAGATCGTCATGTACTGCTCGCCCGCGACGATCCGCTGGATGGCTGCGAGCTCGGAGTCCTGACCGGTGATCGGCGGGAGGGCATCCACGGCGACGCCCGCACCCGTGAGTGCAGCGACCACGCCACCGGCCTGACCGTCGTTAGCGGCGTACACGCCGTTGATCTGCGACGGGTCGAAGACGCTGAGCTTGTCCGCGACGAAGTCTTGGGCGTTGTTCGGGCTCCAGTCGGGGTTGTCGTACTCGCCACCCTTGAGGATCTTCACGCCGCTGCTGTCGAGCACGCTGTGTGCACCGGACTTGAACTGGCCGGCGTTGGGATCGGTGGGTGAGCCGTTCAGCATCAGGATGCTGCCCTTGTCGCCCATCGCCTCGACGAGCGCCTCGGCCTGCAACTGGCCGACCCTCTCGTTGTCGAAGGACATGTAGTAGTCCGCGCCCTCGATGAACCGGTCGTACGCGATCACCGGAATGCCCGCTGCCTGCGCGTCTTCGGTCATCGCGACCGCAGAGTCGGTGACCACCGGGTCGAGCACCATGACGTCGACCTCCTGGTTGATCGCGGTATCGACCTGCTGGCGCTGCGTCGCGTCGTCTCCGTTGGCGTTGAAGTAGGCGACGTTGCAGTCGGCGCAGAGCTCCTCGACCTTGTCCTCGAAGAGTGGCTTGTCGAACGCCTCGTAGCGCGTCGTCTTCGTCTCGGGCAACAGCAGCGCGATCGTGGCGCCACCTCCGTCGCCCCCGCCGCCTTCGTCATTTGCGCCACAACCCGCGAGTCCTCCCGCAGCGATGACGGCTGCGACGGTCAGGTGCGCCGCCCGGCGGATGGGTACTGCTGCCACGGTTCCTCCTCGGTTCAGGACGTCAACGGCGCCCAGGCCTGTACTTCTGAGGAAGTGTGCTAGGTCACACGCTTATCGTCAAGACTTGAACATTAGTTCACCAAACTGTGACCTGACCGCCGATTAGACGCCAACTCTTGACGTCTATCCCCTGCTAGCCCTTAGATTGCTCCCATGTCTGCGCACCCAGCCCCGGGGTCGACCGCCTCGCTGCGCGCAGCAAACCAGCGCCGGGTCATGGCCGAGCTGCAGAGCGGGGGCGGCTCCCCCGTCAGCCAGGCTGAGCTCGCCCGCGCCACCCAGCTCGCACCGGCGACCGTGTCCAACATCGTGCGCGACCTGTCGAAAGCGGGCCTGGTGGACACCGTGGTCGGCAGCGGTCGCCGAGGCATGGCCGTGAGCATCTCGCGCAACGCCGGCCTCGTCGTGGGCGTGGACTTCGGCCACCGACACGTCCGCGTTGCCATCGGGGACCTCGCCGGGGTGGTTCTTGCCGAGCGCACGGAGCCCATCGCATCCGACCACCCGCACACCGCCGGTCTTGACCTCGCCGTTCTCCTGCTCGAGGCCCTGTTGGCCTCCCTCGAGCGATCCGCCAACGAGGTCGTCAGCGTCGGCATGGGCCTGCCGGCGCCGGTCAACGACGACGGCGTCGTGATGGCGTCGGGGATCCTCCCGGGATGGGTCGGAGTGATGGCGAGCGAGACCGCCTCCGAACGGTTCGGTGCACCGACGTACGTCGAGAACGACGCCAACCTCGGCGCGCTCGCGGAATACCGCGTCGGTGCGGGCTCGGGCCACTCGAACATGGTCTTCGTCAAGGTCTCGAGCGGTGTCGGCGCCGGACTGATCGTGCGGGGCTCGTTGTACCGGGGAGCGGCTGGCACTGCCGGCGAGATCGGGCACCTGACGATCGACGACCAGGGCCCACTCTGCCGGTGCGGGAGCAGGGGATGTCTCGAGGCCTACACGTCGGTCGGCATGGCTGAGGCGATGCTGGCTGACCAGTTCCCCGGCGCCACGATCGACGTACTGGTCCGGGCCGCGCACGATGGCAACGTCGCTGCGCTGCGTACGTTCGAGGAAGCCGGACTGCACCTCGGCTGGGGCCTCGCGATGCTGGCGAACCTGATCAACCCGAGCGCCATCGTCGTGGGCGGCGACATGGTCCATGCGGGCGACATCCTGCTCGACTCCGTGCGGGTCGGGCTACGTAGACATGTCCTGCCGACGGTCGCCGCCAACACCGCCGTCGTGGCCGCAGAGCTCGGCGACCGCGCGTCCGTCATCGGCGCGTTGCTGCTCGCCATCGAGAGCACCGAGCTGATCCCTACCCACGGCGTCGGATGAGCGCGGATCCGACTACGGTGGGCTCATGGCCG
>DATILB010000011.1:0-4751 GCA_035477015.1 Nocardioidaceae bacterium | reverse complement strand
GGACGACGGCCGTGGACGTGGCGCTCTGCTTCGGCTGGATCGACGGCATCGCCCGGCGGCTCGACGACGAGTGGTACGTGCAGCGGTTCACCCCGCGGCGCGCGAAGAGCGTCTGGTCGAAGATCAACCGCGAGCGCATCGCGCGGCTCACCGCCGAGGGGCGGATGCGCCCCGCCGGCCTGGCCGAGGTGGAGAGGGCGAAGGCGGACGGTCGCTGGGACGCCGCCTACGACAGCCCGGCCACCGCAGTGGTGCCCGACGACCTCGCCGCCGCCCTGGCCGCGCGCGACCTCACCGACGTCTACGCCGCGCTGGACGGCCGCAACCGCTTCGCCTTCCTCAATCGCATCCAGACCGCCGTGCGCCCGGAGACCCGCACCCGTCGCATCGAGCAGCTCACCGACGCCCTCGCTCAGGGCAAGACCCCGTACCCGGCGCCGACGAAGAAGTCCGGTACCTAGTGCTCCGTGTGGAAGCTAGATATCGAGAACGCGCGGGTGTGTCACAACGCGAGAAGCGAGTGGGACGGCTTCGAACGAATCCCGAACCGGCTGGCCCCACGGGGACTAGGCGACCGCCCGCTGCGAGAACTGCAACCCGGCTGACTTCAGCAGGTTGCGCTCCTTCTCCCGCTCCCGCGCGATGGCGCGATGGTCGGCGTGGGCCTCGAGCACGCGGTAAACCCCGTGCAGCCGGGCCAGGGCATCTGTGTAGGCCAGCGCCACGTCGGTCGACAGATCGCCGTCGCCGTTGTGGATCGCAGCGAACAGGGCGCCCCCGAGCTCGGTGCTCCACTGCCGCTGCAAGGTTCGCAGGATCTCGGCATCGTCCTTGAAGTGGTGCCAGACTCTCGGATCACGCAGCCATGGCGACCGGTATTCACCGGACCTGGACGCTTCCGCCACCATCTCCGCAAGCGCTGCGCTGCCTCCGCGCCGCAACTCGATACGCAACATCAGGTCTCCCTCCCAAGAGCACTGCCACAACTTTGGGTGAAGACGCTCCCGGCCGGGAGGGTAGGACTACCTGAATTTCTACTCGGCCACGTCAGGTCGACTCTCGAGCTTCTCGGCGTTTGGCGTCGAGCCGCACGATGCCTCGCCAACCCAACATGGTCAGAGCCAGGAACAGCGCGGCTACAACTAGGAAGGCCGGAGCAAGCCCACGGCCTGATACGGCGCGCAGGAGCATGCCAAGTGCGTATGTCACAGCGAACACCAGCACGCCCTCGGGCCACAGGCGGCTCGTCGCCCGCCCGCGCAGGATCAAGGTGCAGTGCGCGCACGCAACGGCCAAGGCAAAGGGCCACGCGATGGCGAGCACCAATGCCGAGTCCGACTCGTCCCCGTCGTGGGAGGCCTTTCCGGCGAGTGCGAAGACCAGCACGCAGGCAAGATCGGCGAGGAAGGGTGCGAGCCAACGAACGGTTGATTGCTTCGCGACAAGACTCACGCCGCCAAGGATCCCAGGTGCCGTACACCAAGGTTCTTGGCGCCCCGCGAAAAAACCTTCCGTAGACGATGTCGAAGGCGAAGGATGTCGTTCGACGTATGGGTGAGTCGGCCACCGAGCAGCGGTAGGCCCCAAGGTTGAGGAGCAAGGCAATGCCGCGGTTCATGGGTTTCGTGAAGATGGAAGAGGGCATCGGCGCGCCGCCCCAGGCGTTGTTCGACGCGATGGACACCTACATCGGTGAGCAGGCGCAGGGGGGTCACTTCCTCGATGGGGGTGGTCTGTTCGGCACCGAGGACGCGGTGAACTTCGTGGTCCGCAAGGGTGAGACGACGCGGGTCGACGGCCCGTACGCCGAGGCGAAGGAGGTCGTCGGCGGGTGGGCGCTGCTTCAGTACGACAGCCTGGAGGCCGCGATCGCCGGGCAGCAGGAGTTCGCCGAGCTGCACGCCAAGTACTGGCCCGAATGCGAGATGGTCGCCACTCTTCGTCAGATCTCGGAGGCGCCGCCTGAGGCGTCCGACGCCTGAGCACACTCGCTCAGAACGGTCGTGCGGCCGGCCCTAGGCTGGCCGCATGGCCGAGACCACTGGCGAGACGATCACCGCCACCTGGCGTGACGAGTCCGCTCGGCTGGTCGGCGCACTGACCCGGATGACCCGGGATCTGGACCTCGCCGAGGACCTGGCGCAGGACGCGCTGGTGAGCGCGCTGGAGAGCTGGCCCACCCAAGGCATCCCGGCCAACCCCGGCGCCTGGTTGATGACGACCGCCAAGCGTCGCGCCGTCGATACCTTCCGGCGGGCTGACAACCTGCGACGCAAGACACAGGAGCTCGGTCACGGCCTGAGGGAGGAGGACGGAATGCCCGACCTCACCACTCAGGTGGACTTCATCGAGGACGACGTCCTCCGGCTCATCTTCCTGTGCTGTCACCCGCAGCTCACCCCGGAGTCGCGGGCCGCACTGACGCTTCGCCTGACGGGTGGGTTGACGACCTCGGAGATCGCCCGGGGCTTCCTCGTCTCCGAGACCGCGATGGGGCAGCGGATCTCCCGGGCCAAGAAGACGCTCAGCGAAGGCCGCGTGGAGTTCGAGCTCCCCGTCGGCGCCGAGCGGGCCAACCGCCTCGACGATGTGATGGCCGTGGTCTACCTGATCTTCAACGAGGGCTATACCGCGACCGCGGGCAGCGACTGGATGCGGCCCGAGCTGACGAACGAGGCCATCAGGCTGGCCAGGATGCTCGCCGACCTGATGCCGGACGAGCCGGAGGTGCATGGGCTGCAGGCGCTGCTGGAACTGCAAGCCTCTCGCGCCGCTGCCCGCGTTGACGCCGAAGGCCGGCCGGTACTGCTCGATGATCAGGACCGCAGCCTCTGGGACGAGCTCCTGATCCGGCGCGGGATGGCCGCGTTGGAACGCGCAGAACAGCTCGCCGCGCGCGGGAAGGCCGTCGGTCGCTACTACCTACAGGCAGCGATCGCGTCCCGGCACGCCCGCGCAGGGACACCCGAGGAAACCGACTGGCTTGCCATTTCGCGGCTGTACGACGTACTCGCCGAGGCCGCGCCCGGCCCGATCGTGGAGGTCAACCGAGCCGTCGCGCACGGACGGGCCTTCGGCCCGGAGTCAGGCCTCGCCATTCTCGATGGCCTCCCGGAGCGTGCGCTTGCCGGCTCGCACCTCCTGCCCAGTGTGCGCGGCGACCTGCTCGCACGGTCCGGTCGCCATGCCGAGGCGGCGGCGTCGTTCCGCGAGGCAGCGTCGCTGACCTCCAACGAGATCGAACAGTCGTTTCTGCTGGTCCGCGCCGAGGAGTCCCAGAAGGCGACCCGCTAAGCGCCGACCTTGGCGGCGATTGGCTCGAGATCCACAGTGTTGATGCCGGGCGTCTGGTCCGCCAGAGTGAACTCGACGAACTCGGCATCCTCGTCGACGTGCGCGTTGTGACCGGGACGGATGTAGTAGGCATCACCAGCCGAGATCACATCGGCCTGACCATCGGCGTAGCGCATGGTGACCTTGCCCTTCAGGCAGTAGCCCCAGTGCGGCTCCTGGCAGGCACCGCCCGGTAGCTCGGCGAACCACTCGGCCGTGTCGAGACCGGCATTCCAGCGCTCGAGGGCGATGGTCATCCCGCCGGCCTCGGCGCGGTGCTGCTGACCGGCGCCTTCGATGTCGACTGCGAGCTCGGTGTTGTTGCGAGTGAAGGTGCCCATGGCTAGCTCCTCTGGTCGGGACCGAGGCTTCGGTCGATTCCGCGACCGTAGGCCTTGCACCCGAGTGCAAGGTCAAGCCCTTTGACCGATCAGGGCAGCCGGTGGTTTCCGCCGACGTCCCAGGTGAAGCCCTTCGGGAGGGTCGAGCCCTCGTCGAAGCAGTTGGACCCGCCCACCTCGTTCGTTGCCGGGGCCTTGCCTTGCTCGCAAGCCCACTCGTCCCCAAGCAGCCCTCCGGAGTTGATGAACGCGACCAGCGCGATGGCAAACATGGCTGCAGCCGCCGCCAAGCCGGCGGTGAGGAGCGTTGCGCCGAAGTGGCCGCGGGCGGTGGGGGTCGTCATGCCAACAATCGTGGCGTCGCAGCAGGTTGGGCACATCCGCACTCGTACTCAGGCCTCGGACGAGCCGCGGCTGTTCGAAGTGACCTACGGCCGGTCTTCCGGCTCGTCGGGCTCTGTGTAGTCGATCTCGACCACCAGAGCAGGCTCCGCGGCAGCTGCTCGGAACGCGTCGAGACTGGAGAGGTGAGCAACGAACTCGACCTCGTTCACCAGTCCGGGGAAGCTCAGTGCGCCGTCCGCATCGATGCGACCCAGGAGGGCACCCTGCTCGGCCGGGATCAGTTCGTCCCCGTGATGGCGGCTGTGCCGGGTATCGAGAACCGCCACGATCCGCCCGAGGCCCGCCAGTCCGTCGATGAACAGGGCCGGCTCACGCGAGTTGAGCAAGCCCATTCGGAACATCACGCTGTCGAGAGGCTCTTCCTGCCCGTACGTCTCGTCGACGCTCATGTGCACATCGACTGTGCGCTCGGCAGCTGACGGGGAATCGAAATCGGTCCTGACCAAGACGTCGTCTCCGGCGTGCGCGTAGGCAGGGCCTTTGTCGGCTGAGATCACCTGTCCGATGACCGCGAGGGTGCTGTGACGAAACGTCGTCTTGCCCGGGATGGTGAAGGTCATGTTTGGCAGGGCGTCGCGCAGGTTCTCAGGGGGAAACTGACGACAGTTCCCCTCGCGCACCTCGCGGACACGGTCGAAGAGATGTGCGATTCCTGCTTCGCTCATGAGACTC
>DATILB010000010.1:0-4449 GCA_035477015.1 Nocardioidaceae bacterium | reverse complement strand
CTGCCGATCGCCCACAGCACTGCGTCGACGGTCGTCGCCGGCTGGCCGGTGCTCCACTCGACGGGTTCGCTGGTGATGCGGTCCAGGGCGAACCCGTCGGGCACCACGGCCCGGTGCTGCGGGTGCAGCGTCACTCCCTGCTCGAGGAGCCTGGTGTGTACGCGGCGCCAGACGCGTTTGTGGTGCTGCGGCAGCGCGTGGTCGCCGGGGAAGTACAGGCGGATCGCCTTGTCGGGCCAGGTCGTCGCCAGGTTGACGGCGCTGCTGACCGCTGCTGCTCCGCCACCGATCACGGCGACCGAGTCCGCGGCCGCGAGCCGTTCGTGGGCTTCGCGGAGGTCCGTGCCGACCTCGTCGGTCGACTGCAGAGTCGGCTGCCTCCAGAAGCCGTTCCGGACGCCGGTCGCGATGACGAGTACGTCGTACGGCTGGATCAGGAAGATGCCGTCGGGACCGTGCACCGTGACGGTGCGTGCCTCGAGGTCCAGGGCGGCGAGCGACCCATGCACGCGGCGGACCCGGTCGAGCCTGCGGAACCGGTCGAAGGAGATCCAGTAGTCCTGCGCCCAGTCGTCGGGGCGGCTCAGCCGGACGCCGAGCTCCTGGCCACTGACCAGCGCTTCCTTGGCGGAGATGCCGACGACCTCGACGTGGCGGGAGAGGTGGATGGCGGTGAGGAGGCCGCTGTCGCCGAGGCCGGCGACGACGACTCGTTTGCGGCTCACACGTTCACCTTGCGGGGTGGCCGGGGGACGAGCTTCGGGACGCGGTCGATGACGGCCTGGTACTGCGGCCGTCGCTCGAGGCTGCGCTCCTCCATCATCGGGATGCTGGCACCGAGGAACATGGCGAGCATCGCGACCGGTCCGATGAACAACCACCACGCGTTCTCGGGCGATGCTGCGACTCCGAAGAGTGAGAGCGACAGCCAGAAGCTGATCTCGCCGAGGTAGTTCGGGTGCCGCGACCAGCCCCAGAGCCCGCGGTCCATCACCTGGCCGGGCTGGCGCTCGCGCACGAAGCGATGCATCTGGAGGTCGGCCACGAGCTCGAGCGTCACCGCGCCGACACCGACGGCCAGCGCCACGACGTCGAGCACCCCTACCTCCCGGTCGGTGTGCGTGACCACGACGTACGCCGGGATGGTGCCCAGGAAGACCTGGACCGTCGGGATGAAGTGGATGGCAGCGAAGTCCACGACGGCTTCCCACCGGCCGGCCTTCTGCTTGAGCAGTGGGTAGCGCCAGTCCTCGTGGTGGAGCCCGGGCCACGAGTAGACCCAGTTGCCAGTGAGCCGGACGGCCCACAGCAGTACGACTCCGGCCACCAGCAAGAGGCGGGCGTGATCCGCGCCTGCTTCGATCCACCAGTAGAGAATCAGCAGTGGCGGGATCACGCTCCAGTAGGCGTCGTAGAAGCTCGAGTTCTGGTACGCGCGGCTGAAGCCGAAGATGACGATGGTGGCGACGACGTCGGCCAGGAACCCGTCTAGCCACAACCGGCCGGTGTCAGGGCCCCACGCCAGCCAACCGACGGCAGTACTGATCGCCACGGTGTAGGCCACCGTGATCCGCACCAGGGACGCGGTCTTGCTCATCGGGCAACTGTAGACGGTGGAGTGGAACACGTTCTAGTTTCTCCGCACGGACGAGTCTGACCACCTGCTTGAGCCATGGACGTTCGAGGGAACTCTTGGTGAGGTGTAGCGAGGGGAGGGCTCGTCGAGAGGTGGGCCGATGTCCCTTGCCATCCGTGCGTCGATCGCGTCGGTCCTTGTGGTGTCGGCGCTGGCACCCGTTTCGCTGGCCCACGCCGTCGATGACCCGTGCATCATCGTCGAGACCATCGTCACTTGCACCTTCGACCCCGGCAGCGGAACCACGCTGCAATGGACCGTTCCCGACGATGTCACGAGCGCGACCTTCGACCTGTACGGAGCTGCGGGCGGTGGCGGGGGGACCATCGCTGGCAGAGGCGCGCATGTGACAGCGACCCTGGCGTTGAGCCCGGGCACGACGTACGACCTGAACCTCGGGGGTGTCGGGAGCACGGAAGGCGGGGGCTACAACGGTGGCGGCCGCTCTGCAGGTGATTCCTACGGCGGAGGGGGTGCTACCGACCTCCGGCCAGCCGGTGCTGGCCTCGAGGCCCGTCTCCTCGTTGCTGGAGGCGGCGGGGGCGCAGGCGCCGGCAGGCTCCAGACGTTGTGCAGCGACGGGGCGTGCAACGGTGCCCTTGGAAAAGGCGGCGACAGCGGGAGCGCCGGGACCGCCGGCACAGTCGGCGGATCAGCTCCCGCTGGCCAGGGTGGTCAGCCTGGATCATCCGCCGGAGGGGTCGGAGGGCACAGTGGTTTCTGGCTAGGCACCACGACTCCAGACCCTGCTCAAGGTGGGGCGGGGGACCTCGGGATCGGAGGCATCGGTGGCGAAGCCAGCGCGGCCGCGCCCCCGGGCGGCGGTGGGGGTGGTGGCTGGTACGGCGGCGGTGGGGGCGGCACCGGTGCGGCCATCGCGCCCGACACCGGTGGCGGCGGCGGGGGTGGGGGCGGTTCCAGCTACGTGGTGACGACAGCAACCAACCCCTCGGTGACGCAGGGTGCCAATGCCGAGGATGGCCGGGTGGTCATCAGTTATGCCGCGCCCGACACGACACCGACGGACACGACACCTCCGACGGTGACGGTGAACGAGGGCTCGACTCAGAACGACCCGACGCAGACCTCGCCGATCACATTCGACGTGGTGTTCTCGGAGGGGGTGACGGGGTTCGTGGACTCCGACGTGACGTTGTCGGGGACTGCGGGCGCGACGACGGCGCAGGTCTCCGGTTCTGGTACGACGTACACGGTGGCTGTGTCGGGGATGACCCAGCCGGGGACCGTGATCGCCACCGTGCCGACGGGTGCCGCGATCGACGCGGCCAACAATGACAGCGTCGCGTCATCCAGCACGGACAACACCGTCACCTATGCGCCTGATGCCGAGTCGCCGAGCGTGACGGTGAACCAGGCACTGCTGCAGGCGGATCCGACGGCGAGCGGGCCGATCTTGTTCACCGTGGCCTTCTCCGAGACGGTGACGGGTTTCGCCGGCTCCGATGTCACGCTGTCCGGCACGGCGGGAGCGACGACGGCGCAGGTCAGCGGGACCGGTGCGACGTACACGGTCTCGGTCTCGGGGATGACCCAGCCCGGGACCGTCATCGCGACCGTGCCGGCAGATGCGGCGAGTGATGCAGCTGCGAACACCAGCACGGCGTCGACGAGTACCGACAACACCGTGACCTATGACCCGGACGTGACCAGGCCGCGCGTGACTGTGAACCAAGCATCGACGCAGGCGGATCCCACGCGGACGTCGCCTATCGTGTTCACGGTCCTGTTCGATGAGCCGGTGACCGGCTTCACGGACTCCGACGTGACGTTGTCGGGGACTGGTGGCGCGACATCAGCGCAGGTGTCCGGGTCGGGTGCGACCTACACGGTGGCAGTGTCGGGGATGACCGCCTCGGGGACGGTCCGGGCAAGTCTGCCCGAGGGGGTTGCGAGCGACGCGACGGGCAACACGAGCAGGACGTCGACGAGCACCGACAACACCGTGGTGTACGACGTGACGGCGCCGAGTCTCTCGTGCACGACCACGCCCGCGAAGTGGACCAAGCCGCCGAACCACAAGCTCATCGACGTGAGTGTCACGATCACGGCGACCGACGCCAACGGGGCCCCGACGATCCAGCTGCTCTCCTTCGCGAGCAGTCAGGCCGATGCCGGGCTCGGTCCGGACGACGTGCCGAACGACATGGTGGGCTGGAGTGTCACCACTGACGACCGGTCGGGATCCGTCCGGGCGGAGCGCTACAAGATCGACCGGGTGTACACCCTCATCTACAAAGCGACGGACCGGGCGGGCAACACAGTGTTCTGCTCGCCCACCGTCACGATCACGCTCGGCGCGAAGAGGTAGCCTCCGGAGGTCGTCACTGGCTCGCGTGTTGCTAGGGTCCGCTGCGCCATGCCACAGCACCTTTACGACGTCATCAACCGCCGCCGCGACGTACGCGCCGAGTTCACCGGCGAGCCTGTCCCGTCCGAGCAGCTGATGCGGGTGCTGAGTGCCGCCCACGCTGCCCCGAGCGTCGGACACAGCCAGCCCTGGGACTTCGTGCTCGTCGACGACGTACCGACCCGGACGGCGTTCCAGCAGCACGTGTTCGGCCGGCACGCGATCAAGGACGCCGGTCTCTACTCGGCATGCCTCGCCATCCAGAACCTCTGGCTCGCCGCGACCGCCGAGGGGCTCGGGGTGCGCTGGGTGTCGTTCTATCGCGAGGAGTTCCTGCAAGACCTGCTCGGCATCCCGCCTGAGGTCCGCCCGATCGCGTGGCTCTGTCTGGGCTCGGTGAGCGCGCTGCAGGAGGTGCCGGACCTGGAGCGGTTCGGCTGGCGGC
>DATILB010000009.1:0-6738 GCA_035477015.1 Nocardioidaceae bacterium | reverse complement strand
CGCACTGGTGGGACGCATCGCAGATCTACGGCAGTGGCCCGGACCGCCAGGAGGAGGTCCGCACTTTCGTCGACGGCAAGGTCAAGGTGCAGGACGACGGGCGGCTGCCACCGAGCGCGAGCCCCGACGAGCCTGGCCTTGACGTCACCGGCATGCGGGAGAACTGGTGGGTCGGCATGGGCCTGCTGCACACGCTCTTCGCGCGTGAGCACAACGCTGTGTGCGACGCGCTCAAGAAGGCCTACCCGAGCTTCGACGACCAGCGGCTCTTCGAAGTGGCGTGGTTGGTCGTCGCGGCCCTGATCGCCAAGATCCACACCGTCGAGTGGACGACCTGTGTCCTGAGGCACCCGGCCCTGCAGATCGGCATGAACGCGAACTGGTACGGCGCCCTGGGCGAGCAGTTCAAGGACCGGGTCGGGCGTATCAGCGACAGCGAGGCCATCAGCGGCATCGTCGGCTCGCCCATGGACCACCACTCCGCTCCTTTCTCCCTGACCGAGGAGTTCGTCTCCGTCTACCGGATGCACCCACTCATCCCTGACGAGTGGGCCTTCCATCGGCTCGAGACCGGCAAGCTGGTCGAGACACGAGACTTCACCGACATCCAGGGCCGCTTCACACGTGACTTCATGGACAAGTACGAGATGGGTGACCTCTGGTACTCGTTCGGCATGGCCAGCGCGGGAGCGGTATGTCTGCACAACTACCCGAACGCCCTGCGCAAGCTCGTCCGGCTCGACGGTCAGGTCACCGACCTGGCCACGCTGGACATCGTGCGCGACCGGGAGCGGGGCGTGCCGCGCTACAACGACTTCCGACAGGCACTGCGGATGCCCCGCCGGAAGTCGTTCGACCAGCTCACCCCCAACAAGATCTGGGCCAAGGAGATCGCTGAGCTCTACAAGGGGGACATCGACAGCGTCGACCTCCAGGTCGGGATGTACGCCGAGAAGCCGCCGAAGGGGTTCGGCTTCTCCGACACGGCGTTCAGGATCTTCATCCTGATGGCGTCGCGGCGGCTCAAGAGCGACCGCTTCTTCACCACCGACTTCCGGCCGGAGGTGTACACCCAGATCGGGTTCGACTGGGTCAACGAGACGTCGATGAAGGACGTGCTGCTGCGGCACTACCCGGAGCTCGAGTCGGTCATCGGTGACGTGGACCGCGTCTTCGCGCCGTGGCCCGAGCTGGGCGCTCCGCTGCCCGACGGCAAGAACCCGGTCTCGCGGCTGGCGGACACCGTCAAGGCGTACATGCCGTGGTAGCCGACTTCCGGCACGCGTCGATCGTCGAGGGGGTCCGCTTCACCGCCCAGATCGGCGTGCCCAACGTGATCCAGGGGCTCTTCAAGAAGCGGGAGCTCCCGACCAAGGTGGCGTCGCTGGCGAAGGCTGAGGCGATGGGTTTCTCGCTCGTCGAGGGGCTCGTCCGACGGCACGGACCCGGCCCGTTCTACGTGCGCGTGGTCAAGGACGAGGCGCTGCTCCTCCACGCCCCCGCCGACATCGAGTTCGTGCTGGGCGGGTCACCCGACCCCTTCGCCTCTGACCCCGACGCCAAGAAGAAGGGCATGACTGCGTTCCAGCCGCACGCGCTGACGATCTCCCGTGGCGACCTGTGGCGGAACCGACGTACCTTCGCCGAGGCCGTGCTCTCGACCGGCCAGCCGCTCCACCCGCTGGCCGGTTCCTTCCTGGAGATCTGTGCAGAGGCGGCCGACGAGCTCGGTGAGGTCGGCCAGTACGACGGCATCCGGTGGCACGACCTCAACGACGCTTTTCAGCGGATCACCCGGCGGGTGGTCTTCGGGGAGTCAGCGGCCGCGGACCGAGAGCTGACGTCACGGCTCGAGGCGCTCATGGCGGCCGGTAACAACACACCCGGCAAGCCCGCCGACGGGTACGACGACTTCGTCGCCCACCTGCAGCGGTACGTCGACGAGCCTGACCCGGACAGCCTGGTGGGGCTGTTCGCCAAGGCACCCCACGACGACGCGACCCGCGTCACGGAGCAGGTCATCCACTGGCTCTTCGCGATGGGGGACACACTCGCACTGAACCTCATGCGCACGCTGGCGCTGCTGGCCACGCATCCGGAGCAGCTGCACGAGGTACGCGCCGAGCTGAGCGATCGGGACCTGACCGAGCCGCACGCCATCGCCTCCCTTGACTACCTCGGCGGGTGCATCCTCGAGGCGATGCGGCTGTGGCCCACCACGCCGCTCTTCGGCCGAGTCACCACCCGCGACGTGGCCTTCCCGGGCGGTGAGGTGCTGCCCTCAGGGACGCAGGTGCTGATCTACAACCTGTTCAACCACCGCAACCGCGACCGGGTGTCGTACGCCGACAAGTTCGCCCCAGGCGAGTGGGCGTCCGGCGATGCGGGGGACAGCTGGCTGTTCAACTTCTTCAGCCACGGTCCCCAGGGATGTCCCGGCGCAGGTCTGGCGATCTTCCTCGGCCAGGCGTTCCTGGTCCAGCTGCTCGCTTATTGGTCCCCGTCCCTCGAAGGGGCCTCGCTCGGACCAGCGAACCCCCTGCCGCACGGCCTAGACGTCTACGGGCTCACGGTGCGACTCGAGCGTCGGGGCTGGGCGGCGCAGGGCTGAGGTCGCGAAGGCCAGTGCAGCGCCGATGAAGCCGGCCGCGACCGGAACCCAGTAGCTCGCTGATGCGCCGTGCCGGTCGACGACCCACCCCGCGATCGCGGCGCCGGGCGCGACTCCCGCCATCAGCCCCGTCGAGAAGACCGCCATTCCTTCGGTCAGCCGGGCCCTGGGCACCGTCTCCGCGATCATGGAGACCGCGGCAATCAGGCCGGGGGAGATGCACCACCCGGCGAGGAACAGCGCGGCCGCCAGCAGCCAGAAGTTGTCGATGAAGGGGAGGGGCACCAGCAGGGTGCCGAGCGCCAGCAGCGCACGCTGGAAGCGCGTGGCATTGCTCGCCTTCCACCGGATCAGCCCGACCGCGACCCCGGACAGCAGGCTGCCCAGCGACCAGATCGCCAGCAACGGTCCGGCGATCGCCTTGTGGTGGTGCTCGTCCGCGAAGGCCACCGTCGCGACCTCGCAGCCGCCGAAGAGGATGCCCATGCACGCGGCGGCCACGGCCAGCGGAGCCAGTGCGGTCCAGCCCATCGGCTCGGCGTGGCCTCGCTCGTGGCGCCCTGAGGGAGGCGGCTCCGTCGACCGTAGCGAGACGAAGGCCAGGGTGCCCGTCACGGCTGCGACGATCGCGGCGGTCAGGCCAGCCAACGGATGAACGCCGGTCGCGAGCAGGGTGACCAGGGTCGGGCCGAGCACGAACACGACCTCGTCGATGACCGCCTCCACCGCGAACGCGGTCTGGAGCAGCGCCTTGTCGGACACGAGGTGGGACCACCTCGCCCGGACCGCAGAGCCGACGAGCGGCAGGGTGGCCCCAGAGACGGCAGCAAGCAGGTGAGCTGCCGGCGAGGCCCAGTGCTCCTCGACGGCGACCATCGTGAGAACCAGGGCGACCATCGAGACCATGAGGCTGACCAGGATTACCGCCGCCTGGCCGAACTGGTCCATCAGGCGCGCGAGGAAGATCGAGCAGACCGCGCTGGCCACGATGTAGGACGCCGTCACCGCGCCGGCCAACGAGTACGAGCCGGTCTCGCCCGAGATGAGTACCACCAGGCCGAGGCTGATCATCGAGATCGGCAGCCGCGCGACCAGCCCACTCAGGGACATGGCGAAGGCCCCGGGCAGGCCGAGGACGCGTCGGTAGGTGGTGATCACCTACTGATTTTAGGTGGTTCCTGCAATTAGCTCGAACCGGTTTTCGGGACCGTGCAGGTCCCGTGCCCGTTGTGCGGGGCATCCCACCACGCAGGGTGGCGCCCGTCCCTAGGATGGACCACATGCCGCTGGACCCCTCGCCGTACGACGCGCTCCTGGTCGTCTCGTTCGGTGGTCCCGAGCGGCCTGAGGATGTCGTGCCGTTCCTCGAGAACGTCACGCGTGGGCGCAACATCCCGCGCGAGCGGCTCGAGGAGGTCGGACAGCACTACTTCCTGTTCGGTGGGCGAAGCCCGATCAACGACCTCAACAGGCAGTTCATCGCGGCCGTGCAGGAGGACTTCCGCGGCAACGGGCTTGAGCTGCCGGTCTACTGGGGCAATCGGAACTGGGCGCCGTACCTCGCGGCCACCTTGCAGCAGATGCGTGATGACGGCGTGACACGTGCCGCGTGCCTGCTCACCAGCGCCTACTCGTCGTACTCCGGCTGCCGCCAGTACCGCGAGAACCTGCACGACGCCGTGGCTGAGGTCGACGGCGCCCCGAGGCTCGACCGGCTGCGGCACTACTACAACCACCCGGGCTTCGTGGAGCCGATGGTGGACTCGACCCTGGCGGCGCTAGCGGACCTCAAGGAGTCGACGCGGCACGACGCCCGGCTGCTGTTCGTCACGCACTCGATCCCTCTGCCGATGAACGACACGAGCGGCCCGCGGAACTCCATGGGCATGGGCGGGGCCTACGTCGCGCAGCACCTGGACGTGGCCGAGGAGATCGCCGAGCGCGTCCGGCAGGAGACCGGCCACCGCTATCCGCACGAGCTCGTCTTCTGCTCCCGGTCCGGCGCTCCTCACACCCCCTGGCTCGAACCAGACGTCGTGGAGCGTCTCGAGGAGCTCGCGGCCAGCGGGACGACCGGCGTCGTCCTGGTTCCCATCGGGTTCGTGTCCGACCACATGGAGGTCGTCTACGACCTCGACACCGAGGCGGCGGCCGCGGCGGAGAAGCTCGGGTTGGACTTCGCGCGGGCAGCAACCGCCGGCGTCGACCCTCGCTTCGTCTCGATGGTCCGCGACCTCGTGCTGGAGCGGGCCCGTGCCGAGAGCGGCCTGGATCCGGTCCGAGCGGCAGTAGGAGCGCTCCCGGCCTCGTGGGACGTCTGCCCGCGCAACTGCTGCACCAACCCGGCGGCTCCCCGGCCCGCCCTCGCCGGCCTGGACTGATGGAGTACCTCGAGCTGCGCGACCTGGCGGTCCGGGTGGCGCTGCAGGCCGCTGAGCTGGTCCGCGCTCGCCGCGCAACAGGGGCCGACGTCGTCGCCACCAAGAGCAGCACGGTCGACATCGTCACCGAGACCGACCGCGAGTCGGAGAGCTTGATCCGGGCAGCCCTGGCGGAAGCCCGCCCCGGAGACGGATTCCTGGGCGAGGAGGGAAGCGCCGACCCCTCGAGCACGGGTATCACCTGGATCGTCGACCCGATCGACGGGACAGTGAACTTCCACTACGGGATTCCGGCGTACGCCGTGTCGATCGCCGCCCGGACCGAGGAACACGTCGTGGCGGGTGCTGTCGTCAACGTGGCGAGCGGCGAGACCTTCGCAGCGTCCCGAGGTGGCGGTGCTTTCCTCGACGGTCGGCCGATCCGGGTGCGCCCCACCCCGCTGATGGCGGAGCGGCTCGTGGCCACCGGGTTCTGGTACGACCGCGACATCCGGGCGACCCAGGGTGCGGCCGTCGCCCGGCTGCTGCCTCAGGTTCGAGACATCCGCAGGGCCGGATCGTGCGCGCTCGACCTCTGCTCGGTGGCTGCCGGACGGTGCGACGCGTACGTCGAGGAGGGCCCGGCCGCCTGGGACTACGCCGCAGGTGGGCTAGTCGCCGAAGAGGCCGGGGCTCGCCTGGAGCTCCGCACGGGTGCTCACGGACTCGCCTGCGTGGTCTGCGCTCCGGAGGACGGTTTTGCGGAGTTTTCCGCGCTTGTGGAGGGGGTCGGCTTCCTCGCCGCGGGGGCGAGGGAATAGCCTGCAGCCCCCAGCGGTTGTGGGGGCGCGGCTAAAGATTCTGTGAGTCTGCTGACAACAGGCGAAATGGCCGTGCTTTTCGCGGCGACATCGTGCATGATTCCGGCGCGCCACCTGATCGCGCGATGACGACTGACGAGACTGCTGGGACACCGAAGCAGGGGATTGAGAGATGGCAACTGACTACGACGCTCCTCGGAAGACCGAGGAAGATGCCAGCGAAGAGAGCATCGAAGAGCTCAAGGCGCGGCGGCATGACAAGAACTCCGGGAAGGTCGACGAGGACGAGGCTGAGGCCGCGGAGTCGTTCGAGCTGCCCGGCGCCGACCTCTCGCACGAAGAGCTGGCCGTCGAGGTGCGCCCACGACAGGACGACGAGTTCACCTGCATGAACTGCTTCCTGGTGCATCACCGCAGCCAGTTGGCCGACGCCAAGAAGATGATCTGTCGCGACTGCGCCTGAGCGCAGTTCCGCACACGCGACGAGGCCGGTTCCCCGATGGGGAACCGGCCTCGCGTCGTACAGGGGTCAGGTCAGCGCCTGCCGGCCTTGATCTCGGCCAGGATGCGCTGGTCGTTGCGGGCGGACTTCGACACGCGACGAGTGGCCCACATCTTGGCGGCGCCCACGATGGCCCCACTGAGCACGGCCCAGAGCATCGCCTCGCGCGCCTGGACGTCAGGGTCCGTCGGGTCGGTCGGGGGCTTCTTGCCCGCACCGATCTTCCACGTCGCGTCGATGGCCTTCTTCGCAACCGCGGTCGCACCGAGGGTGGTCACCAGGCCGATGACTCCGGATGCCTTGCCGGCCATGCAGGATCTCCTTGTTCGGGGTTGGTCTCAGGTTAGTGCCCCGCCTCCGCGATGGCATCCGCCACCGCGGCCGCGAGGGTCCGGGGGTGCCGCGTGGACACGAGCCAGTAGGGGGTGGGGTCGTCCGGGTCGA
>DATILB010000008.1:0-29650 GCA_035477015.1 Nocardioidaceae bacterium | reverse complement strand
GTAGAACGCCGCTGGGGCGAGCTGGATCGGCGGCGGGGCAGCGCTTACCGGCGACGCGACGAGGAAAGTGAACGCGGCCGCAGCCGCTCCGGCACGGAGGGTGAGTGGGGTCATGACGAGCGAGCGTAGACAAGAACTGAGCGTTTGAACAGATTTAATTGAGCGATTGACCAAGAAATACTCAATGGTCTACTCCGGTGTCAGCCGCGCTCGAGCTCGACCGCCTCCGGTGTGTGCAGCCGGACCATCGTGCGGCCGACATTCGGCGGGATGCGTCCAGGCGTCGCGAGCGAGACGCCGATCATGGTGGCGAAGGCGAGCGGAACCGTCCAGGCAGCCGGCTGCGCGAGCAGTGCGGCGGTCCATCCGCTGTGGGTGTTCTCGAGCAACGTGTCGACGACGGCGCCGCCCGAGAGCACCCCGCCGACCACCAGCCCCGCGATAGCACCTACGTCGGTCAGCCGTCGCCACCAGATACCGAGCACGATCAGCGGGCAGAAGGTGCTGGCCGCGACCGCGAAGGCGAGGCCCACCGCGCGCGCGACACCCACGCCCTCAGCCGCCACCGCAAGCACGAGGGGTACGGCGACAGCGACGACCGCCCCGGCCTGGAACGACCGCACCCCGGGCAGCCGCCGCCCGATGACGTCCTGGCTGATCACGCCCGCCACCGCGATCGTCAGGCCGCTGCTCGTCGACAGGAACGCCGCGAACGCGCCGGCCGTCGTCAGCGCCGACAGGATCGTGCCGCCGGTCCCGTCGACCATCCGTGATGGCAGCTCGAGCACGATCGTGTCGGTCGCCCCGCTGGCGACGAGGTCGGGCGCATAGAGCCGGCCGAGGGCGCCGTACACCGGAGGCAGGATGTAGAAGAGGCCGAGCAGGGCAAGCACCACGAGCGTCGTACGACGTGCGGCTCGGCCGTCGGGGTTGGTGTAGAACCGCACAACCACGTGCGGCAGGCCCATCGTGCCGAGGAACGTCGCGATGATGATCGAGTACGTCGTGTAGAGGCCGTACGGGCCGGCTGCGGTGAGGTCGCTGGCCCAGTCCGCAGGGGCCGCCGACGCCGGGGAGGTCCGACCGTCGCCGTTCCAGACGGCCAGCAGGAACATCACCGGGATGAGGAGCGCAGTCAGCTTCAGGAAGTACTGGAACGCCTGCACGAAGGTGATGCTGCGCATCCCGCCGAAGAAGACATTGACCAGCACCACCGACGCGACGATGACGCCGCCGACCCAGGTGTCAGTGCCCGCGACCGTGCGCAGGGAGAAGCCGGCGCCCTGGAACTGCGGCATCAGGTAGAGGATCCCGATGGTCACCACGAGCAGCGACGAGACCAGCCGGACCGAGCGCGACTCGAAGCGCGCCTCGGCGAAGTCGGGGAGCGTGTAGGCGCCGGAGCGACGCAGGGGAGCCGCGACCAGGACGAGCAGCACGAGGTATCCGGCGGTCCATCCGACCGGGTACCAGAGCATGTCGGTCCCGAACGCGAGCACGAGTCCGGCGACACCGAGGAACGACGCTGCGGAGAGGTACTCGCCGCCGATCGCACTGGCGTTCAGCGCAGGCCGGACGCTCCGCGACGCCACGAAGAAGTCGCTCGTCGTGCGGGAGAAGCGCCAGCCGTACGCGCCGATCGCCAGCGTCGCGATCGAGACCAGCGCGACCGCGGTGATGCCGCTCGGCGATGTCATCGCCCGACCACGTCGGTGAACGCCGTCTCGTTGCGCTCGGCACGACGTACGTAGAGCCAGCCCAGCAACAGCAGGAAGGGGTAGACGGCGAGGGCGAGCAGCACCCACGGCAGCGGCATCCCGCCTACCGACACGTCCTTGAGCCCAGGCGCGAGCTCGAAGAGCAGCGGCAGTCCTCCCAGCAGGACCGCGACCGCAAGGAGTACGACGAGCGCGAGGCGCAGCTGGGTGCGGAGCAGTGACGCCATGTAGATCTCGCCGAGCTGGGTCTGAGCGTCGATCTCCGAGCGGGCGGTGCGTGGCCGAGGTCGCGCACCGACGGTCCGCGGGTGGGTGACGCGGACGCGTTCGGGCGTCACGGCTTGGCCCGACGGACGAGCAGGTCGCGAAGGGCCTTGGTGTGCCGCCGGCTCACGGCCAGCTCCTCGCCGTCGACGATGACGGTGCACCGGCCACTGTCCATGCGCACCTCGGCAACATGCGAAAGCGACACCAGCGTCGAACGGTGGATCCGCACGAACCCGGCGTCACGCCACTGCTCCTCGAGGGTGGTGAGGGGCACGCGCAGCAGGTGGTTGCCGGAGGGCGTGTGCAGCCGGGCGTAGTCGCCCTGTGCCTCGACGTACCGGACCTCGCTGCGACGGACGAACCTCGTCACGCCGCCCAGCTCGATGGGGATCTGCTCGTCGCCCTCTTGCTTCGGAGCGACGCCACCTGAGACGAGGCGGCGCACGGCTTCCGCGAGCCGATCCTCACGCACCGGCTTGAGCACATAGTCGACGACGCGCAGCTCGAAGGCATCGACCGCGTGCTCGTCGTGCGCGGTGACGAACACGACCGGTGGAGCCGCGGTGAAGCGGCTCAGCACCTTGGCCAGCTCAAGGCCGGTGAGGCCGGGCATCCGGATGTCGCTGAAGACGGCGTCGATCTGCTCCTCCTGCAGCACCCGCAACGCCTCCGCCGCGGAGTCAGCCGTGACCACGCTGGTGATGCGGTCATCGCGACCGAGCAGGTAGGCGAGCTCATCGAGCGCCGGCCTCTCGTCATCGACCACGAGGACCTTCATGGCGTCACTCCGGGCGCGAACTTCGGGAACCGCGCGGTCACCTTGGTGCCTGCGCCGGGCGCGGTCTCGACGACGAGCCCGTACTCGTCGCCGTACGTCGACCGCATCCGCGCATCGACGTTGCCGAGCCCGTGCGAGTCGGTGTCGCCGAGCAGGGCCAGCCGGATCTTCTCCGGGTCCTCGCCCACTCCGTCGTCCTCGACGGAGATGACCGCCTCCTGGGCCTGGTCCTCGGCGATGATCTCGATGTGACCGGCTCCCGGCTTCCCTTCGAGGCCATGACGGACGGCGTTCTCGACCAGCGGCTGTAGGCAGAGGAAGGGGACTGTCACCGACAGCACCTCGGGTGCGATGCGCAGCTTCACGTCGAGCCGGTCGCCGAACCTCGCCATCTCCAGGGCGAGGTAGCGCTCGACCGACCGGAGCTCCTCGGCCAGGGTCGTGAACTCGCCGTGACTGCGGAAGGAGTACCGCGTGAAGTCGGCGAACTCCAGCAACAGCTCGCGGGCGCGCTCAGGGTCGGTGCGTACGAACGACGCGATCGCAGTCAGCGAGTTGTAGACGAAGTGCGGGCTGATCTGTGCGCGCAGGGCCCGGACCTCGGCCTCCATCAGCCGGGTGCGCGACGCGTCCAGCTCGGCCAGCTCGAGCTGGCCCGAGACCCATCGCGCCACCTCCTCGGTAGCGCGCACGAGGCCGGCACTCGCGCCGGGCGCGTAGACCTGCAGAGTCCCGAGGATGGTGTCCTCGGCGACGAGCGGGCAGACGACTGCGGTCCGTACGGCGCACGTCGGGTCGCCACACGCCCCGTCCTCGACGACGGTCGCGCCTCGAGTCGTGGCCTCGACCGCGAGCTTCGCAGCCTGCTCGGCGTGATGGTCGAAGCCGCCGTCCCACGCGAGCAGTGACTCGGTGTCGGTGAGGGCTGCCGAGGGTGCGCCGAGGAGGACCCTGAGGTGGCGCAGCGACTTCTCAGCACTCGACGGCGTCAGCCCGGCCCGAAGAGCGGGGGCGGCGAGTGAGGCAGTGTGCAGCGTGCGGAACGTGGTCCGGTCGGCCTCGGTCCCGAGCTGACCGGGACGAAGCCATCGCAGCCATCCCGCCATGCACCACAGCGTAGGACGCCGACACCCTCAGTCCTGCCTGGTGAACTCCGTGGTCATGTAGAGGGCACGCTGGAACACCTCGTCCGGGATCCCCATATAGCCGGGCAGCGTCGACTCGACGAACTCGAGTCGCAGCTCGTCGTTGCGGACCTCCCAGCGGTAGGTGTTCGAACCATCGGAGTGATGGAAAGTCACCGAGTTGCCGTCGATCTCGTACTCCGCGTTGAAGTCGATGGGCGCTGGCTCTCCGCCCCCGGACTCGCCGTAGAGGTCCCACGCGCCGCTCTTGATGAAGAGGGTCAGCAGAGTGTCTTCCTTGAACGGGGGATTCGCACGGTAGTCCTTGGCCCATCGGGAGAGTCCGTGGCGCCGCAGCGTGGCCACGGTCTCCTCGAGAGTCACGGGGCCGGCCTGCCAGGTGCCTTCCAACGGGGACGCGGAGCTGCTGGTAGCCGGGTCCTCGAGCGATTCGGCTGGCGGGGAGTCGTCGGAGCCACAGCCGACCAACAGCATCAAGGTGGTGACCGCGCAGGCGACCGTGGAGCTGAGTCTTCGGATGATGTGCACCTCGTTCTCGCCTATCAGCGCAGGCTGAACAACGGCGTGCCGTCGTCCTCGTCGGGTGCCGGCGTCACCCTGACCTTCGGCTCCGGACTCGTCGCTCCGGGGCGAGGAACCGCGCCGTTGAGGTGGATAGGCCCCGACTCCTCCAGGACGACGGGTCGGACCACAGCCTTGAAGCACTGGGTGACGTAGGGCATCAGCAAGCCGTCGGGCCCGCGGTCGTACTCGTCGTAGAGCGCGTCGACCTGCCTCAGCACGTGTTGTCTCTCGGTGGCCGTCTTGATCGCGATGTTCGACCGCGACAGGACCAGGTCGCGCAGCTCGGGTTTGCGGAGCGGCTGCCAGAACCGGAAGGTGCGCTCTTCGACGTACCCGAAGAGCCGGGAGGCGATCAGCGCGTTGGCGGGGTCGCGCTCCTGCTCGGGGGTGTCGATCAGCCGACCGAGCCGTCGCACCCAGGGGATGCGGTCGTCGCGTGAGTTCCACACCAGGGCGAGGGTGCCCTCGGGCTTGAGGACGCGCGCGATCTCGGGAAGCGCTGCGTCCACGTCGAACCAGTGGAAGGCCTGCGCGCTGACAACGACGTCGACGGTCCGCGGTGCGACCGGGATGCTCTCGGCGGATGCGACCGCAGTGCGGCACGCGGGGTGGCGCAGCCGGAGGAACTGGAGCATCTCGTCGAGCGGGTCGGTTGCGAGTACGTCGTGTCCGATCGCCAGCAGCTGGTCGGTGAGCTTGCCGGTGCCGGCGCCGAGCTCGAGGACACTGTGGGGCGTGCTGCCGGTCAGCCACTCGGCGGCTTCACGCGGGTACGACGGCCGAGCCCGGTCATAGGCGTCGGCCACCCCTGCGAAGGAGAGCGCGCGCGACGGGGGCTGGTCGTTCATCGCGGCCAATCTAGTCCTGAGGAACCCTTGCGTCCGGGAGATCGCGTCGTAATGTTGATTACATGATTACAAACGAAGCTCTTGAGCGGGTGCGCGGCTGGTTCACCGGCCGGCTGCCCGAGGAGTGGCGCGGCGATGGGTGGACGGTCACCATCGACCGCGAGGAGATCACGGTCAATCTGGTGGTCCCTGATGTGACCGGCGACTCCGAGGCGGAGACGACCGAGGCTCGGCAAGGACGGGCGAAGGCGTTCCGAGAGGAGACCCGGGCTCCGCGGATGAAGATCGCGCGCGAAGCGGAGCACCGCTATGACCGCAAGGTCTCCTGGGGAGTGCAGGTCGGCGAGCACCATGAGCTGTGGACCCATGTCTCGGCGCCCGTCATGACGCGGCTGCGCCAGCCCCAGCGGCTGGTCCTCGACACCCTCGTCGACGCAGGCGTCGCGCGGTCCCGCTCCGAGGCGCTCGCCTGGTGTGTGCGGCTGGTCGGCCAGCACGAGGAGGAGTGGCTCGGCGAGCTCAGGGAAGCAATGTCACACGTCGCGGACGTGCGGTCGAAGGGGCCCGCCGCTTAGGGTCCCTCTCGTGGATCCCCTTGCCCGCTTGGCCGCTCTCGAAGGCGTCGCCTCCGGCATGGCGTCGACCCGTGACGGGATCGACGCGATGCTGCGTGACCGCGGGCTTCGTCGTACCGCCCCTGAGATGACTGGGCAGTCCTTGCTCATCGGTGCGCACGCGTCCGCCGTGCTCGAGGGCTCGACCTCAGTCTTCGAACGCATGGAGGCAGGCGAGTACGACGAGGTCGCGGCGGCTGCGATCCGGGTCTCCACCGAGCTGCTCGGCCTCGCGCCGACCCTGGGCACGTCGCCGCTCCAGGTGCTTGCCCGGCTGCACACGCTGGCTGCGAAGGGAGTGGTCGCGGACGAGGACCTCGGGCGTCCAGTGCAAGGCGCTGCACGACTCTCCGACCTGTCCCACCTGCTGCTCGAAGACACCACCGCCCCCGCCCTCGTCGCAGCCGCGGTCGCTCACGCGGAGCTCATCTCCGTCGCGCCCTTCGTCTCCCACAACGGCATCGTCGCGCGTGCCTTCGAGCGCCTGATCATGGTGGCGCGAGGAGTCGACCCCACCTCGCTCGTCGTACCGGAGGCAGGGCATCTCGCATCGCGCCGCGAGTACGAGTCGAACCTCCGCGCGTACAGAGACGGCGGCACCGCCGGCGTACACGCATGGCTTCTCTACGCCGCGAGCGCGTACGCCGCCGGAGCGAATGCCAGCCCACTAAAGAATCCGTAGTTCGCGCGAAGAATAGGGCGATCGGGCCACACGAACTGAAGCCGAGGAAAGCGCTCGGCCATGGGCGAAGCCCTAAGAAGAAAATTCCAGGCCGACCACGAGGGAAACGGCACCGCGGCAGCGATCACCAAGGAAAAACCGCAGCAAAAGAAAGAGCGATGAATGAAGTGCGGCGGTTGGTGCCGAAGGCACCGACCGCCGCTGACACGTGAGACCTGGTTACCAAGCTGCGAGCGATGTTGTGTTGCCTCGGGAACCCCGGGGACAACGCCCTGTAGGAAGGGTAGATCGGAGCGTGGGTGCCTGGCTCACGTGCGGGTCTTCTTTTGTTCTGCACTCTCTTTCTACGCCGCGTCCGGCGGCCTCACAACCCCGGTTTAGGCAGGGCTTGACGAACCGCCGAGGCGGCGCTTTGCGCCCACGTAGATGATGCCGCCGACGACTGCCGCGGTGGTCAGCCCGAGCACCGCGATGGCCGGAACGCTCGGCGTCGAACCGCGCAGTGCGACGGGCTTGGTGAACACCAGGACAGGCCAGCCGTTGGCGGTCGCCTTCTTGCGCAGCTCCTTGTCGGGGTTCACGGCGAACGGGTGGCCGACGATCTCGAGCATGTGCAGGTCGGTGATCGAGTCGCTGTAGGCATAGCTCTGGGCCAGGTCGTAGCCCCTCGCCTCGGCGAGCTCCTGGATGGCGGTGGCCTTGTTCTCGGCGTACACGTAGTGGTCGATCTGCCCGGTGTACTTGCCGTCCACGACTTCCATCTGGGTGGCGATGACGGCGTCGGCCCCGAGCATCTGGCCGATCGGCTCGACCACCTCGGAGCCGGAGGCGGAGACGATGATGACGTCGCGGCCGGCGAGGTGATGCTCCTCGATGAGGCCGACCGCTTCGTCGTACACGAGCGGGTCGACGATGTTGTGCAAGGTGTCCGCGACGATCTCCCGCACTGACTGAACTGGCCATCCGGTGCACATCTGGGAGAGGAACTGCCGCATCTTCTCCATCTGGTCGTGGTCCGCCCCTCCGACGAGGAACACGAACTGCGCGTACGCGCTGCGGAGCACCGAACGCCGGCTGATGAGCCCGCCGGCGTAGAACTCCTTGCTGAAGGCGAGGGTGCTCGACTTCGCGATGATCGTCTTGTCGAGGTCGAAGAACGCAGCAGGCCGTCCAGGCTTGCGGCGTGTCCGCTTACGAGGCGGACCGGTTTCGACGTCGGTCACAGGACAAGTGTGAGGGTTGGCCGGTTGGCTGGTAGCGGCTTGGGTCCGATCGGCGCGTCTAGTGCCGAGGTGCTTCCATTCCCTGCGCTCAGTCGTAAAGTGGTCCTTGCGGGGAAAGGTAAAGAAACCGCTACTATTGGCGCGCGTCGAATTTTCGAGGCCTTTGCATACTTCTCGGGCTCACAATGCCCGGGTATCAAGCCCAGCGGCTCCCCCCGCCGCTGGTGAGTGGGTCCCGGCTCATCCCCCCCGAGCCTTGGGCCCTGCGGCCCCTGGTCTCCCCCCGACCAGGGGCCGCACCCATGCCCAGCCACTTTCACCGCCGATGTGTCCACAGGCAGGTGTGCCCACAACGGCTTCGAGGCTTGGGCTGCCGTGTCCGCGGCCGTCGCGAGGCTCGACGGCATGCACGCACCTCTCCTTGTCACGGGCGACACCGACCTCCTCGACGACCTCCTTCGATTGTCCGCGGCGGCAGGGGTGGTCCTCGACGTTGCGCACGACCCGGGTTCCGCGGTCCGGCAGTGGGCCACCGCACCTCTAGTACTCGTCGGGCCTGACCTCTCTGCGTCGATGGCGGCGCAGACACCGCCTCGTCGCGCAGATGTCTTCCTGCTGGCTCGCGGTGAGCCCGACTACCGGGCTGCTGTCAGCCTCGGCGCGAGTGACGTGATCACACTGCCCGCGGCGGAAGCCTGGCTGGTCGAGCGGCTCACCGACGTCGGCGACGGTGGCGCACGGTCGGCGTTGACCCTCGGGTTCGTGGGCGGGTCCGGTGGTGTCGGAGCGACCACGCTCGCCTGCGCAACCGCAGGGCTAGCCTCGCAGTCGAGGGACACCGCTCTGGTCGACCTGGACCCGCTCGGCGCCGGGGTCGAGCGGATTATCGGCATGGATGAGACCGGAGTGGGCTGGGCCGACCTGGTCGGGTCGCGGGGCCGCCTCGGTTCGCGGGCGCTGCGGGAGTCCCTGCCGTATCGCGACGGTCTTGCCGTGCTCGGTTGGGGCGGGCGCCCCGCCGACGAGACCGACGACGTCGCCGTGCGCGAGGCGTTCGCTGCCGCGCGCAGGGGACACGACCTGGTTGTCGCGGATCTGCCCCGCGTCGCTTCGGCGGCAGCTGCTGAGGTGTTGGCTCGCTGCGATGCCGTCATCCTCGTCGCCGGCTGCTCCGTCCCGGGGGCTGCAGCTGCGCTCCGGCTGTTGGCGACGTTTGCGCCGCTGTCCGGGTCGGTGCACCTCGTCGGAAGGGAGACGGGAGGGGCGGTGTCGTCCGCAGCTCTCGCCGAGGCTCTTGGCTTGGAGCTCATCGGAGTCCTCGACCAGCAGAAGAGCTTGGCCGAACACCTCGACCTTGGGCTTGGCCCGTTGCACGCGCGCCGCGGTGCCGTCGCCCAGGCAGCACTCGAAGTCCTCACCCGAATGGCACCGGCATGACGACGGTCTCCCCCGAGGTGGTCGAGCGGGTCCGCGACCGCCTGGCCCGCGATGGTGCCGCGTTGAGCCCGCTCGTCGTTGCCGAGGCGCTCCGCGACGAGGGCCGGCCGGTGGGTGACAGCACGGTGCTTGCGGTGCACGAGCTCCTCACTCGCGACGTGGTCGGTGCGGGTCCTCTTGAGCCCTTGCTGCGCGACCACCACGTCACGGATGTCCTGGTCAACGGTCACGCGGACGTGTTCGTCGACCGAGGGCGAGGACTCGAGCGCGCCCCGGTCACGTTCGCCGACGACCACGCGGTTCGCCGCCTCGCGCAACGGTTGGCGACAGCAGCCGGGCGTCGGCTGGACGACGCCACGCCGTACGTCGATGTGCGGATGCCCGACGGGACCAGGCTGCATGCGGTCCTGACGCCGATCGCACGGCCGGGGACACTCTTGTCGCTTCGCGTCCCGCGTCGACGCGTCTTCACCCTCGCGGGTCTGGTGGCTACGGGCGCGGTGACCGACGAAGGCGCAGCACTCCTGCACCGGGTGGTCGCGTCTCGCCTCGCGTTCCTGGTGTCGGGTGGCACCGGCACCGGCAAGACCACGCTCCTGGACGCGTTGCTGTCACTGGTGCCGGCCGATGAACGCATCGTCGTGGTCGAGGACTCGAGCGAGCTCAGGCCTGACCACCCGCATGTGGTCGCGCTCGAGGCGCGACGGCCGAACGTCGAGGGGGTCGGGGTGGTGTCCATGCAGTCCCTGGTCCGGCAGGCACTGCGGATGCGTCCCGACCGGCTCGTTGTCGGGGAGGTGCGTGGTGGCGAGGTCACCGACCTGCTCGCAGCCCTCAACACCGGCCACGAGGGTGGGTGCGGCACCCTGCATGCCAACTCCGCAGCCGATGTCCCGGCCAGGGTGGAGGCCCTCGCCATGGCCGCAGGTCTGCCGCAGCTCGCCGCACACAGCCAGCTCGCGTCCGGTGTCGACCTGGTCATTCACCTTCGTCGCGAGCGCGACGGCGTTCGCCGACTCAGTGAGCTCGCCGTTCTGTCACGCCACCCTGACGGTCTCGTCCGCACGACATCGGCTGTCCGCTTCGAAGCCGACGGGACCGCTCTCGAGGCGCCCGGGACCGACCGACTGGTCGAGCTCCTGGAGCGGACGTGACGGCACTTGCGACGATCGCGAGCTGCGCGGTGGTCCTGCTGTGTTTCCGCGCGCACGTCCCCCTGGAGACGCGGCGTCGACGTCGGGTGCGCAGACCATGGCCACTCCTCCTGGTCGGTGCTCTCGCGTGCGTGCTCGCGCTGCGAGGTCCCTCGCTGGTGCTGGCTCTTCTGGCCGCCGGCTTCGGTGCGGCACTTGCGTGGCTGCGCGCCCGTGGACGGGCTCGCACTCTCGCCGACGCCACTCGACTGACGGTCATCGAGGCGTGCGAGGCCCTCGCCTCCGAGCTTCGATCGGGGCAGCCGGCTCCGTTGGCGCTCTCACGGGCAGCGTCCGTGTGGCCGGGGCTGGATCCCGTGGTTGCTGCGTCACGGCTCGATGCCGACGTTGCTCAGGCGCTTCGCCGAGCCAGCACCACTCCGGGTGCCCAAGCAGTCGCGGGGGTTGCCGCTGCCTGGGCCGTCTCGCAGTCCGTGGGAGGAGGACTTGCCCACGCACTCGACCGGGTCGTCGATCGCGCCCGCGGAGAGCTGGCGACCCATCGGGTCGTTGCGGCCGAGCTCGCGTCAGCGCAGGCCACCGCTCGGATGGTGGCCATCCTTCCGGTCTTCGTCCTCGTGCTGTCCGGGGGTAGTGGAGCCGACCCGTGGGGTTTCATGTTCGAGACCACACCAGGACTCTGCTGTCTCGGCGGGGGGCTGGCGCTGGCCCTTGCCGGACTGTGGTGGATCGACCGCATCGTCGTGCGGGTCGAAGCAGGTGACCTGTGATGGTGATCGCGGCCGTGGCAGCGGCTTGTGCAACAGCGCTCGCACTCCGGCCACGCGTTCGTCTGTTCGCATCGGGGGCGGCCCCACGAAGAGGGCAGGCGCGCCGCCCGTCGACCGCTGTGATCGCTGCTGGGTCCGCGGCCCTCCTCGCCCTCGTTTTCGTGCCGGGGGTGTGGGGGCTGCCCGCTGCCGTTTTCGCCGCTCTGGTCACCGCTCGCTCGGTCAGCCGTCTCGAGCCGGCGGCGATCCGCCGAAGACGGGCCCAGCTCGACGCGACGCTTCCTCAGGTGGTGGACCTGATGTCCACGTGCCTGACTGCTGGTGCCTCTCCCTCGGGAGCGATGGCGCGGGTGACACCCGTCGTCGACGCGGTGATGCGAGAAGAGCTGTCGTGCTTCGTCGGGCTACTTGAGTTGGGTGCGGACCCGGGCGACGTGTGGTCCTCCATGGGCAGGCATCCGCAGCTGGGGCCGTTGGGCCGGACCCTGCGTCGGTCAGCCGAGACCGGGGCATCGGTCGCGGACGCTTTGTCGGGACTGAGCGACGAGCTCTGTGCCCAACGGCGCGCAGCGATGGAGGCGCGAGCGCGCACCGTGGAGGTCAAGGCTGCGCTTCCGCTGGGGCTCTGCCTACTCCCGGCGTTCGTGCTGATCGGCATCGTGCCGATGGTCGCGGGCTCCTTCTCCCTGACCTTCCTCGGGGCGTGAAAGCCCTTGTAGCACTGACGTTTCCGCACAACCGGGCTTGTCCCCAGTTGCGACATCGAGCTGTCGCACGGACCGGCAGAGCCGACGAGAGTCGGGCACACACCCGGTCATCCAGGCCGGACGTACCACCACATGGAGGAAGCATGACCACTTCGCCCAATGCCCGAGTTCGCAACCAGATCGGAGCGGCGACAGCGGAGTACGCCGCCGTCACTGCGGCCGGTTGCGGCATCGCCGGCCTGCTGATCAAGCTGCTCACCGGCGACTTTGGTCGCGCTCTGATCGAGATGATCTTCAATCTCGTGAAGGGCTTCATCGGGCTGTGAGCGAGTCCGTGCCCACAACGGCCGAGGGGGCGCGCCCGGTGCGCGCCCCCGGGCCGGGCCGCTCTGATCGCGGTGCCGCGGCAGCGGAGACGGCTGCCGTTCTCCCCCTTCTCTTGTCCGTTGTCCTGCTCGGTGCCTGGTTGGTGTCCCTGGCTGCGATCCAGCTCCGGGTTGTCGACGCCGCCCGCGAGACGGCGCTCGCCGCGGCTCGTGGTGAGTCCTTCGACCGGGCGATAGCAGCAGGTGCCCGGGTTGCGCCCGGCCCGGTCGACATCTCGATCGACTACTTCGCCGATCGCGTTGTCGTCGAGGTCGAGACGGAGATCAGTGGCCCTGGAGCCTTCTTCGGATTCCTGCCGCTCCCGAAGGCTCATGCGACGACGACCGCCATGCGGGAGGACCAGTGAGCAAGAGAGCGCGGGGAAGCATCGTCCCCTTCGCAGCCGCAGGCGTCGTGACTGTCCTCCTGTTGTCGTTGCTCCTCGGCGTCATCGGCGGCGCCCTCGTCGTGCACCGCCAAGTGCGTGCGGCCGCGGACCTTGCGGCCCTGGCGGGAGCCTCAGCCGTGCAGCACGGACACGACGCGTGTGATGCCGCGGATCACTCAGCGTCACTCAACGACGTGACGCTGATGGACTGCGAGATCGAGGGTCAGGTGGTCACGGTCCGGGTGTCCCGGCTGGCACCGCGGATGTTCGGTCGTGACGTCGTGGTGCGGGCGATCGCGCGGGCGGGGCCGCAGTGACCTCAGGTCCGCCCGGAGAGCAGTACGTCGAGCAGCGCAACCGCCTGCCGCTTGTCGAGCGGGTGGTTTCCGTTGCCGCACTTGGGCGACTGCACGCACGACGGGCAGCCGTCGTCGCAGCGGCACGACGCGATCGCTTCCCGGGTCGCAGTCAGCCACTCGTCCGCCGCATGAAAGCCGCGCTCCGCGAATCCCGCGCCACCGGGGTGGCCGTCGTACACGAAGACGGTGAGCTGCCCGGTGTCCGGATGGAGAGCGGTCGAGACACCACCGATGTCCCAGCGGTCGCAGGTCGCGAAGAGCGGCAGCAGGCCGATCGACGCGTGCTCCGCAGCGTGCGCGGCACCCGGCAGATCCAGCTCCACCAGGCCGGCGTCCTCGAGCGTCGCGGCGGGCAGCGTCCACCAGACGCCCTTCGTCTCGAGGATGCGTTCGGGGAGGTTGAGCCGTTCCTCGCCGAGCACCTCTCCCGACGGGATCCGCCGTCGCAGGTACGACACCACCTGATGGGTCACCCGCACCGATCCGAAGCTCAACCTGGCCGATCCCCAAACCGCATGGGTCAGCTCAGAGGTGATCTCGATGTCGGTGACCTCACGGGCGGTTGTGCTGTAGTCGGGTTCGGCCGCCTCGACCACGGCAACGCCCTCATCGAGGTCGAGCGACAGCACGAGGTAGGTCTCGCCCTGGTGGAGGTACACCGCCCCCTCGTGGGCGGTGCTGTGCGCGGCCCCACCGTCGACCGTGCCGAGCAGCCGACCGGTCACCGCCTCCACGAGGCGCACGGGTGGACCGCCACTGGATCGGATGTCAGCAAGGTCGCTCGCCCGCCGCCGGTCGGTCCAGTACCAACCGCCCGTCCGACGGCGGAGCATCCCGGCTGCCTCGAGGGCCTGAATGCCGTCGAGAGTGGCCGGGCCGAAGAGGTCGAGGTCTGCCTCCGTGAGCGGTGACTCGTCGGCGGCGGCACACAGATGCGGTCCCAGGACATACGGGTTGTCGGGATCGAAGACGTTCGCCTCGACCGGCTTGCCGATCAGCGCCTGCGGGTGGGTGACGAGGTAGGTGTCCAGTGGGTCGTCACGCGCGACGAAGATGCCGAGAGCGTCATGTCCCGAGCGACCTGCGCGGCCGACCTGCTGCCAGAGCGCGGCACGAGTGCCGGGGAAGCCGGCGAGGAGCACCGCGTCGAGCCCGGAGATGTCGATGCCGAGCTCGAGCGCGTTGGTCGCCGCAAGGCCGAGCAACCGGCCACGACGAAGGTCGTCCTCCAGGGCGCGACGGTCTTCGGGCAGGTACCCGCCGCGGTACGCCGCCACCCGCTCACCCAGCTCGGGGTCGACCTCGGTGAGCTGTCGCTTGGCGGTGAGCGCTACCGCCTCCGCACCTCGCCTCGACCGGACGAACGCCAAGGTCCGGACGCCATCCACGACAAGGTCGGTGAGCAGGTCGGCGACTTCGGCGCCGGCCGAGCGGCGCACGGGGGCACCGCGTTCTCCGACGTACGACGTGAAGGGGGGCTCCCAGAGCGCCAGGGTCACCGAGCCCTTGGCAGACCCGTCCTCGCTCACCGCGGTGACCGGGAGGCCGATCAACCGTGAGGCCGACTCGGCAGGGGACGCGACCGTCGCGGAAGCCAGCACGAAGGTCGGCGAGGAGCCGTAGAGAGCACAGACGCGGCGCAGTCGCCGGATCACCTGGGCAACGTGCGCACCGAAGACACCCCGGTAGTGGTGCGCCTCATCGATCACGACGTACTCGAGCAGCGAGAAGAACTTCGACCAGCGCGCATGCCCGGGCAGCATCGAGTGGTGCAGCATGTCGGGGTTGGTGAGGAGGTACTCGCCGTGGTCCCGAGCCCAGTCGCGTTGTTCGCGGGGACTGTCGCCGTCATGCGTGGTGGCCGCGAGGCCGGGTACGCCGAGCTCGCGAAGTGAGTTGAGCTGGTCCTGGGCGAGCGCCTTGGTGGGGGAGAGGTAGAGGACCGTCCTACCCCGCAGGTTGTGTGGCCGCCGCGTCGTCGTGATCGCGGTGAGCGCGGGCATCAGGTAGCCCAGTGACTTGCCGGACGCCGTGCCGGTCGAGAGCACGACGTGCCCACCTTCGTACGCCGCCTGCGCCGCTTCCACCTGGTGGGACCAGGGTCGCTCGATGCCGCGCGACTGCCAGGCAGAGACGAGGGCGGGCGGTAGCCACGAGGGCCAATCGGCCCGTATCCCTGGGCGTGCCGGCATGACCTCGAGGTGGGTGAGACGGTCGTCACGACCTGCGGCGGCAGTCAGTCGGTCCACGACCTCGGCCACAGACGGGCGGGGGGAGGTGTCCGGCTGGTGGTGCACCCCGGAAGTCTTTCAAACCATGGTTGAATGCTGTCGGAGCGCTCCCCACCGCCCTGCGGGAGCCTGATGCTGGAGCTCGGTTCGGTGAGGAGGACGACGGTGGACCTGTCCTTGGACACGCGCCACGAGAACGGCCACACGATCATCGAGGTGACTGGTGAGATCGACGTCTACACCGCACCCAAGCTGCGCGACCGCATTGCTGAGCTGGTCGCCGACGGCAACTATCACCTGATCGTTGACCTGGAGGCTGTCGACTTCCTCGACTCCACAGGCCTCGGTGTTCTCGTTGGTGGGCTCAAGAAGCTCAGGTCTCACGACGGCTCGATGCAGCTGATCTGCACGCAGGACCGACTGCTGAAGATCTTCCGGATCACCCAGCTGGCCAAGGTGTTCGCGATCTACGACTCCCAGGCCGCCGCGCTGGCTGAGAAGTAGCCGCTGCCCATGCCCGTCGGATCACCTCGGACCCACGCCGGCATCTCGATCGCCATCGCGCGTGACCCTGCCTTGGTGCGCACCGTGCGTCTGGTCGCTGCGGCGGTCGCGCGACGTGCCTCGCCCAGCGAGGACCTCGTAGAAGAGGTGCGGCTCGCCGTCGGTGAGGCCTGCGCGGTGATGGTCTCGGGCCTGACCGGATCGGGGGACTCGGTCGAGGACGACGACAAGGTGCGCCTGCAGATGGACATCGGCGACCGACTCCATGTGGCGCTCGCGTGTGCTGGTGAGGGCCCGGCGTCGTACGACGGGAACCCGATCGACCCATGGGCGCTGCTTCGCGGTCTCACCGACGACCTGTCGGTCACGACGCGCGACGGCGGGACCGCGGTCGCCATGTCCTGGCCGATCTGAGCGGCCCTCGGAAAGGGCACTGGCGCGGGACGGCTGTGTGCTGGATCACAACCCCCTTGCAGAACGTGGGAAACCTCTTTGTAGAGTGACGGCCATTCGTGAGTCAGGTCACACCTGTCCGCACCCCTGAGGCCACCATCGGGTGGCTTCGAAGGCGAATCGACACGGGCCGTCAGGCCCAGAGGAGGACGTATGTCCGGGCCCATCTTCGCCACGGCTGTGAAGGCAGCCGAGGTTGATGGCGTGACCGTTGACCTCTCCGGCAGCAATCTGACCCTGGTTTACATCGTCGGAGCCATCGCGTTGGTCGCGCTGGCCATGGGCGCCGTATTCAGGACTCAGGTGCTCGCCGCAGCTGAGGGCACGGAGAATATGCAGACCATCGCCCTGGCGGTGCAGGAGGGCGCTGCGGCGTTCCTGAAGCGGCAGTTCCAGACGCTGGGCATCTTCGCCATCGTGGCGTTCGGTCTGCTCTTCCTGCTGCCGGCCGACGAGACGTCAGTCAGGATCGGACGCTCGCTGTTCTTCCTGGTGGGTGCCGGCTTCTCGGCAGCGATCGGCTACATGGGCATGTCCCTGGCAGTGAAGGCCAACGTGCGCGTTGCGGCTGCCGCACAGGACGAGGGTCGCGACCCGGCCATGAAGGTCGCGTTCCGCACCGGTGGTGCGGTCGGTATGGCAACGGTGGGCCTCGGTCTGCTGGGTGACTCGGCCGTTGTCATCCTCTACAAGTCGGATGCGCCGATCGTGCTCGAAGGCTTCGGCTTCGGTGCCGCGCTCCTCGCAATGTTCATGCGTGTCGGTGGCGGCATCTTCACCAAGGCCGCTGACGTCGGCGCCGACCTCGTCGGCAAGGTCGAGCAGGGCATCCCCGAGGACGACCCGCGCAACGCGGCGACCATCGCCGACAACGTGGGCGACAACGTGGGTGACTGCGCCGGCATGGCCGCTGACCTCTTCGAGTCGTACGCCGTGACCCTGGTCGCTGCACTGATCCTCGGCAAGGTCGCCTTCGGCACCGAGGGCCTGGTCTTCCCGCTGATCATCCCCGCCATCGGTGCGCTGACCGCCATCGTCGGCGTCTACCTGTGCCGCCCCCGCGCGGGAGAAAGCGGCCTGACCACGATCAACCGTGCGTTCTACATCTCGGCCGCCATCTCCGCGGTCGGTGCGGCCGTTGCGGCCTGGACCTACCTGCCGGACAAGTTCAGCAAGCTGTCTGACCTCGACCCGAGCGGCTCGCTCCTCGAGCAGGCCCTCGCCGGCGGTGCATCCGCTGCAGAGGGCGACCCGCGTCTCATCGCGTTCCTGTCGGTTCTCATCGGCATCGTGCTGGCCGCAGTCATCCTGGCGCTGACGGGCTACTTCACGGGCACCGAGCACCGTCCGGTCAAGGACGTCGGCAAGACTTCGCTGACCGGCGCGGCCACGGTGATCCTCAGCGGCATCTCTGTCGGATTCGAGTCCGCTGTCTACACCGCACTCGTCATCGGCGCCGCGGTCTACGGCGCCTTCGTCATCGGCGGTACGACGATCACGGTCGCACTGTTCGCGGTGGCGCTCGCCGGCTGTGGTCTGCTGACCACCGTCGGTGTGATCGTGGCCATGGACACGTTCGGCCCCGTCTCCGACAACGCCCAGGGCATCGCCGAGATGTCGGGTGACGTCGACGAGAAGGGCGCGGCGATCCTCACGGAGCTCGACGCGGTCGGCAACACGACCAAGGCGATCACCAAGGGCATCGCGATCGCGACCGCCGTCCTTGCGGCCACCGCGCTGTTCGGGTCGTTCACGCAGAACGTCGGAGATGCGGCGAAGCCGCTGTTGGCCGACCTCAGCACGGACGACGCGACGATCAACGAGCTGCTCGCGCTGATCGGTTCGCTCAACATCGCCGACCCGGCCAACCTGGTGGGCCTGCTCATCGGTGCCGCGGTCGTGTTCATGTTCGCGGGCCTCGCGGTCAACGCCGTCGGCCGTGCCGCCGGTGCGGTCGTCTACGAAGTCCGTCGCCAGTTCCGCGAGATCCCCGGGATCATGGAGGGCACCGGTCGTCCGGAGTACGGCAAGGTGGTCGACCTGTGCACACGAGACGCGCTCAGGGAGCTGGCCACACCCGGCCTGCTGGCGATCTTGGCGCCCATCGCAGTCGGTTTCGGACTCGGGCCCGGACCGCTCGGCTGCTACCTGGCCGGCGCGATCGGGACGGGCACGCTGATGGCGGTCTTCCTGGCCAACTCCGGTGGCGCGTGGGACAACGCGAAGAAGCTGGTCGAGGACGGCAACCACGGCGGCAAGGGCTCTGAGGCCCACGCTGCCACGGTGATCGGCGACACCGTCGGTGACCCATTCAAGGACACCGCCGGCCCGGCCATCAACCCGCTGCTCAAGGTGATGAACCTGGTATCGCTGCTCATCGCGGCGGCCGTCGTCGAGATGACCTACGGCCCGGAGAAGAACACGGCGCTCCGGATCTCCATCGCGGTGGGCGCGACGTTGATCATCGTGGTCGCGGTGTACATCTCCAAGCGTCGTCCGATCGCCATCGGTGGCGACGACGAGCCCGCTGTGGAGGCTGCACCGGTCGCTGTCTGACCTGTTCAACCAAGAAGGGCCCGTCCATCCGGACGGGCCCTTCTGCTTGGCCAGTGGAGAATCGACCCGTGCTCTCTCTGACTCCCGACAACGTTGCCCGGCTCCGCGCGGCTCTTGAAACCGCCGACTTCACCTACGAGAACGTCGCGGAGGCGCTGGGTGCAGGCGCGCACGCAGCACTCCAGCGGAACGAAACCACGCCCGGTCTTCGTCGTACGACGGGCGGCACCCCGCTCGAGACCCTCACCAGGCTCTGGCCGTTGCAGGCAGCGGTCAGCGTCGCCGAGGCCGACCGTGCCCTGCCCGGACTTGTCGACCCGCTCTGCGCAGCCGGTTTCCTCGAGCAGTCGGTGAGCACGGTCCGGGCGCGGGTCGACATCCGCCCCTATGCAGACGATCAACGCAACTGGTGGGTGATCAGCGACCTGACCCCCGGCCTCGACGGGTCGGGCAACAAGGTCACCAGCGACCACGTCCTCGGCATCTCGTCCGCCTCGACGTCTCTGGCCCAGCTGACCATCCGGGAGCCGTTCGGCAGCGCGCTCGACCTCGGCACCGGTTGCGGTGTCCAGTCGCTGCACCTCGCCCAGCACGTCCAGCAGATCGTGGCCACGGACGTGAACGAGCGCGCGCTCGCGATGGCCCGGCTCAACGCACAGCTCAACGACGTTGCCTACGACGTACGCCGCGGGTCTCTCTTCGACCCGGTCCATGACGAGACCTTCGACCTCGTGGTGACCAACCCGCCGTTCGTGGTGTCGCCGGGCACCGGCGAGCTTCTCGTCTACCGCGACAGCGGGCTTCCCGGTGACGAGGTTGTACGGCGTGTAGTCACCGAGGCCCCCACTCACCTGAACGACGGTGGCTGGTGCCAGGTGCTCGCCAACTGGGTGCACGTCGAAGGGCGGCCGTGGCAGGAGCGCATCGGCGAGTGGCTCGAGGGCACGGGCTGCGATGCGTGGGTCGTCCAGCGCGAGGTAGCCGACCCCGCGTCCTACGTGGAGCTCTGGCTGCGGGACGCGGGTCATGACCGGAGCCCCGACTACCTGCGTCGATATGACACGTGGCTCGGCTGGCTCGAGTCGCAGGGCATCACCGGGATCGGCTTCGGGTGGGTGAACCTGCACAGGACGGGCGGCTCGCACACCCGGGTCGAGGAGTGGCCGTACGACGTTGAGCAGCCGCTAGGCGCGGAGGTGGCCGACTGGGGTCGTCGGATCGCCCAGACCGACCTCCTCGACCGTGCCCTGGTGCGGCGGACCGACGTACGTCAGGAGACGTTCGGCGCTCCGGGCGAGGAGCACCCCGAGACCATCGTGCTGCGCCAGCAGCGTGGGATGCGCCGAGCCCGCCAGGTCGACACTGCCGTCGCCGGACTGGTCGGTGCGTGCGACGGCGAGCTCACCGTCCGACAGATCGTCGCCGCACTCGAGGAGCTCCTCGGTGAGGCGGTCGACGTCGAGCAGGACGTGCGCGAGCTGGTCGAGGAAGGCTTCCTCGGTTACCTCTGAGGTAGGTGGCAGCACGACGTACTCGGGCTAACGTCGAGCCCGTGACTGAGGTAGGAACGCTGATCAAGGACTGGCGGGAGCGCCGACGTCTCTCGCAGCTCGAGCTCGCCAACGAGGCCGGAGTGAGTGCTCGCCATCTCAGCTTCATCGAGACGGGGCGTTCGAAGCCGACGAGCCAGATGATCTTGAGGCTGGCCGAGGAGCTCGACGTACCCCTGCGAGCGCAGAACCAGCTGCTTCTCGCCGGTGGTTTCGCCCCGGCCCATGAGGAGCGCGCGGTGACCGACCTTTCCGTGGTGAACGAGGCGATCGAGGCGATCCTGCAAGGGCACCTGCCGTACCCGGCATTGGCGGTCGATCTCTCGTGGGAGCTGGTCGCGGGAAACGACGCGATGTACGCGATGGCGGCTCTCGCCGCGCCGCACCTGATGGAGCCCCCGGTCAACGTCATCCGCGTGACCCTGCACCCGGAGGGGTTGGCGCCGTACATCGTGAACCTCGCGCAGTGGCGCCGCCACCTCGTGGAGCGACTGCACGCGGACTACGCGGCGAACCCGGATCGGCGGCTCCGGGACCTGCTCGACGAGATCGCGACGTACCCCGGCGGCGGGGAGGAAGCCGAGCCGACCGGTGGCCTCGTCGTCCCCCTGAAGCTGCGAGTCGGCGACCAGGTGCTGTCCATGTTCAGCACCACCACGGTGTTCGGAACGCCCCGAGAGGTGACGGTCTCGGAGCTCGCGATCGAGGCCTTCTACCCGGCCGACGAGGCGACCCGCGGCTTCTTCCTGGGCGTCTCATAGGCGGAGCCCGACCAAATGGGGGGTTGACACCAGGGGCTACCGTCTTGTGCTGCACTCGACTTTCAGTGGTCGAGACCCAGAACGAGGAGCACAGACCAGGTGGCAGGACACAAGCTCGTGATCGTCGAATCGCCTGCCAAGGCGAAGACGATTGCCGGCTATCTCGGCGCCGGCTACGTCGTCGAGTCGTCCATCGGTCACATCCGTGACCTGCCCCAGAGCGCCGCGGACATCCCCGCCAGCATCAAGGGCCAGCCCTGGGCCCGGCTCGGGGTCGATGTCGAGAACGGCTTCACTCCTTACTACGTCGTGTCTCGCGACAAGAAGTCGCACATGACCAAGCTCAAGGCGCTGTTGAAGGATGCCGACGAGCTCTACCTCGCCACCGATGAGGACCGCGAGGGCGAGGCGATCGCCTGGCACCTGCAGGAGGAGCTCAAGCCCAAGGTGCCGGTGCACCGGATGGTCTTCCACGAGATCACCAAGACCGCGATCCAGGAGGCGGTCAACAACCCGCGCACTCTCGACCTCGACCTGGTCGAAGCGCAGGAGGCCCGTCGCATCCTCGACCGTCTCTACGGCTACGAGGTCAGCCCGGTCCTGTGGAAGAAGGTCATGTCCGGCCTCTCCGCCGGTCGCGTGCAGTCCGTGGCGACGCGGCTCGTCGTCGACAAGGAACGCGAGCGGATGGCGTTCCGGATGGCGTCGTACTGGGACATCGAGGGCACCTTCGACGCAGGCGAGAAGCACTCCGACCGGATGTTCCCGGCCAAGCTCCACTCGGTCGACGGCGCGCGAGTCGCCCGTGGCTCCGACTTCAACAGCCTCGGCGAGCTGAAGTCGAACGAGATCGCTCACCTCGACCGCACCAAGGCCGAGGCGCTGGTCGCCGGCCTCTCCGACACGTCGTTCGAGGTGCGGTCGGTCGAGTCCAAGCCGTACCGCCGTTCGCCGTACGCACCCTTCCGCACCACGACCCTCCAGCAGGAGGCCTCGCGCAAGCTCGGCTACGGCGCCTCGCGGACGATGGGTGTCGCCCAGCGGCTGTACGAGAACGGCTTCATCACCTATATGCGTACCGACTCGATCACGCTCTCCGAGTCGGCCATCAACGCTGCCCGGGCCCAGGTGGCCGACCTGTACGGCGCCGAGTACCTCCCGGACGCACCACGGACCTACGTCTCGAAGGTGAAGAACGCCCAGGAGGCGCACGAGGCGATCCGCCCCGCCGGAGAGAGCTTCCGTACGCCGGCACAGACCGGGCTGACGGGCGACGAGTTCCGGCTCTACGAGCTGATCTGGATGCGGACGGTCGCGTCGCAGATGAAGGACGCCGTCGGCCAGTCCGTCTCCGTCCGGCTGGGTGGCTCTTCCGCCACCGGAGCGGACGTCGTCTTCGCCGCGTCGGGTCGCGTGATCACCTTCCACGGCTTTCTCAAGGCGTACGTCGAGGGCTCCGACGAGCCGGACGGCGAGAAGGACGACGCCCAGACGAGGCTGCCCAACGTGCAGCAGGGCGATGCCGTTTCGGCGGCTGCCCTCAAGGCCGCGGGTCACGAGACGAAGCCACCCGCCCGCTACACGGAGGCCACGCTGATCCGCGAGCTCGAGGAGCGCGAGATCGGCCGGCCGTCGACGTACGCCTCGATCATCGGCACCATCCTCAACCGCGGCTACGTCTACAAGAAGGGCACAGCGCTCGTCCCGGCCTGGTTGGCGTTCTCGGTGATCCGGCTGCTCGAGGACCACTTCTCGCAGCTGGTCTCCTACGAGTTCACGGCAGGCATGGAGGACATCCTCGACCAGATCGCCAAGGGTCAACGCGACCGGGTGACCGAGCTCGGCAGCTTCTACTACGGCAACGGCACCGCCGGCCTGCACAAGCTCGTCACCGAGCTCGGCGACATCGACGCGCGTGAGCTGGCGACGTTCAGGATCGACGAGGGGATCGACCTCCGCGTCGGTCGCTACGGGCCCTACATCGAGACGCCGGAGGGGGAGCGCGCGAACGTTCCCGACGACCTTCCGCCCGACGAGCTGACGACGGAGAAGGCGCGCGAGCTGCTCGCCACTCCGGCCGGTCTCGAGACCGAGCTCGGCAACGACCCCGCGTCCGGACTTCGGATCGTCGCGAAGAACGGCCGGTTCGGTCCCTACGTCACCGAGATCCTCCCCGAGGACGCCCCGAAGTCGAAGAAGGCGCGTACGGCCTCGCTGTTCAAGACGATGACCGTCGACACGGTGACGCTGGAGCAGGCGCTCGAGCTCCTCACCCTGCCGCGCGTCGTCGGGGTGGACCCCGAGTCTGGTGACGAGATCACGGCGCAGAACGGTCGCTACGGGCCCTACCTCAAGAAGGGCACCGACTCGCGCTCCATCGAGGGCGAGGAGAAGCTGCTCACGATCACGCTCGAAGAGGCACTCGCGATCTACGCCCAGCCGAAGGCACGTGGCCGTGCCGCTGCCGACCCGGGCAAGGAGATCGGCGTCGACCCGGTGAGCAGCGTGATGATCATGCTCAAGTCCGGACGGTTCGGTTCCTATGTCACCGATGGCGAGTACAACGCGACCCTGCGCGCCGGTGACGACGAAGCGACGCTGACGCTCGAGCGTGCGGCGGAGCTCCTTGCTGAGCGTCGGGCGAAGGGTCCGGCGAAGAAGGCTGCGAAGAAGACCGCCAAGAAGGCGCCCGCAAAGAAGGCTGCCAAGAAGGCGCCCGCTAAGAAGGCCGCCAAGAAGGCCTGACCCGCTGGTCGAGCCGGACGCGAGCCGCAGGGCGAGCAACGCGTCGAGACCACTGCACCTGCCCACATAGGGTGACCACCGTGAGTCAACCCGGAAACGTCCTGCACAACCGGGACTTCCGCAAGCTCTGGATCGGCCTCGGCCTCTCCAGCCTGGGCGACTGGCTCGGGCTGCTCGCCCTGACCGCGATGGCCAACGCCTTCGCCGACTCGTACGCCGGCAAGAACTACGCCATCGCGACGGTCCTCTTCCTGCGCGTGCTTCCTCCGCTCGTCGTCGGTCCCTTGGCCGGGTACGTCGCGGACCGGCTCGACCGCCGTACGACTCTGGTCTGGGGCGACTTCATCCGTGGGGCGCTCTTCGTCTCGATCCCGGTCGTCGGCACGCTGTGGTGGGTCTTCGTCGTGACCGTCCTCGTCGAGCTGGTCAGCGTCGTCTGGGGGCCGGCGAAGGACGCAACCGTCCCGAACCTCGTCTCCAAGGAGCAGCTCGAACAGGCCAACCAGGTCAGCCTGGTCACGACGTACGGCTCCGCCCTCCCGGCCGCGGCGATCTTCGCCGGGCTGACCTTCGTCGACCGGGTCTGGCCCAACGTCCTGGACTGGATGGGCGGCGCGGTCGACGCAGCCCTCTACTTCAATGGGATCTCGTTCACCATCAGCGGACTCGTCATCCTGGGGCTGCACAACATCCCGCGAGGCCCCGCCTCACAAACGGACGACAACGTTCTGAAGGTGATCACGGACGGCTGGGCGTATGTCGCCCGGACGCCGGTCGTACGCGGGCTGATCATCGGCATCACTGGCGCGTTCATGGCGGGCGGCGCAGTCATCGGACTCGCGCGCACGCTGGTGGCTGATCTCGACGGTGGCGACTCCGGCTACGGACTGTTGTTCGGAGCGGTCTTCGCCGGGCTCGGCGCGGGCATGTGGAAGGGGCCGTCGATCACACGGTTCACCCGCCCCCAGCTGTTCGCCGGCGCGCTCACGGCAACCGGGCTGCTGCTCTTCCCCGTCGCGCTGGTGCCGTACCTGGAGATCGTCACAGTGGTCGCGGTCGCCCTCGGCTTCTGCGCGGGCACAGCCTGGGTCACCGGCAACACCCTGCTCGGGCTGGAGGTTCCTGACGAGGTGAGGGGCCGCACCTTTGCTTTCGTCGGGTCGCTCACGAAGCTGAGCCTGGCGCTCGTCCTGGCCGTGGCGCCCCTGGTGGCGGGGTCGGTCGGGACAGTCGACGTCGGGCCGACCTACCATGGCGCAGCGGTGACGATCTTCCTGGCGGCCGTGCTGATGAGCGTTGTCGGTGCGGTCTCCTATCGTCAGATGCACCAACCCAGCAAAGGACCGGCCCTGTGACCTCGTATTCCCCGCTCGGCTGCTTCATCGCCTTCGAGGGTGGCGAGGGTGGCGGCAAGTCGACGCAGGCGAAGCTGCTCGGCGAGTGGCTCACCGGCGATGGCTACGACGTGGTGCAGACCCACGAGCCCGGGGCCACGGCGATCGGTCAGCTGGTGCGCAAGATCGTGCTCGACCCGTCGACAGGGGTCATGTCGCACCGCACCGAGGCGCTGCTGTACGCCGCAGACAAGGCCGAGCACGTCGACTCGCTGGTCCTCCCGGCGTTGGAGCGAGGTGCCGTCGTCATCACAGACCGCTACGTCGACTCGGCGTTGGCCTACCAGGGCGCCGGTCGCGGCCTCGATGAGGAGCTCGAACGGGTGATGCGCTGGGCGACGGCCGACCTCCGCCCGCACGTGACCGTACTGCTGGATCTGCCGCCCGCCGAAGGCATGGCCCGCTTCGAGGAGCGCGACCGCATCGAGCAGGAGGGTCTCGAGTTCCACCAGAAGGTGCGCGAGATGTACCTGCGCCTCGCCGACCAGGAGCACTACCTCGTCGTCGACGCCCGCTCCCCGATCGACGAGATCGCTGCCCAGGTGCGCGCCGCCGTCGAGCCGTACCTCGCACAGGCCAAGCGCGGATGACCGTCTTCGACGCCCTCGTCGGGCAGCGGCACACCGTCGCGATGCTGCAGCGTGCGGTGGCTGGTCAAGGCATGACGCACGCCTGGCTCTTCACGGGGCCGCCGGGGTCCGGTCGCTCCAACGCGGCGATCGCGTTCGCCGCCGCACTGCAGTGCAAGAAAGGCGGCTGCGGCGAGTGCCAGTCCTGTCGTACGGCGATGGCCGGGTCGCACCCCGACATCAGCGTCAACCGCACGGACACCTCGGTGCACAAGGTCGAGGACATGCGCGACCTCGTTCGCCGCGCCGCGCTGAGCCCGTCCCTCGGGCGCTACCAGATCATGGTGATCGAGGACGCCGACCGTCTCGCGATCGGCGAGAACCACAAGACGGCCAACGCCCTGCTCAAGGCCATCGAGGAGCCCAACGCGCGCACGATCTGGATGCTCTGCTGCCCGACGGTCGAGGACGTCCTGCCGACGATACGCTCGCGCTGCCGCAGCGTCGTCCTCTCTACCCCCTCTGCGCAGGAGGTGGCCGGTTTCCTGGAGACGAGCGTCGGCGTGCCCGACAGCCTCGCCGCGTACGCCGCCCGCGCGAGCCAAGGACACATCGGCCGCGCCCGGGCGCTCGCCCTGGACGAGAAGACCCGCAACCGCCGCAACGAGGTCGTCCAGCTGCCCAAGGGTCTGACCAACCTCGCGGCCTGCCTGAACGCCGCCGCCAACCTCGTCGACATCGCGAAGGACGAGACCGCCTCGATCACCGAGCAGGCCAACAACAAGGAGCTCGAAGACCTGCAGACGATGCTGGGCTCCGACACCAAGGCGCGCTCGTCCCGCACGTACAAGGCCGGGCTGACCGAGCTCGCCAAGGAGCAGAAGCAGCGCGAGAAGCGTCGCAACCTCGACGTCGTCGACCGCTGCCTGATGGACCTGCTCTCGGTCTACCGCGACGTCATCGCCGTACAGACGGGTGCCGAGGGCACGCTCGTCAACGAGGAGATTGCCGGAGACATCCGTGAGCTCGCTCGGCGTACCACCCCGGAGTCGAACCTCCGCCGCATAGCGGCTGTCTTCAACGCACGCCAGCAGATGATGGACTTCAACACGCCACCGCTGCTGGCGCTCGAGGCCCTGATGGTGGCGCTGAAGGTATGACTCGGCTCCTCGCCACCCTGCTCGGGCTGCTCATGCTCGCCAGCTGCGCACTCTTCGGTGGCGACGATCTCGACCACGTCCCGTTGGGCGGACAGGCGACACTCGACGGCGTTCCCGCCGCGTTGCTGCCCTACTACCAACAGCAGCTCGACTGGCGCGAGTGCAGGCGCGACTTTCAGTGCGCGATGCTCGAGGTGCCCCTCGACTATGGCCGGCCGAAGGGGCAGCGGATCGAGCTATCCGTCATCCGCGTCCCGGCTCAAGGCAGGGCAATCGGATCGCTGGTGGTCAACCCCGGCGGGCCGGGCGGCTCCGGGATCCAGTACGCCACCGGTGGGTCGTCGTACTGGGGCGCGGCGTTGCTCCGCTCATTCGACCTCGTCGGCTTCGACCCGCGCGGGGTCGGGGAGAGCACGCCGGTCGAGTGCCTGTCTGACGCCCAGCTCGACACGTTCGTTGCCTCTGACCCGGACCCGGACAGTCCGGCCGAACTTCGTCGAAGTCACCGGCTGACCCGCGCGTTCTTCGCCGGCTGCATGCGCAACAACCCAGAGCTGGCCAGGCATGTGTCGACCGTCGAGGCCGCGCGCGACATCGACGTCCTGCGGGCCGTCCTGGGCCAGGCGAAGCTCACCTACTTCGGCGCGTCCTACGGCACCTTCCTCGGTGCGACGTACGCCGACCTCTTCCCCCAGAACGTCGGTCGGATGGTCCTCGACGGGGCCATCGACCCGACGCTTTCGAGCGTGGAGGGGAGCCTCGTCCAGGCCGAGGGCTTCGAGACCGCGCTCAGGGCGTACGTCGGCGCGTGCGTGGACAGGGGCGACTGTTTCCTGGGCGACTCTGTCGACGACAGCATCGCCACCATCGCGGACTTCATCCAGGCGCTCGACACCGAGACCATCACCGACACGAGCGGGCGGGTTCTGACCGAGGGCCTCGCCGTGTACGGCGTGATCGCGCCGCTTTACAACAAGGACTACTGGGGCATCCTCGACTCGGCGCTGCAGACGGGACAGGCGGGCGATGCCACCCAGCTCCTGCTGCTCTCCGACGCGTACACGATGCGCGGCCCCTACGGCTACACCAGCAACGCGATGGAAGCCCTGTACGTCGTCAACTGTCTCGACGAGGACGAACGCCTTCCGCAGAGCCGCGTCGCCGAGGTGCTCCCGCGCTTCCTCAAGGCGTCCCCGACCTTCGGGCGGATCTTCGCGAGCGGGCTCCCGGTCTGCTCCGACTGGTCGGTCCGCGGCCGGGCCACGCAACCCGATCTCGACGCCAAGGGCGCCGCCCCCATCCTCGTGATCGGCACCACCCGCGACCCCGCGACACCGCTCCGCTGGGCCGAAGCCCTGGCCGAGCAGCTCGACAGCGGCGTGCTCCTGCGGCGCGACGGCGACGGGCACACCGCCTATCGGTCGGGCAACGCCTGCGTGGACGACGTGGTGGAGAGCTACTTGCTGTCGGGGGCTGTTCCCGACGACCCCACCGACTGCTGAGCCCGATTTTCCTGACCCGGCCCGCCGTCCGTATACTCGTCCCTCGCGTGCCTGGCCGGCTACAAGCCAGTCGGCACCGTGCCGCCTTAGCTCAGTCGGTAGAGCGAATCACTCGTAATGATTAGGTCGTCAGTTCGATTCTGACAGGCGGCTCCAGCAAAGGCCCAGGTCAGCGCCCCACCGGCGCCAGCACCTGGGCCTTCTTGTTTCTCCGGCTTGGGCTCGTGGCCGATGGGTGGCCGGGTGACATCAGCCGGCCTGCTGCCCGGCCGCGAAGTTGTGTGCCCATGCACCAATGGCCAAAGCTTCGCGTCGGGTCGCGTGCTCCTCGTGGCCTGGGATGCCTAGGGCCATTGCGAGTCGACCATCCCCGCTGTAGATGCGCTCCAGCAGGTCGGCGTAGTCCTCAGAGGTCGCAGCGGCCATACCCAATTGATCGATGAGCAGGCGAATGTCGGGGCGGTCCTTGCGACGCAGAGCAACGAGCTTCATCGCCAGGACGTGTTCCGCTGGTGCAATATGCACAGCCAGGCCCGGGGTCGTCGGGCGACGACGCGCCGAGGCGGGCCTCGGCGGAACCCACGCTTCGGCGGAGCTGTTCAGCCAGTGCTCGGCCAGCCCATGCTCGTCGGCCATGGCGCGGGCCTCCTCGTCGACGGCCCGGTGGCTGGTGACCGCGTCGATGTCAGGCTTCGCATGGCCTCAGCGTCGAGCTCGAGCAGGTTGCGACCGCGGTCGTTCACAGGGTGACCAGGTCCTTCGCGGCGATGAAGATGTTTCGCTCAGCCAGCCAGTCGGGGGTCTGTTCCTTGATCTCGGCGTCAGTGAGGCGAGGCGTGTCGAGGACCCACTCCCGGTCGAGCTTCGCTGCGTTCGTCCATCGCGGTGATGGAAGGCCGGCCTCCTCGAACTCTCGACTGACGAACGCAGCAATGAGGGCCGCCCAGTGGTCGTCGAGCTTCGATGCCGGCTGTGCCTCCCAGGCGCCTGCCAACCCCTCCCGGCGGCGGAGGATGTCGTGCAGCCGGTCGCGGGCCTCCAAGGCGAGCGCGTAGGTCCAGTCGTCGTCACCTTTGCTGACGGCGCGACGCAGCGACTCGAAGGCATCAAGCGCGGTCGGGACGTTGTCCCGCCGGGCCTGGGCGAGTGCGTCCGCGATCCTCTCGGCGCGAAGAAGGAAAGCCGCGGACGGCGCGACCTTGCCC
>DATILB010000007.1:0-2590 GCA_035477015.1 Nocardioidaceae bacterium | reverse complement strand
ACGGACGACCCCCAGTCACCCGAACCCCGATCGGTGTCACCAACCTCGCGGCATAGAACAGCAAGCGAGCGAGAGCGCCGCGTGCCTCCCGCCGCGCTGCCGACCATTAGAGGTCCCGCGTTTCGCGGCCCTCGCTCGACGTCCAGGTCGCTGTGCTGGCTTCGAGGTCGAGGACGATGTGAGACGGCCGGTCCGCGGGCTCGTGACCCGCGTTGAACACCCAGGTGCTGCCCACCCGGTCCACCCAGCCGCCGCCCTCGACCCACGGTGACTGGTGGATGTGACCGCACAGCACGAAGTCGGGCGTGAACCGGTTGATCCACTCCAGCACCACCTCGTCGCCGTACTCCCGGCGGCCGTCGAACGACAGCGGTGAGCCGCTCGGCGGTGCGTGGTAGACCCAGATCCATCGGTCCTTGGGGACCGCGGCGTCGACGGCCAGCCGCTCGTCGAGTGCCTGGCGCCCACGGTCGCCGTCCCACCACGGGCAGACCGTGAACAGTGTCCCGTCGACCATCAGCGACGCTCCGTCGACGAAAAGGCCGTCGGCTTCGGTGCGGGTCAGCCAGATCGCCGCCTTCTCCCCGTAGGGATCGCGGTGGGTGACGTCATGGTTTCCCGAAGCGACCAGGAGTCGCTGCCGACCGGCGATCCGGCTGATCAGCGCTGAGACCGCAGCGAACTGGGCCGGCGCCGGGACGGGCGAACGCAGGCTCAGCAGGTCGCCGGCGATGACCACGACGTCGTACTCCGGAGCCGTGTCGTAGAGCCAGTCGTACTGTCTGAGCCGATAGTGCAGGTCGGAGACCAGCAGGATCCTCATGGCCCTGCGAGCCTAGTGGCATGGCCGGTTTTGAAGAGCGTTTCGTGCTCGGGATCTGCGGGCCGCCGGGTGCGGGGAAGTCCACGGTGGCTGCTCGGATCGCGCGCCTCACGAGTGGCGTGGTCGTCCCGATGGACGGCTTCCACCTCTCGGACGACGAGCTCGCCCGGCGAGGGCTCTCGTCGGTGAAGGGAGCGCCCTCGACGTTCGATGTCGACGCGTATGTCGGACTGCTGCGGCGCTTGCGCTCGGAGAAACACGTGCTGGCTCCAGCCTTCGACCGTGATGCCGAGGAGACCATGCCCGCTGCGATCGACGTACTTCCGTCACACCGGCTGGTGGTCACTGAGGGCAACTACCTGCTGCTCGACTCGCCTGGCTGGTCGGCGGTGCGGCCGCTGCTCGACGAGTGCTGGTACGTCGACATCGACGATTCTGTGCGCGTCGAGCGCCTCATCGAGCGGCATGTCTCCCATGGCCGGTCGCGCGAGGACGCGACCGAGTGGGTGCTGCGGTCCGACGATGCGAACGCACAGTTGGTGAAGGCGACCCGAGCTCGGGCCGACCTCGTCGTTCAGCAGTAGCGCCAGATGCCGCGGTTACCGTTACGGGCCTCTGCCTGGGCGTCGCGGTACGAGCTCGTCCGCTGGAACGGGTTGTGGTTGTACACGTAGACCGTTGCCCAGCCGAGCCAGATCTGCGCACGGTTGGTGTCTCGCCCGGAGCCGGCCTTGATGACGTAGCGGAGCAACCTGTCGTACACGTCCTTGTTCGCTTGGGACGGGTCAGAGACGAGCCGCACCTTCGTCCCGCGCGGCAGCATCTTCTTGAGCGAGCGGGACGCTGCCGCACCACCGCACTCGGTGCCGCCGTACACCTCAGGGGTGTCGATTCCGACGAGACGAACCGTTCGCCGTGGGCCGCCCGGGAGCAGCCGCACCTTCACAGTGTCTCCATCGATCACGCGAGTGATGCGAGCGAGCTGGCGCAATGCCTTCTTGTCGCCACCGCCGGACATGGCCGGTGGCTGGGTGCCGTAGTAGCAGGGGCACGGGTTCGACTCGCAGACGATCCAGTCGCCGTCGGCGTCGAGGTTGTGCGGATCCGACGCCGGGTCGTTGGCCAGGAAGAAGTTCTGGGCCTGTGCCTGGGTGTCGAAGTCGGCGCAGTCCTTGTCGGCCGCGGCGGCAGGGGCCTGGCCGAACCAGACGAGCAGCCCACCGACGAGAGCAAGGAGGGAGAGAAGAGCGGACTTGCGGAGCATCGTCTGACGCTAGGTCGGCGTTGGGTCGCAGATCGTTGGAACCAACAAAGATCGTCCGAACGTTGTGCCACCTAGCCCGATCGGGCATCCAGGTTCGGCCCGCCGGGAACCTGTCGCCCTGCCCAGGGCTCGTAGGGGTATCAGGGGCGACTCGGCGTCCTCCCTCCACGTGCTGAGGAGCTACTCACATGGCAACACGAATCCAGGCCGCCGGCACCTCGCTGGCACTGGCAGCGGTGAGCGTCCTGCTGGCAGCCTGCTCCGGGACCGACGCGGCCGTGCCCGAAGTCGACCCGTCAGAGCTCCCCACCGGAGTGCTATCCCTGCCGCCTTTTGATCAGGGCAAGAGGTACGCCACCCTTGACGCTGGCCGCTACCGGATCGAGCTCAACGACACCCTCTCGTTCGACGTGGACCTGCCGCAGGACACCTACGCCCACAGCGACGGTGCGTTCATCACCTCGGGGGAGGTCATCCTCCGCGTCACCGACCAGGGGTACACC
>DATILB010000006.1:0-6573 GCA_035477015.1 Nocardioidaceae bacterium | reverse complement strand
GCCGCCGCCACGAGACTGCATGTGCGGCCACACGGCACGCGTGACGATGAGGGCGCCGTCGAGGTTCACCGACATGAACTTCTTGTAGTAGTCCCAGTCGACGGTGATCAGCAGGTCGAACGCCATGTCGCCGTAGATGGCCGCGTTGTTGACCAGCAGGTCGATGCCGCCGAACTCCTCGACGACGCGCGCCGCCATTGCCTGTGCCGACGAAGCGTCCGACACGTCGCAGCGCACGAAGATCGCGCGTCCGCCGTCGGCGACGATCTTCGCTGCGACACCTTGCCCGGCCTCCTCGTTGAGGTCGGCGACGACCACGGCGGCACCTTCGGCGGCGATCGCCTTGGCGTACGCCTCGCCGATGCCCTGAGCGGCACCCGTGACGATGGCGACCTTGTTCTCCAACCGGCTCATCATGCTCCTTCTGCGATCAGCTTGGTCTCGAGGTACTCCTCGAAGCCGGCAACGCCCATCTCCCGGCCGATGCCGGACTGCTTGTAGCCGCCGAACGGCGCGTCGGCGCTGTACCAAACCCCGCCGTTCACGGCGATGGTGCCCGTGCGGATCCTCGCCGCGACCGACTTCGCACGCTCGAGCGAGCCCGAGTCGACCGACCCGGAGAGGCCGAAGTCTGAGTCGTTGGCGATGCGTACGGCGTCGTCGTCACCGTCGTGCGGGATCACGACGAGCACCGGCCCGAAGATCTCCTCACGGGCGACCCGACTGTCGTTGGTGAGCCCGGCGATGACGGTCGGCTCCACCCAGAAGCCGTCGCGATCGATGATGCGGCCGCCGGTGGCGAACGTCCCGCCCTCCTCCACCGCGAGGTCGAGGTAAGCCTGGATCCGGTCGCGCTGGACCTCGGAGATGACGGGGCCGCAGATGGTGCCGGGGTCGGACGGGTCCTTCGCGCCGATCGACTCCATCGTGGCAGCGGCGATCTGCACCGCCTCGTCGTAGCGCTCCCGCGGCACCAGCAGCCGCGTCGTGAGCGCGCACCCTTGGCCGGCGTGGACGCTCACCGAGAACGCAGCAGTGCCGACAGCCGCGCCGAGGTCGGCGTCGTCGAGCACGATCGCGGCAGACTTGCCGCCCAGCTCGAGGAAGACCTTCTTCAGCGAGGGGGCGGCAGCAGCCATGATCGCGCGGCCCGTGTTCGTCGAGCCGGTGAAGGACAATAGGTCGACGCGCGGGTCGGTCGTCAGCTGCGCGGCGACTGCGTTGTCGCGCGGCGTCACGACGTTGAACACACCGGCCGGGATGTCTGTCTGCTCAGCGACCAGCCGGCCCAGCTCGCACGCCACCCAGGGCGTGTCCGGCGCAGGCTTGAGGACCACTGTGTTGCCCGCAGCGAGTGCAGGCCCGACCTTCGCGAGGTTGATCTGGTTCGGGAAGTTCCACGGCGTGATCGCCGCGACAACACCGACCGCCTCACGCCGTACGGTGCGACGGGTCTTGATGCCCATCGGCTTCGCAACGCCGAGGTCGGTCTCCCACTCGTAGCTCTCCAGCAGGTCGAGCACCCACTTCAGGGACTCGACGGGTACGTCGTACTGCGGGCCCGACGTGAGGAAGGCAGGCGCGCCGGCCTCCGCTGTTGTGAGCGCCCGCATCGCCTCGCCGCTGTCGACCAGCGCCTGGTGCAGCTGGCGCAGGCAGCGCAGCCGGAACTCGTGGTTCGTCGACCAGTCGGTCTCGTCGAAGGCCCGGCGTGCCGCGGCAATCGCGGCGTCGACATCCTCAGCGGACGCGTCGGGTGCCTGGCCGATCTCCTGCCCGGTGGCCGGGTTGAGGATCGGGTACGTCGAAGCGGCGCCGACGAGCTTGCCGTCGATGAGCTGCTGGGGCGCGGGGTTGGTCAGGGTCATGCGTTCGCCTCTGCCTGCGTGACGTACTTGCCGGCGTCGACCGGCGGCGGCCACACCGTCGACGGCAGGTCCGCCAGCCGGTAGTGGCCGGGCTGCGACATCCCGTCGAGCGTCATCCGGTCGAGGAGTGGCTGCGGCGCCTTGCCCGATGCCGCGATGGCCAGGAACGTGTGCGCGGTCGAGCCGAGGTCGAACCAGTCGCGCTGCCAGCCGATGCGCAGCTCGCCGTCCGGCTGCTCCTCGATCCCGAACCAGCTGCCGCCGATGCCGAGGATCTCGTACTCCTTGCCGGTCGAGTCGTCGGTGATGCCGGCGCGCTGCTTCCAGAAGCCGACGATCATGCCCGTCTTCTCGTCGATCACCGTTGCCATGTAGTCGTAGTGCCAGCCGTCGAGGCCGGCCATCTCGGCGCCCAGCGCGACGTCGCGGATCTCGTCGCGGCCCATCGCCATGAAGTGCTCGTCCGGCGTGTACATCCAGCCGTACGTCGCGTTTTCGGCGTACGCCTCCGCCAGGATCTTCCAGTCGTCGATCCGCTCGGCCTCGCGGTTGAGCTCGAGCCACCAGGCCCAGAAGCTCTCGATCTGCTCACGGGTGAAGCTCATGCTCATTCCTCTTCTGTAGCGATGGCCAGTGCCATCGCGGGGCAGTACTTCACGGCGCTCTCGACCTGGGGCCGGAGCGAGTCGTCAGGATGTTCTTCGAGCAGCACCACGCGGTCCGCGCCCTCGTCGAAGTCGAAGACGTCGGGCGCCTCGCCCTGGCACATCTGGTGTCCCTGGCAGAGGTCGAGATCCGCAACGACGCGCCAGCCCATCACGTGTCCCGGCGGCGGTAGCGGACGCGGCACGGCTGGGCGAGCTGGATCACCATCTTCGAGCAGTCGTCCGTGTAGGACTCGGAGGGCTGCACCATCTCGAACTCGTAGTCGCGCAGGATCACCGAGAAGATCGCCTTGAGCTGCATCATCGCGAAGGCGTTGCCCACGCAGCGGTGCCGACCGGCGCCGAACGGGATCCACGTCCACCGGTTGGTGAGGTCCTCCTGGCGCGGGTCGAGGTAGCGGCTCGGGTCGAATGCGTCGGGCTCCGGGAAGTCCTCGGCGATGCGGTTGGACACGCGGGGGCTTGCGGCCACCATGGCGCCCTCGGGGATGAGGTACTCCCCGAACGGCACGTCCTCCTTGGCGATCCGCAGCAGGATGATCAGCGGCGGGTGCAGCCGCAGGGTCTCCTTCAGCGCGGCCTCCAACCGAGGGATCGAGCGCAGTGCCTGGAACGAGACCTCAGAGCCATCGGCGTACAGGTCGTCGAGCTCGGCCACGACGTCCTTCATGACCTCCTGGTGCCGCATCAGCTCGATGAGCGCCCAGGCCGCCGTACCGGAGCTGGTGTGGTGCCCCGCGAACATCATCGAGATGAACATGCCGGTGATCTCGTCGGCCGTGAAGTGGTCGGTGCCGTCCTCGGCCTTCAGCGACATGAGTACGTCGAGAAGGTCGCGGTCTTCGCGTGCGACCGGGCCCTCCGCTGCGCGGCGGTTCATGATGCCCTGGACCAGCTCGACGAGCGCGATGCGCGCAGCGTCGCGCTTGTGGAAGCTCTCGATGTCCTTGTACGCGTCGACGTATGCCCACGCATCGGTGCCGCGCTCGAGGTCGTGGTACAGGTGGGCGAAGCTGCCGTCGAGCTCCTCGCGGAAGCGCTTGCCGATCAGGCAGGACGACGTCGTGTAGATGGTGAGCTCGGCGAACCAGTCGAGCAGGTCGATCTCGCCTTCGTCGCCCCAGTCGGCGACCATCCGGTTGATCTCGTTCTCGATGGTCGTCGCGTGGCCGCGCATCATGTCGCCGCGCAGCGCCTGGTTCTTCAGTGCCTCGCGACGCTTCTCCGGCGTGGTGTCGAAGACGACGCCCTTGCCGAAGATCGGCGTCATGAACGGGTAGGCCTCGGCCTGATCGAGCACCTCATCGGGAGCGCGGAAGAAGATCTCGTTGGCTTCCTCGCCGCTGACCAGCACGACGTCCCGGCCGGCGAGGTGGAAGCGACCGACATCGCCACACTCCGCGCGCACTCGGTTGAACAGCGCGATCGGGTCCTCGCGCATCTCCTGCAGCGAGCCGTACGGGTCGTCGGGGTAGACCCGCGACACCTCGGGCACGTCCGCGAGGGTCTTGAGCTGGGTCTCGGTCATCGGTCCTCCAGGGGTGCCTCGGGGGAAACCTCGATCGCGCTGATGTGTACGCCGCGGGGCGCGCTGACGATGGTGGTGATGGCGTCGCCGATCGCGGACGCGCGGAGCAGCAAGGGGTGACGGGCGTGGCCGAACCGGATCCACTCGTTGATCACCATCTCGGCGTCCTCGGCAGCCCAGTCGCCACCCATCTCGCTCTTGGTCGGGCCGGGTCGCACGATGGACGCGCGTACGCCGGTCCCCTCGAGCTCCATCTGCATGGCGTGTGCCATGCCTTCGACACCCCACTTGGAGGTGGTGTACGCCGACATGAAGGGGCGGGCTCGGTCCGCCACGTCGGACGACACGAACACCACGTCGCCGCGTTGCCTCGACACCATGCCGGGAAGGAAAGCGCGGACCAGGCGATGGGCACCCAGCAGGTTGACCTCGATCTCCCGCTCGAACGTCTCGGACTCCTCGGTGCGGCCGGGGATGAGGATGGCCGCGCTGCTGACCACGATCTCGACGTCGCCGAGTGCTTCCGTGACGGCTGCGGCGAAGGCCTTCACGGAGTCGGCATCTCCGACATCGAGAGCATGCACGAAGGCTTTGCCACCGGACTCACGGATCTGGGCCGCGACCTCCTCGCACTTCTCGACGCGTCGGGCGCCGAGGGCGACGGGATAGCCGGCTGCCGCAAGGGCGAGCGCGGTGGCCGCCCCGATGCCGGCGGAGGCACCGGCCACGACAGCGGGTCGGCGATCAGGGTGTTGCGGTCGAGGCATCAGCGCAGCTCCATCCGCACGGGCACGCGCGCGAAGCCACGGACGCTGGCCGAGTAGAACCGCTGGCACGCGTCGTGGTCGACCTCGAGGGTGCGAACCCGGTCGACGAGCTCATTGAGCACGATGCGCGCCTCGAGCCGGGCAAGGTTCGCGCCGAGGCAGAAGTGCCGTCCGCCGCCGAAGCTGAGGCTCTGCGCCAGCTCTTCGTCGGACCGGTCGATGGTGAAGCGCTCCGAGTCCGTGAAGACGTCCTCGTCGTGATTAGCCGAACCGACGGCCAGCAGCACCTTCGAGCCGGCCGGGGCGGTGACACCGTGGAGCGTGACGTCCTCGACGAGGTGTCGCGCAAACAGCTGGGACGAAGCGTCGTACCGCAGGGTCTCCTCGATCCACGGGCGAATCAGCTCCTTGTCGGCGAAGACTCGGTCGCGCTGCTCGGGGTGGCTGGTGAGGTGCCAGAGCGCGTTGCCCAGGAGCTTGGTCGTCGTCTCGTTGCCGGCGACCACCATGAGGAAGAGGAAACCGATCACCTCGTGGTCGGTCATCCGGTCGCCCTCGTCCTCCGCGGCGATGAGCGCTGTGGTGAGGTCGTCGGTCGGAACACGGTGGCGCCTCGCCACGTGCTCGCGGAAATAGTCCAGTAGCTCGAGCGAGGCGTGCATACCAGCCGGCGGCACGTCGCGGAGCCCGTCCTCCCGTACGACGAGCAGGTCGGCCAGCCGGCGTACCTCGTCGCGGTCCGCCTCGGGGACACCCAGCATCTCGGAGATCACATCCATGGGGACCTTGCCGGCGAGCTCGCCGATCCAGTCGAACGTGACCTCCTTGCCCGCCTCGAAGATCTGGTCGAGGTAGCCCTCGGTGAGCCGCTGGATCGAAGGCGCCAGCTCCTTGACCCGGCGAGGGGTGAACCCCTTGGAGACCAGCCTCCGCAACCTGGTCTGCCGCGGGGGATCCATCGCGAGGAACGACATCACCATGTGCGCGTTCTCGTTCCACGCGCTGGCGTCCATCGAGACACCCATGGCGCTGCTGTACGCCGAGTCCTGGCGGACCGCCGAGTGCACGTCGGCGTGCCGCGAGATGACCCAGAAGTCGTGCTCGATGTTGTGGTGGAACGGGTCCTCCCGACGCAGGCGCGCGTACGTCGGATAGGGGTCGTCCTGCAGCAGGTGGTCGTACGGATCGAAGACGATATCCGCTGCGGTAGACAATTGGCTGGACATGTGTCCAGCGTAGGGTCATGGATGCCTGTTGGCAACCCCGAAAAGTGTCGGACCTTGCTGGTTGAGTTGTTCTCATGACGGGGGTTCTCATCGACGCGCTGGATAGTCGCACTGCGGCTGCGGGTGCGTTGGTGAAGCACCGGACCGAGTTGTTGCGGGTCGGCGCCGACCGGTTGGCTCTCGCGGCGCACTGGTGTGACCTTCACCCAGCGGTGGATCGGCATGGGCGACGTGCGGGCGCGGATGGGACGCCGTTGGTGGAGGAGTTCGCCGCCGAGGAGCTGGGCTGCCTGTTGCAGGTCCACATGTACGCGGCGCACAACCTGATGTCCGACGCGGTCAACCTGCGACACCGGCACCCGCTGTTGTGGGAGCGGCTGCAGGCCGGCGAGGTGTTGGACTGGGTGGCGGTCAAGGCGGCACGGTTGGTGGCGGCCGCTGACCTGTCGTTGGAGCAGGCGCGCTGGGTCGACGAGGTCACCACCGAGTACGTCGTCACCCTGCCCACCGGCCGCTACC
>DATILB010000005.1:0-2034 GCA_035477015.1 Nocardioidaceae bacterium | reverse complement strand
GCGTTCCGGTCGTGTGAACAGTAGACATGAGGCATCGCTCCAGGTCGTCGGTGCGATGTGACAGGGTTGCCCCCATCATGGCGAATCCGACGGCTGCTGACATCCTCGGCCGCGTCACGCTCGTGACCGGCCCGGAGGAGTGCACGTGGGGATTCCTCGACCTGACGGGGCTACTCGGCCGCGGAGTCGTGTCGGTGATGCCGACCTGGACGAACGCGATCCAGTGGGAGGGTCGGCGGCACCGTGAGACCTACCTGGAGTACCGGCAGCTCATCCAGCTGCTTCTCTGGCGCAACCCAGTGCCGCCGGGCGGTGTGCTCGTCCTGAAGTCGCCGGCTGACACCGATCGCATCGATACCTTCGCGGAGGTGTTCCCGGAGGCATCCTTCGTGCTCACCCATCGGGATCCGTTCCGATGCCTGACCTCTGTGGTGCGAGTGGGCGAGATCATCAACGGCCCGTTCCTGAAGCCGGACCGCTCTGTCGTCGGGACCGAGGGCGCGGTGCCGACATCGACACGGATGCTGTCGGGAGGTGCCCGAGCCATGGTGAGCGCGACCAACGACATCCCGGAGAGAGTGCGCAGCATCGACTACACCGCGCTGATGACTGATCCCGCCGGCACGCTCTCGACCGTCCTGGAGTCCCTGTCGATACCGGTCGATGCCCAGAAGGTGCACGCCGAGGTGGCCGCCTTCCTCGCCGGACAACGCTCGGGCAAGCGTGCGAAGCCTCCCGTCGAGTACTCCGACTACGGCATAGACCATGAGGGGTTGCTGGCGGAGGCCGACTTCGCGGCCTATCGGCAAGCCTTCGGTGTGAGCCTCGAGGGCAAGCGCCTGACTGACCCGGCAACCTAGCGAGCGGTCTCAACGTGAGGTCGCCACCCGGAGCTGACCTTCACGCACCAGCACCGCGACGTCGCCGTCCAGGTCGGTGCGACGCACCTCCATGCCGGCCCGGCGGAGGCTCTCGAGCGTCTCGAGCGAGGGATGCCCGTAGTCGTTGTCCTGGCCTGCCGAGACCACCGCCAGCCTCGCTCCGAGCCCGGCCAGGAACTCCTCGTCCTGGTAGCGGCTGCCGTGGTGCGGGACCTTGAGCACGTCGACCCGCAACGCGCCGAGGCTTCGAGCGAGCCCCTGCTGCGCCTCGGGCTCAGCATCGCCCGTGAGCAGAATGCGGACGCCGCCCACCTCGGCCAGCAGGACAAGGCTGGCGTTGTTCGCCGCGGAGCCCTCCTCGCCATGGTCGTCCCCGCCCGAGCCCGCGGGCCCGACCACCTGCCAGGTCACGGCGCCGACCTGGGCCACCTCGGCGTACGTCGGCACTCGCACCGGGATCCCAGCAGCGTCCCGGTCGACCTGGTCAGCGCCGTGGGGCGGGTCACGTACGCCGGTCACGAGCACCTCGCCGACCTCGCGGTCGCGAAGGACGCCGGTGAGGCCGTCGATGTGGTCGGCGTGGAAGTGAGTGAGCACGATGACCGGCACCCGGTCGATGCCCAACCGCCGGAGACACCTGTCGACCGAGCCTGGATCGGGACCGGCGTCGATGACCACCGCTGCACCGGGCCCGGAGTTGAGCACCAGGGCGTCTCCCTGCCCCACGTCGCACGCCACCATCAACCACCCGTCAGGTGGCCAGTCGAGCACCGGCCCGAGCAGCGGCAACGGCTGGACCATGCCGACGACCAGCGCACTGGCGCCGGCCAGCGTCCGGCGAGCGCCCGCGAGGTAGCGGGGAGCGCCCCAGGCGACCAGCACGCACAAGAGGGTCAGCGAAGCCAGCGAGAACGCCCCGGGAGCCCAGCCCAGGCTTGCGCCGGGCAATGCGGCCGCGCGGTCGGCTATGTGGATGATCCAGTCCGCGCACCAACCGGCGACGCGACCCATCGCCCCGCCCAGCAACGGCCAGATCGGCCAGATCAGGCCGCCGAGCAGGCCCAGCACCGTGGCGGGTCCGACCACCCCGGCCACCAGCACGTTGGCCAGGACCGCCACGAGACTGACCGATCCCGACACCGCAGCCACGACC
>DATILB010000004.1:0-8324 GCA_035477015.1 Nocardioidaceae bacterium | reverse complement strand
GTCGATCCCGGGTTGGCGCGCGGCGCTGAGCAACGACGAGATGATGCGTCAGCTCGAGGAGGTCGGGGCCGTGATCTGCGCCGCCGGCACCGGTCTGGCACCCGCGGACAAGAAGCTCTACGCCCTGCGGGACGTCACCGGCACGGTCGAGGCGATCCCGCTCATCGCGAGCTCGATCATGAGCAAGAAGATCGCCGAGGGCACGGGCGCGCTCGTCCTGGACGTGAAGGTCGGCACCGGCGCCTTCATGAAAGACCTCGACAAGGCCAGAGAGCTTGCGTCCACCATGGTGGCGCTCGGCACCGACGCGGGAGTGCGGACCGTTGCCCTGCTCACCGACATGTCCACACCGCTCGGCCTCACCGCGGGCAACGCGATCGAGGTCAACGAGTCGGTCGAGGTGCTCCAAGGTGGGGGTCCTGCCGACGTCGTGGAGCTCACCCTTGCCCTCGCCCGCGAGATGCTCGCCGCCGCGGGGGTCGACGCCGACCCGGAGGCGAAGCTCAAGGACGGCTCTGCGATGGACGCCTGGCGGCGGATGATCCAGGCCCAGGGGGGCGACCCCGACGCCGTGCTCCCGACAGCGCGTGAGAACCACGTGGTCACCGCTCCAAGGTCCGGTGTGCTGACCCGGCTCGACGCGATGGCCGTCGGTCTCGCGGCCTGGCGGCTCGGTGCCGGGCGTGCCAAGCAGGGTGATCCCGTGCAGGCAGGGGCCGGTGTCGTGATGCATGCGAAGCCGGGCGACGAGGTGACCGAGGGGCAGTCCCTCATGACGCTGCTGACCGACGAGCCCGACCGTTTCACGCGCGCCCTGGAGTCGCTCGAGGGCGGCTACGACATCGGGGGCGCGTACGACGTACAGCCGCTGCTGCTGGACCGGATCGGCTGACCGCGGTCAGGTCAGGCCGGCTTCGTGGCGATGGCGGCGAACATCGTCACGGACAGGAACGCCTCGCCGATCGCGAGGGCGGCGAGCACTTCGCCTTCCATCGCCTCGGCTTCGGCGGCCGTCACGGCTCCGGCCTCCTGCCCTTCCGTCAGCAGGTTGCGCAGCAGGAACGGCAGCATGTCGTCCGACATGACCAGCGCCGAGGACCCGATGTCCGGCTCTAGGACGAGACCCGCCCGGCTGAGCTGCGCCCGGAGATGCCTCGCGGCGAAGGGGTTCGGCGTCCGTGCCCACATGGTCTCCGAGAGCCGGCGCATGATGCCCTGGTCGCCGGGCGAGATCACCGCGGTTCCCCAGTCGCTGTCCAGGATTGCCATTCGGCCACGCGGGGCGAGGACGCGGGCGAACTCGCAGGCTGCGCCCTGGGGGTCGTCGAGGTGCTGGAAGACACGTTCGCACCGGAGTACGTCGACGGACGCGTCATCGAAAGGGAGGTCCAGCGCGCCCGCCGCGATGAACTCCGCGGTGGACTGGGCGGCCGCTGCGCGGGCCTCCGACTCCGCGCGCAACCCCGGATGCGGCTCGATACCGACGGCCCGTCCCGTGGGCCCCACCATGGCCGCGAGGCGGAGCACTTCGCTCCCCGTGCCCGAACCGACGTCCACGGCGAGCTCACCTGAACGCGGGGCGAGCCGCTCGTAGGACCAGTCCCGCAACCGCATCACGGATGGCAGCCGCTCCTGGGCGTCCAGCACCATCACCAGCCCGGCCAGCTCCTGGTCGGGAGCGCTCATTACGTGGTCCTTCTGAAACCCGCGGGGGTCGAGCTTGACCTCCGCGGGGTCTGATTCCCCGGCCATGTTGACAATTGTCCTCTGCCGCACGGCACGGCGCATAGGACGAATGTCAGGCCAGCAGCAGGACGACCGTCTCCGCGACGCAGGCCGGCTTGTCCTCGCCCTCGATCTCGATCGTGTAGCGCATCGTCAGCTGCTTGCCCGCGGGGTGGGGGGCCACCTCGGCGACTGAGCAGGTGCACCGCAAGCGGGCGCCGACCTTGACGATGTTGGGGAAGCGCACTTTGTTGACGCCGTAGTTGAGCTTGGCCCCGCGCGTCTCCAGCAGGAACAGCTGCGAAGCGAACCACGGCACGAGCGCGAGCGTCATGTACCCGTGGGCGATGGTGCCGCCGAACGGCCCGCCCTTGGCCCGCTCGATGTCGACATGGATCCACTGATGATCGCCGGTGGCGTCGGCGAAGAGGTTGACCCGTTTCTGGTCGATGGTCAGCCAGTCGGTCGGACCGATCGGCTCGTCCACCGCTGAGGTGAGCTCGTCGACAGTCTTGAAGATGCGCATCTCGACCACTCCCATGCTTGGATTGCCAACATGACAAACCCTAGTGCTCAGGTACTCCGGGCGCCCAAGGTCTTGCTCCACGACCACCTCGACGGTGGTCTCCGCCCCCAGACGATCCTCGACATCGCCGACGAGATCGGTTGGGCCCTTCCAGCGGATGACGCCGAAAGCCTTCGTCGCTGGTTCGAGGAGTCTGCGGACTCCGGGTCCCTCGAGCGCTATCTCGAGACCTTCGCGCACACGGTCGCGGTGATGCAGACCGAGAAACACCTGCAACGAGTCGCGCGGGAGTGCGTGGAGGACCTCTCCAACGACGGTGTGGTGTACGCCGAGGTCCGCTACGCCCCCGAGCAGCACCTGACCACCGGCCTCGAGCTCCAGCAGGTCGTCGACGCTGTCGCGGCCGGGTTCGCTGAGGGCGAGGAGCAGGCGCGAGCCGACGGGCGACCCATCGTGGTCCGCCAGCTGCTCACCGCGATGCGGCACCAGGCCCGCTCCCGTGAGATCGCCGAGCTCACCGTCGCCAACCGGGACCGCGGGGTCGTCGGCTTCGACATCGCCGGGGCCGAGGCCGGCTATCCGCCCACCAGGCACCTCGACGCCTTCGAGTACCTCCAGCGCGAGAACGCCCACTTCACGATCCACGCGGGTGAGGGTTTCGGACTGCCCTCCATCTGGCAGGCGATCCAGTGGTGCGGAGCGGACCGGCTCGGCCACGGCGTCCGCATCATCGACGACATCGAGGTCGCACCGGACGGGTCGGTGAAGCTGGGCCGGCTGGCGTCGTACGTCCGGGACAAGCGGATTCCGCTGGAGATGTGCCCCTCCTCGAACATCCAGACTGGCGCGGCCGCTTCCATCGGCGAGCACCCGATCGGGCTCCTGACCCAGCTCCGCTTCAGGGTCACCGTCAACACCGACAACCGGCTGATGAGCGGCACGTCGATGAGCCACGAGATGGGGGCTCTCGTCGACGCGTTCGGCTACTCGGTCGATGACCTGCGCTGGTTCACGGTCAACGCGATGAAGTCGGCCTTCCTGCACTTCGACAAGCGACTCGAGATCATCGAGGACGTCATCAAGCCGAGCTACGCGGTTCTTGCTGCCGTGAGCTGAGGCGCTCGTAGGCCTCCTGGCCGGTCAACGGAGCGCAGCCCGCCGCGACTGCTCTCGCGACCACGGCCGGCTCCGCCCTGAGGAGCATCAGCCCTAGGCGGACCGCGACGTGGGGGGGTTTGCGGCGCTCCCGCAGGTCCCGGGTGAGACGCCGCCAGAAGGTCACCACCGGACGGTTGCGCACACAGACCGCGTCGGCCAGGCAGCCCGTGGTCCGGCAGGCCGCGACGATCTCGGGCGCGAAGAGCCCCTCCGCCACGAAGTTCTCCGAGCCCGCCAGATCGAGGCGTTGGGAACCGCTGCGAACGTCTCGCGCCATGTCGTAGACCGGCAGGTCCGCGGCGCCCGTCGTACACAGCTCGACGATCGCGGCGACAGCCTCATCCCGGTGCCACGAAGCCAGGTGGTCCCAGTCGATGCCGCCCATCTCCAGCCGGGGAAGCGTCGGGTCCGACCTGTCCTTGTAGAAGTCGTCGAGGTTGACGGTGGGCAGCCCGAGGCGGCTGCACAGCCTTGATTTGCCGGAGCCCGACGGGCCCGCGACGACGATGACCTGCGGCACCTAGATCCCGATCGGGTGCCAGACCGTCTTGGTCTCCAAGAACTGGGTCATCCTGTCGAGAGCCGGGGTCTCCAACAGGTCTTCCGCGGCGGGACGACGCACGCGCTTGAGGTTCTCGGCCGAGCCCTCCTCCAGCGAGCGGGCGAGCTCCGGGTCGGTCACGCCGGTGAGGTCGATCCCGTTGACGTCCATGTGCGAGGCGAGCCACGGCGCGATCTCAGCGTGGTCACCGGTGAGCAGGTTGACGACGCCGCCGGGGAGATCCGCGGTGGCGAGACACTCGGCCAGCGTGATGGCCGGCACCGGGAACTGCTGGCTGGCGATCACCACGCACGTGTTGCCGGTCGCGATGAGCGGTGCGACCACGCTGACCAGACCCAGGATGGGTCCCTGGGGCGCGACGACGGCGATGACACCGCTCGGCTCGGGGGTCGAGTGGTTGAAGTACGGCGCTGCGACCGGGTTGGCGCCCCCGACGACCTGCGCGATCTTGTCGCACCAGCCGGCGTACCAGACCCAGCGGTCGATCGCCGCGTCCAGATAGGTGCGGGCCTTGGCCACGGTGACGCCCTCGGACTGCTGCAGCTCGGCGATGAACTGGTCGCGCCGCCCCTCCATCACCTCAGCGACCCGGTAGAGGATCTGGCCCCGGTTGTACGGCGTACGGCCGGCCCAACCGGGGCTCGCCTTGCGAGCAGCGACAACTGCGTCGCGCGCATCCTTGCGCGACGCCTTCGCGAGGTTCGCGAGGAAGCGTCCCTTGGCGTCCGCGACCTCGAAGGTGCGACCCGACTCGGAGCGCGGGAAGTCGCCTCCGATGTACAGCTTGTAGGTCTTCTTGACCTCGAGACGCGTCATCGCAGGTAGCCCTCCAGCCCGTGCCGACCGCCTTCGCGACCGTAGCCGGACTCCTTGTAGCCGCCGAAGGGCGACGCCGGGTCGAACTTGTTGAACGTGTTGGCCCACACCACGCCGGCCTTCAGCTCGTTGGCCATCCAGAGGATGCGCGAGCCCTTGTCGGTCCAGACGCCGGCGGAGAGGCCGAAGGGGGTGTTGTTGGCCTTCTCCACGGCTTCCTTCGGCGTGCGGAACGTCAGCACCGAGAGCACGGGGCCGAAGATCTCCTCGCGCGCGATGCGGTGAGCCTGAGTGACGCCGGTGAAGATGGTCGGGGGGAACCAGAAGCCGTTCTGCGGCAGCTCGCACGGTGGCGACCAGCGCCCGGCGCCCTCAGCCTCGCCGATGTCGGAGAGCTCGCGGATCTTGGCCAGCTGCTCGGCTGAGTTGATCGCGCCGACGTCGGTGTTCTTGTCGAGCGGGTCGCCTACGCGCAGGGTCTTCATCCGCCGCTTCAGCCGCGCCAGGACCTCGTCCGCGACCGACTCCTGCACCAACAGGCGCGAGCCGGCGCAGCACACGTGCCCCTGGTTGAAGAAGATGCCGTTGACGATGCCCTCGACCGCCTGGTCGACCGGTGCGTCGTCGAAGACGATGTTGGCGGCCTTGCCGCCGAGCTCGAGCGTGACCTTCTTGTTGGTGCCCGCGACGGACTTGGCGATCATCCGGCCTACGTCGGTCGAGCCCGTGAAGGCCACCTTGTCGACGTCACCGTGGGTGACCAGCGCGCGACCGGTGTCGCCTGCGCCGGTGATGATGTTGACGACACCCGGAGGCAGATCGGCCTGCTGGCAGATCTCCGCGAACAGCAGCGCGGTCAGGGGTGTGGTCTCGGCAGGCTTGAGCACGACGGTGTTGCCGCACGCGAGCGCAGGGGCGATCTTCCACGCCAGCATCAGCAGTGGGAAGTTCCACGGGATGACCTGTCCGGCCACCCCGAGCGGCTTCGGGTCGGAGCCGTAGCCGGCGTACGACAGCTTGTCGGCCCAGCCGGCGTAGTAGAAGAAGTGCGCAGCAGCGAGGGGTACGTCGACATCGCGCGACTCCCTGATCGGCTTGCCGTTGTCGAGCGACTCGAGGACGGCGAGCTCGCGCGACCGCTCCTGCATGATGCGCGCGATGCGGAAGAGATACTTCCCGCGCTCACGGCCGCTCATCCGGCTCCAGGTGCGCGTGTAGGCGCGTCGGGCCGCCTTGACCGCGCGGTCCACGTCGCCTTCGGAGGCTTCGCTGATCTCGGCGAGGACCTCCTCCGACGACGGCGAGATCGACTTGAACGACTTGCCGTTGCCGTCAACGAACTCGCCGTCGATGAAGAGTCCGTACGACGACTTGATGTCGACGATGCTGCGCGACTCGGGCGCCGGTGCGTAATCGAACTTGGTCATTGCCTCAGTCCAGGGTGAAGTAGTCGGGACCGGAGTAGCGGCCTGTCTGCATCTTCGTGCGCTGCATGAGGATCTCGTTGAGCAACGTCGAAGCACCGAAGCGGAACCAGTCCGGGTCGAGCCAGTCCTCGCCACAGATCTCGTTGACCATGACGAGGTATTTGATCGCGTCCTTCGACGTCCGGATGCCACCGGCCGGCTTCACTCCGACCATCTGCCCGGTCGCCTCGTGCCAGTCACGCACGGCCTCGAGCATGACCAGCGTGACGGGAAGTGTTGCCGCGGGCTGCACCTTGCCGGTCGACGTCTTGATGAAGTGCGCGCCGGCCATCATGGCCAGCCAGCTGGCCCGCCGTACGTTGTCGTAGGTCTGCAGCTCGCCGGTCTCGAAGATGACCTTGAGGTGGGCGTCGCCGCACGCCTCCCGGGTCTGCGCGATCTCCTCGAACACCGACAGGTAGTGGCCGGCCAGGAACGCGCCTCTGTCGATCACCATGTCGATCTCGTCGGCGCCGGCCTCCACGGCGTCCTTGGTGTCGGCGAGCTTGATGTCCATCGCTGCGCGACCGCTGGGGAAAGCCGTGGCCACCGCAGCGACCTTCACGCCGCTCTTGCCGAGGGTCTCCTTCGCGACGGCGACGAGATCCGGGTAGACGCACACCGCCGCGACCTGCGGACAGGTTGGGTCGGCGGGGTCGGGGCGCATCGCCTTGTTCGCCAGCGCGCGCACCTTGCCGGGAGTGTCCGAGCCCTCGAGCGTGGTGAGGTCGACCATGCGGATCGCGAGGTCGAGGGCGTACGCCTTGGCGGTGGTCTTGATGCTGCGGGTGCCGAGGGTGGCGACGCGGGCTTCGGCTCCGACCTGGTCAACCCCGGGCAGCCCGTGCAGGAAGCGGCGGAGGGAGGACTCGGAACGCGTCACCTCGGCGACGTCGAGGTTGTCTTTGTGAACGACTGTGGTCACCCGGCCAGCCTAGTCCCGACCCTTCCGAGTGGCCCAAACGTTACAAACCCGCTGCGTGCGCCAGGTCCGCGCGGATCGCGTCGAGCCTGCCGGCGGCGGCGATGCGCGAGGCGTCGACCGAGTCGGTGACCGGGACCACCACCTCGAGGTAGCACTTGATCTTCGGCTCGGTGCCCGAAGGCCGCACGATCACCCGGGCTCCTTCGGCGAGCCGGTAGCGAAGACCGTCGGTTGGAGGCAGCGTCGCCGAACCCAGGCTGAGGTCCTGGACCTGGTCGACCGAGAGGCCGCCGAGGGTCGTCGGGGGAGTGGACCGGAGCCTGGCCATGGCGTCGGCGATGACCGAGAGGTCGGTGACCCGGACCGAGAGCTGGTCGGTGGCATGCAGCCCGTACGTCGTAGCGATCTCGTCGAGTCTCTCGGTAAGGGTCTGGCCGGACGCCTTGAGCAGGGCCGCGAGCTCCACGATCCGCACCAATGCCGAGATGCCGTCCTTGTCCTTCACGAGCTCGGGGGCCACGCAGTAGCCGAGCGCCTCCTCGTAGCCGAAGACGAGGCCGTCCAGCCGGCCGATCCACTTGAAGCCGGTGAGCGTCTCGACGTACGGCTGGTCGTGGGCCGCCGCCATCTTCCCGAGCAGCGACGACGACACGATCGAGCACGCATAGGTGCCCTTCGTGCCCGTCCGCAGCAGGAAGTCGGCGAGCAGAGCCCCGACCTCGTCACCGCGGAGCATCTGCCAGCCGTGCGGTCCGGGTACGGCGACAGCGGCGCGATCCGCGTCGGGGTCGTTCGCCACGAGGATGTCGGCACCGACCTCACCGGCGAGGGCCATCGCGAGATCCATCGCGCCGGGCTCCTCCGGGTTGGGGAACGAGACGGTCGGGAACTCGGGGTCGGGCTCGAACTGCGCCACGGCCACATGCGGCTCCGGGAAGCCGGCCAGCTTCATCACCTTCTGGACCGTCGCTCCGCCGACGCCGTGCAGCGGCGTGTAGACGGTGGTCAGCTCCTTGGGGCCACAGGTGTCGACGAGGGCACTGATCGCAGCCAGGTACGACGACAGGACGTCGTCGCCCAGGATGGTCCATCCGTCCCCCCGCGGAAGATCGGCGATCGGTCCCACCTCCGCGATCTCGGCCGAGA
>DATILB010000003.1:0-1507 GCA_035477015.1 Nocardioidaceae bacterium | reverse complement strand
CCGACGGCTCGGCGTTCGCGCTGAAGATCGACGACGGCCACGAACGGGCCCGGTTACCCCTCGCCGCAGCACTTCTCCACAGGATGGGTGCCGAGTGGACCGAGGATCTGGCGGCCCTCGCGTCGCAGCCCGTGCTCGGCGGCGGCGTCCGAGTGGGGACGGTCCGGGCAATTCCGGGAGTCTTCTGAAGGCGAAATACCGGCATCGGGGCAGCTCGCGAGCCCGGTGAGACTAAACCGACACCGCTTCGGGGTGTGGATGGAAGCGCGAGGGACTTTTCCACGCTAGAGTGTGGGGCAGGAACTTACACACTCAAACGGGGCCGCCAAATTCCCCAGGCCGCCCCGCGAAAGCGCGAGGGGGTCAGCCATGGGCCGCGGCCGGGCTAAGGCAAAGCAGACCAAGGTTGCACGCGAGCTGAAGTACAGCGTACCGACCACGGATTTTGACAGCCTGCAACGAGAGCTCTCAGGTGGGTCGTCCAACTCGCATCGGGACGAGGTCTTCGCTGACCAGCGTGCCGACAGGGAGGGTCACTCCCGGGAGGATGACGACGACTGGCGGCGCTGAGATCTGAAGACAACGAAATGAGGGGGAGCCGATACCGGCTCCCCCTCATTTCCACATCTTCAGCCGGTCGGGGCCACTAGCTCGCCCCGTTCCGACAGACGGCGTCCGACCCTAGAACCGCGGGTGATCGCCGGCGAGAATTGCGCGCTCGGCCGACACGTCGTGCGACTTCTTGATGCTGCCCAGCGTCCAGCAGTCGATGTGGCGCGCCGTCAGAACGGCCAGCGCACGATCGACGTCCTCGGGCGCCACGATCGCGACCATGCCGACGCCCATGTTGAACGTCTGCTCCATCTCGGCCCGCTCCACGCGTCCACGCTGTGCGATCATCGCGAAGATCGGAGCCGGGCTCCAGGTGCCGCGGTCGAGTTCGGCGACCAGACCCTTCGGCATGACCCGCGCGAGGTTGTTGGCCAATCCACCGCCGGTGACGTGGCAGAACGTGCGCACGTCGGTCTCGGCGGCGAGGGCCAGGCAGTCCTTGGCGTAGATCTTCGTGGGCTCGAGCATCTCCTCGCCCAAGGTGCGGCCGAACTCGTCGACGTGCGCCGTCAGACTCATGTGGTCGATCTCGAGCAGGACCTTGCGGGCCAGCGAGTAACCGTTGGAATGCAGTCCGGACGAACCCATGGCGATCACGACGTCGCCGGGACGGACCCGGTCCGGCCCCAGCACCTGGTCGGCTTCGACCACACCGACGCCGGTCGCGGACAGGTCGTAGTCGCCGTCCGCCATCACACCGGGGTGCTCCGCCGTCTCGCCACCGAGCAGCGCGCAACCGGCCTGGATGCAGCCCTCGGCGATGCCGCTGACGAGTTCGGCGACACGCTCCGGGACGACTCGCCCGACGGCGATGTAGTCCTGCAGGAACAGTGGCTCGGCACCGCAGACGACGAGGTCGTCGACGACCATCGCGACCAGGTCGAGACCCACGGTG
>DATILB010000002.1:0-11716 GCA_035477015.1 Nocardioidaceae bacterium | reverse complement strand
GCGTTCCGGTCGTGTGAACAGTAGACATGAGGCATCGCTCCAGGTCGTCGGTGCGATGTGACAGGGTTGCCCCCATCATGGCGAATCCGACGGCTGCTGACATCCTCGGCCGCGTCACGCTCGTGACCGGCCCGGAGGAGTTCCTCCGTGAGCGGGCGGTCGTTTCAGCTCGCACCGCGGTGCTCGCAGCAGACCCCGAGTCAGAGGTCAGCGAGACCACGGGCGACCAGCTCACCCGCGGCGAGCTCGACAACCTGTCCGCGCCCTCGCTCTTCTCGAGCGTGCGGTTCGCCGTGGTCCGCAACCTCGAGGACACGCCGGACACCTCGTTCGACGACCTTTTGGAGTTCGCCGCGGCGCCGCCCGAGGACGTGGGGCTGGTACTCGTGCACTCCGGTGGCCCGAAGGGCAGCGGCCTGCTGACCAAGCTTCGAAAGATCTCCTCAGTGACTGAGGTGAAGTCCGAGGCACTCAAGGCGTCCGAGTTCCCTCGCTTCGTCTCCGCTGAGGTACGCCGTCACGGCGGCCGGATCGAGGAGGACGCCGCCGAGCTGCTCGTCCAGGCGGTCGGGCAGGACCTCCGAGCCCTCGCCGGCGCGGCGAGCCAGCTGGCGGGAGACTTCCCCGACCACGCGCTCACGATGGAGGTCGTCGGCCGCTACTTCTCCGGCCGCGCCGAGGTGAAGTCGTACGTCATCGCCGACCATGCCTTGTACGGCAGGACGGCGAAGGCACTCGAGGAGCTCCGCTGGGCGCTGGAGTCGGGCGTCGGTGCACCGGCCATCACCGGCTCGTTCGCGGCTTCGGTGCGTGGTCTCGCGCGGGTCAAGACTGGGGACCAGTCCGGTGTCCCGCCGTGGAAGGTCAAGATCCTCCGCGAGCAGGCTCGTGGCTGGGACGAGCGAGGCCTGGCGCGGGCGATCACCGCAGTGGCGACGGCCGACGCGGACGTGAAAGGCGCCGGGTCCGACGCCGCCTACGCACTGGAGCGGATGGTGCTCACCATCTGTGCCGCGCGCACCGCGCGCTGAGCTGTAGGCCGAGAAACAGCAACGCCGCCCCCGAGCGGGAGCGGCGTAGCAGAGTCAGGCAGGCGTCAGAGCGACGAGGCCGTCTTGGAGATGGACGACTTGCGGTTCGCGGCCTGGTTCTTGTGGATGACACCAGCGGACGCAGCCTTGTCGAGCTTGCGGTTGGCGGTGGCGGCGAGCGCCTTGGCCTTCTCGGCGTCGCCGGCTGCAGCGGCCTCGCGGAACGAGCGGATGGCCGTCTTCAGCGCGGACTTCACCGACTTGTTGCGCTGGTGCGCCTTCTCGTTCTGCAGGTTGCGCTTGATCTGCGACTTGATGTTCGCCATAGGTGGGCAAGCCTCGATTGGTCGTCGTACGGGTGATTTGGTCTGTGGGTGGCGCCACTGGGCGCGCACACGAGGGACAACGATACCGAAATCAGGGTCCTGTGACCAAATCGGCGGCCCAGCCGCGCCTGCGGGAGAGCCACGACCAGCAGGCGTCGGCGTACCAGGCCTGATGGACCCTGAGGTAGGGCGATGTCGGCGGAACCGGGCGGTCCTTGGCCTCGAGCATGAACCCCGCGTACGCCGCGAGCCAGCAGTCGATGTGCTCGGACGGCACTCCAGCGGTCAGGGACGAGGTCGACAGTGCCAGCTCGGCGTCGCCCCCATCACCGTGCACCGAGGCCATCAGCACGACCGCGTCCAGCCAGGCGGGGCCGGTGACCGGCCAGTTCCAGTCGCACAGCAGGGCGCCCTCAGGTGTGAGCAGGAAGTTGTCGTCCCGAGCGTCGCAGTGCACGAGGGCGCCGCCCGGGATCGAGGGCAGCTGGGCGGCCAGCGACGCCGCCTCCGAGAGATGGGGGAGGTCGGGCGTCGTGCGCCACACCGACTGCCAGCCGGTCACCAAGGAGGGGAGCTCGACGTGGACGGGAGCCAGGCCGGGCGGGGGCTCGACCGCGGCAACCTGCTCGAGCGCGGTGAGGCAGGCCTTGAGCTCCGGTCCTGTCCACGGACGGGCGGGCCGTCGGCCTTCGACGTCCTCGAAACCCAGCACCACCCAGAGCTCGTCCTCGTGTGCCCAGAGGATGCGGGTGGCAGGCAGCCCGTCCGGGAGTGTTGCCAGCTTGCGCGCCTCCTCGGCGTACGCCTCGGCGAACGGACCTTGCGCCTTCTTGCTGGCCGCCTTCACGAAGAGGCGCTCACCGCCCTCGCCACGCACTCGTGAGGCGAAGCCCGGCGTGAAGCCCGTGCCCTGGGACTCAGCCTGGACGACGGGGGAGCCCAGTCGACCCTCGACGTAGGTCCGCACCTCAGGCGGGAGGTGTTGCCACTCCAGCCTCCGGGCCGTGCGGCCGTGCGGCACCTGTTCGGGGCTCATGGCACGTCATTCTGCACCGCACTGGCATGGGAGAATGGCGGGTCCCGTACGAGCACCACGGAAGAGACCCTTGTCGAAGCCCATCGCGCCGCTACCCGGCCAGACCGATCCCGCGATCATCAGAAACTTCTGCATCATCGCGCACATCGACCACGGCAAGTCGACCCTGGCCGACCGGATGCTGCAGAAGACCGAGGTCGTCGACCCGCGGGCGATGCGTGCGCAGTACCTCGACCGGATGGACATCGAGCGGGAGCGCGGCATCACGATCAAGTCGCAGGCCGTGCGGATGCCGTGGACCGTGACCGAGGGCGAGAACGCCGGCACGACGTACGTCCTCAACATGATCGACACGCCCGGGCACGTCGACTTCACCTACGAGGTGTCGCGCAGCCTGGAGGCATGCGAGGCCGCCGTCCTGCTTGTGGATGCCGCGCAGGGCATTGAAGCGCAGACACTCGCCAACCTGTACCTAGCGCTGGGCGCGGACCTGCACATCATCCCGGTGCTCAACAAGATCGACCTGCCCGGTGCCGAGCCGGAGAAGTACGCCGCCGAGCTCGCTCACGTGATCGGCTGCGACCCAAGCGAGGTGCTCCAGGTCAGTGCCAAGACGGGCATCGGTGTCGAGGAGCTGCTCAACGAGATCGTCGCCCAGACTCCGCCGCCGGTCGGGGACGCCGATGCTCCGCCGCGCGCGCTGATCTTCGACTCCGTCTACGACACTTACCGAGGCGTCGTGACCTACGTCCGCGTCGTCGACGGGAAGCTCACCCACCGCGACCGGATCAGGATGATGTCAACCGGCGCCGTGCACGAGATGCTCGAGGTCGGCGTGATCAGCCCCGAGCCGGTGAAGGCGGGGGAGATCGGGGTCGGCGAGGTCGGCTACCTCATCACCGGCGTCAAGGAGGTCCGCCAGTCGCGGGTCGGTGACACCGTCACCAGCCAGTACAACGGTGCCAGCGAGTCGCTCGGCGACCACAAGCACCCGACGCCGATGGTGTTCGCGGGTCTCTTCCCGATCGACGGCGACGACTACCCGAACCTGCGTGACGCCCTCGACAAGCTGCAGCTCAACGACGCGTCGCTGGTCTATGAGCCCGAGAACTCAGGTGCCCTCGGCTTCGGGTTCCGCATGGGGTTCCTCGGCCTGCTGCACATGGAGATCGTCAGGGAGCGCCTCGAGCGTGAGTTCAACCTCGACTTGATCTCGACGGCACCCAACGTCGTCTACACCGTGCACATGGACGACGGTGCCGAGCATGTCGTCACCAACCCGAGCGAGTTCCCCTCGGGCAAGGTTGCCGAGGTGCGCGAGCCGGTCGTGCGGGCGACGATCCTCACGCCCAAGGAGTTCATCGGCACGATCATGGAGCTCTGCCAGACCAAGCGGGGCAACCTGCTCGGCATGGAGTACCTCTCCGAGGACCGCGTCGAGATGCGCTACACGATGCCGATGGCCGAGATCGTGTTCGACTTCTTCGACGCGCTGAAGTCGCGCACCCGTGGCTATGCCTCGCTCGACTACGAACCCACGGGCGAGCAGGCGGCGGACCTCGTCAAGGTCGACGTCCTCCTCCACGGGGAGCCGGTCGATGCCTTCAGCGCGATCGTGCACAAGGACTTCGCCTACTCCTACGGCGTCGCGCTGGTCGCCAAGCTCAAGGAGCTCATCCCTCAGCAGCAGTTCGAGATCCCGATCCAGGCCGCCATCGGGGCCCGAGTGATCGCGCGCGAGACGGTCCGGGCTCTGCGCAAGGACGTGCTTGCCAAGTGCTACGGCGGTGACATCACCCGTAAGCGCAAGCTGCTCGAGAAGCAGAAGGAAGGCAAGAAGCGGATGAAGATGGTGGGCCGCGTGGAGGTCCCCCAGGAGGCCTTCATCGCCGCACTGTCGACGAGCGAGAGCTCCAAGGACAAGAAGTAGTAGATTGGCCTGTCCGCCGTTCGGCGGGCAGACAACATCGCTGGGCACGTCAGGGGAAGCCGGTCCGAATCCGGCGCTGACCCGCAACCGTAGGCCTCCAGAGGAGCTGGGGGTGAGCCGGAAGACCTGCCGCCCGGTGACTGACATCCACGCTGTCGAGGAACGCAGGTGGGCGCGATGCTCCCCGCCCTGCAGCAGCGGGGAAGGAAACTGGTGCTGAACCTCTCCATCCGGGGCATCCCGCTCCGAGCCCTCGCTGCGATTTTCGCGGCCCTCACCGTGCTCGCCCCGACGTCCGCGCAGGCGGCCGACATCTACAAGTACTGGGCCTACTTCAGTGCGGACGACGGCGCCTTCGTTGCGCAGGCCAAGGGTCCCGGTGACACCAAGCCGGGCAATGGGTCGATCGAGGCCTACCGCTTCGCTGCCCCCGCGGACTTCAACAACCCCAACCTGCCCCGTGCCGACCTCGCCGTCGTCACCTTCGACGCGGTCTGCGCTGCGGCCGAGACATCGGGCGGCCAGAAGGCCGTCGCCGTTGTGGTCGACTTCGGCGTCCCTGAGGACGCTTCGGACGGTGAGACCCCGCCTCAGCCCACCGCGGCCTGCGCTGTGGTCCACGCCGATGCCTCGGGGCTCCAGACGCTGCAGGCGGCCTTCCCGGACCTGCGCACCGAGAAATCCTCCTTCGGTCCCGCGCTCTGCGCGATCGACGGCTACCCAGCCACGGGTTGCCTCGGCGTGCTTGCCGAGGTCGGCAGTCCGGCGGACGGCGAGCCGGTCGAGTTCGCCATCGCAGGAGCCGAGGACGAGGCCGCGGCGAGCAACGAGGACGACTCGAGCAACACCCTGATGCTCGGTGCGATCGGCGCGGTCGTGGTCCTCATCCTGGGCGCTGGAGTCGCACGGCAGCGGTCTCGCAAGAACCAGGCCTGAGTCCGAGGCCAGAAGGAGACACCCGGCGTGCGCCCACAGCACCGCCTGACCTACCCGCGTGCACTGCACCCGGGGGCCTGGTGGCTGTGGGCGCTCGGTCTCGCGGCGGCCGCGAGTCGTACGACGAACCCGGTGCCGCTGCTGCTGCTCATCGCGGTCACCTGGTTCGTGGTGATCTCTCGACGTGGCGACAACCCCTGGGCGGCGTCGTACGGCTTCTTCTTCCGTCTCGCACTCGTCGTGATCGCGATCCACTTGGTGTTCCAGTCGCTGCTGTCAGGGCACGCGCAGGGCGTCAACGTGCTGTTCACGTTGCCGGAGCTCCCCATGCCCGACTCATCGGGCATCACGATCGGCGGCGACGTGACGCTCGAGACCGTCCTGACGGCGTTCTACTTCGCGCTTCAGCTGGCCGCCATCTTCTGCTGCATCGGCGCGGCCAACGCGCTCGGTTCCGCGCAACGGCTCCTTCGCTATGTCCCCGCTGCCCTTTACGAGATCGGCATCGCGTGTGTCGTCGCGCTGACGTTCGCGCCGCAGCTCGTCCACGACGCCAAGCGGGTCGCTCAGGCCTCCCGGCTTCGCGGCTCGACAGGGCGGCTGCAGCGGTTCGGCCGACTGGCGATGCCAGTGCTCGAGGGGTCGCTCGAGCGTTCGGTCGCTCTCGCGGCTGCCATGGACTCGCGCGGCTACGGGCGTACGACGGTGGCGGACCCCGTGGCCCGGCGCACCACGTCCGCGCTGATGATCGCGGGGATGATCGGCATCTGCCTCGGCCTGTACGGCGTCCTCGGCGGCACGTCCCGCACGTGGCTCGGGGCGCCCGCGCTGGTCGTCGGCGTCGCGCTCGCGGTGCTGGGGATCGTGGCGGGAGGCCGGCGAACCGGCAGGTCGCGCTACCGGCCGGACCCCTGGGCCCTACCCGAGTGGCTCGTCGTCGGCTGCGGTGCGACCGCCGCTGCCCTGGTGTTCCGGCAGCTCGGCACCGACCCGGAGCTCCTGGTGATGGCGTCGCCGACTGACGTGCCACCGGTGCCGTTGCTGGCTTGCCTCGGCATCCTGGTCGGCATCCTGCCGGCAGTGCTGGCGCCGCCCCTGCCGATCGAGCCGGCGCCATGATCCTGTTCGAGGACGTGACCGTCACCTACCCCGACGCGCACCAGCCGGTGCTTGCGAACGTCACACTCCGGATCGACGAAGGCGAGCTGTGCCTGGTCATGGGCCGGACCGGCAGTGGCAAGACGACGCTTCTGCGCGCGATCAACGGGCTAGTCCCGCACTTCTCCGGAGGCACCCTCCGCGGACGCGTCGTGGTGGACGGACGTGACACGGCGAAGCACCGCCCACGCGATCTCGCCGACGTGGTCGGCTTCGTCGGCCAGGACCCGGTCGCTGGGTTCGTCACCGACAACGTCGAGGACGAGCTGGCGTACTCGATGGAGTCGCTCGGCGTACCTCCGGCCGTGATGCGCAAGCGCGTCGAGGAGACGCTCGACCTGCTCGGCCTCGCGGATCTCCGCGGTCGGCCGCTGGCGCACCTGTCGGGCGGGCAGCAGCAGCGCGTCGCCATCGGCGCTGTCCTCACCGCCCACCCGCGAGTCCTCGTCCTGGACGAGCCGACGTCGGCCCTTGACCCACTGGCGGCCGAGGACGTCCTTTCGACCCTGCAACGCCTGGTGCATGACCTGGGCCTGACCGTAGTCCTGGCCGAGCACCGGCTCGAACGCGTCGTGCAGTACGTCGACCGGGTCGTGCACGTCCCTGGTGACGGGCTGCCCGTGGTGGATGGAGACCCAGGCGAGCTGCTCGCTTCGACGCCGATCGCACCGCCCGTCGTGGATCTCGCCCGCCGTGTCGGCTGGAAGCCGTTGCCCTTGACGGTGCGTGATGCGCGTCGGCTGTCGACCGAACTGCGCGGTCGCCTCGCCGCCATCCAGCCGCCGGCGCACGCCGCAAGGAGCACGGGGCCGGATGTCGCACTGGCATCCCACGTGGTCGCGGGCTACGGACGGCGTCCCGTGCTCAAGGGGGTCTCGCTCGAGGTCCGCGAGGGCGAGGTCGTCGCTCTGATGGGACGCAACGGCGCTGGCAAGTCGACGCTGCTGCGAGTCCTGGTCGGCCTCCACCAGCCTCAGTCCGGCAAGGTCGAGGTGCAGACTGCCGGGCTGGTTCCTCAGGTCCCGTCGGACCTGCTCTACTCCTCGACTGTGGCCGCGGAGTGCCGCCTGTCCGACCGCGACGCCGGCGCTCCCACGGGGACCACACGTGCGATCCTCGATCGGCTCGCGGAGGGCATCCGCGATGACGAGCATCCCCGGGATCTGAGCGAAGGGCAGCGCCTCACCGTCGCGCTGGCCGTCGTACTCGCGGCGAAGCCGAAGCTGCTGCTGCTCGACGAGCCCACCCGAGGTCTGGACTATGCAGCGAAGCGGCGCCTCGTCGCGATCCTGCGGGAGCTGACCGCGTCCGGCCACGGTGTGGTGCTGGCGACGCACGACGTCGAGCTCGTCGCAGAGGTCGCGACCCGGGTCGCCGTCATCGCCGACGGGGAGGTCGTCGCCGACGGTCCCGCGCCGGAGGTGGTCGTCTCGTCGCCGGCGTTCGCACCCCAGATCGCGAAGGTGATGGCACCGCAGGCATGGCTCACCGCTGACGACGTGGTCGCGGCGCTGGAGGCGAGCCATGCCTGAGCAGTCCGTGGTGCGGATCCCGACCGCAGCAGCAGTGGCCCTGGTGGTCGCGACGGTGGTGACGCTGGCGGCATTCGGGTGGCCGTTCGTCCTACCTCCGGACGCGGTCGCCGAAGGCTCCTCACACAGCACCGACGCCCCCTGGCTGTTCGTCCTCGTACTGCCCCTCCTGGCGGCCATCGTGCTCTCCGAGCTGAATGCTGGTGGGATCGACGCGAAAGCCGTCGCACTGCTCGGCATGCTGGCGTCGGTCGGGGGAGCGATGCGCGCACTCTCGCCCGGAGTCGCAGGGCTTGAGCCCAGCTTCGTCTTCATCATGCTCGGCGGCCGCGTGTTCGGTCGCGGCTTCGGCTTCGTGCAGGGCTGCCTGACGTTGTTCGTCGGCGCCCTGCTGACTGGTGGCGTCGGTCCCTGGCTGCCCTTCCAGATGATGGCGGCCGGCTGGGTCGGCTTCCTGGCCGGCTGTCTTCCCGGGGCTCGGGGCAGAAGCGAGGTGGTCATGCTCGCGGCGCAGGGCTTCGTGCTCGGGGTGCTCTACGGTGCATTGATGAACCTGTGGTTCTGGCCGTTCGGCAGGTACGGCGACGGCATCAGCTTCGACCCGGCCGCTGAGGCTCTGGGCAACCTCGCCAACTACGCGCACTACTACGTCGTGACGTCCGTGGTCTGGGACCTGTCCCGCGGAATCTTCACGATGCTGCTGATCCTGCTCGTCGGTGCACCTTTGCTGCGTGCCTTCCGACGCGTCTCAAGGCTCGCCCGCTTCGACGCCGACCCGATCTTCGAGGCGGCCCGATGAGGACGCTCGTGATCGGTGGAGCGCGCTCCGGCAAGACCGGCGTCGCGGAGTGGCTGTTGCACGACGAGCCCGACGTCACGTACGTCGCGACGGGATACCTGCCCGCGTCGGACGACGCCGAGTGGCAGGCGCGCGTCGCACGGCATCAGGGGCTGCGACCCGAGACCTGGACCACGATGGAGACGACCGACGTCGCCGGACTGCTTCGCGCGACGGGAGGACCGTTGCTGGTCGACTGCCTGACCCTGTGGCTCACCCGCGTCATGGACGAAGAGCGCTGCTGGGACGACGAGGAGTGGCTCTTCGGTGGGGAGTCGCGGCTGCGCGAGGTGAGCGCCGACCTGATGAGCGCGCTGGAGGGGACGACGCGTGACGTCGTCCTCGTCACCAACGAGATCGGTCAGGGCGTCGTGCCCGCCTCGACGTCCGGGCGACGCTTCCGCGACGAGATGGGCCTTCTGAATGCGTCGGTCGCCCGCGCGTGCGACGACGTCCTGCTGTGCGTGGCCGGTCGGACCCTGCGACTTTCGTAGCCCATGATTGTTCCTATGAGAGTGGCAGCGGTGAGCGTCGGTCGGGTGAAGTCGGTCCCCTGGGACTCGGGCACTTTGCCGTCCACGGCGATCGAGAAGCACCCCGTCGACGGACCGGTCCGCATCACGGCGTACGGCGTCGAGGGCAACGAGTTCGCCGATGTCGCCGAGCATGGCGACGAGTGGATGCGGGTCTACGCCTACTCCCTCGAGGACTACGCCTGGTGGGAGTCCACCCTGGAGGCGACGACACGGCCCGGGCTGTTCGGCGAACAGCTCACGACGGAAGGTGTCGACCTCAACGAGGCGCTAGTCGGTGAGGTGTGGCGCGTGGGCACCGCGCTCCTGCAGATAGCGCACGTGCGCATCCCGTGCCAGACCTTCAAGGGCTGGATGGGCGCTGCCGGCTACGACGAGAGGGCTTGGGTCAAACGCTTCAGCGAGGCCGGGCGGGTGGGGCCCTACTTCCGCGTGCTGGAGGAGGGAGTCGTCGAGGCGGGCGACGCGATCGCGGTGGAGGAGCGGCCCGCGCACGACGTGACCGTTGCCGAACTCTTCCGCGCGGTGACGACGGAGCCGGGCCTTCTTCCTCGTGTGTGTGAGGTGTCCAACCTCAAGCCGTGGATCTACGAGAAGCTCACGACCACTCGACGTTCGTGACGTCGGGGTCCTCTCGCAGCACCTTGTCCACCTCGCCGTCGACATTCCCGCACCCCAGCCAGAGCGGGAAGGCGTCGTTGCGGACCTCGACGCGCCAGCCCCAGTCTTCCGCCATCGGCTCGCTCGTCGCATACCCCCGCGTCGCGAGCAGGGCGGCGACGGCCTCGGCCAACCGGCGACCGAAGCGCCCCGGATTGATCTGGTGTTCCTCGCCGTCGTACGCCGGAAAGGCGCTGGATCGCAGTACGAGCTGGGTCCGCATGGCAGGCAGTATGCCCATCAACTGAACGAGGCTGCCCTCTGCTACCGACCAGTAGCACGGTGAACTAGATTGTGGGCGACACCACAAGTTCTGGAGAGGGACAGCCGTGAGTCCGATCAACTACGACCTCACCGAGATCGAGAACCGCCCCGAGACCGTCGGCCGGCAGTTCTACGACCGGGTCGCCAAGAGCTCCTCCCGTGAGGCCTACCGCTACCCGGTCGGCGAGCACTGGGAGTCGGTAACCTGGAAGGAGACCGGTGACAAGGTCACGCGTCTCGCCGCAGGCCTGCTCGCGCTGGGCATCGAGTCCCAGCAGCGCGTCGGCATCGCGTCCGGCACCCGCTACGAGTGGATCATCGCCGACCTTGCCGTGATGGCCGCCGGTGCCGCGACCACGACGGTCTACCCCTCGACGATGGCCGCCGACGTCGCCTACATCCTCAGCGACTCGGAGAGCCGCATCGTCTTCGCCGAGGACGACTCGCAGATCGCCAAGCTGGTGGAGCACAAGGCGGACCTGCCCAGCCTCACCAAGGTCGTGACCTTCGACGGCACCGCCGACGGTGACTTCGTGATCTCCCTGGCCGACCTCGAGAAGCTCGGCGAGGAGCATCTCGCCAAGGAGCCGAAGGCCGTCGAGAAGGCGTTGGACGCGACACAGGGCGACCACCTCGCCACCTTGATCTACACCTCGGGCACCACCGGTCGTCCGAAGGGCGTGCGCCTCAAGCAGAGCTCCTGGACCTACGAGGGCGCCGCCATAGCGGCGCAGAGCATCCTGACCGAGGACGACCTGCAGTTCCTCTGGTTGCCGATGGCGCACTCGTTCGGCAAGGTCCTCCTCTCGACCCAGCTCGCGTGCGGTTTCGCCACTGCGGTCGACGGTCGGGTCGACAAGATCATCGACAACCTCGCCGTGATCAAGCCGACCTTCATGGGCGCTGCCCCGCGCATCTTCGAGAAGGCCTACGCGCGGATCCAGACGATGACCGAGCAGGAGGGTGGCCCGAAGAAGAAGATCTTCGACGCGGCCTTTGCCGTCGGCAGGAAGACCGAGAAGCTCCGCGCAGAGGGCAAGAGCATCCCGCCGCTTCTCGCCGTACAGCGGGCTGTGTTCGACAAGCTCGTCTTCTCCAAGGTCCGCGAGCGTTTCGGTGGCCGGGTTCGCTTCTTCATCTCTGGCTCCGCGGCGCTCAACCGCGAGGTGGCCGAGTGGTTCAACATCACCGGGATCCTGGTGCTCGAGGGCTACGGCCTCACGGAGACGTCGGCCGGGGCCGTTGTGAACCACCCCGACCAGTACGCCTTCGGCACCGTCGGCCTGCCCTTCCCGGGCACCGAGGTCAAGATCGCCGAGGACGGCGAGATCTTGATCAAGGGCCCGGGCGTGATGGAGGGCTACCACAACATGCCCGAGGCGACCGCCGAGACGATCAACGCCGAAGGCTGGTTGCACACGGGTGACATCGGTGAGTTCACGAAGGAGGGCCTGCTCCGGATCACGGACCGG
>DATILB010000001.1:0-7445 GCA_035477015.1 Nocardioidaceae bacterium | reverse complement strand
CGCCTTCCCGTACGCCGTCATCGAGGGCTACGGGTCGGACTCGTCGTTGCCGGGACTGCGCTCGGTCTACACCGAGCTCGGCATCAAGTCGCCCTCCACCCGCAGCGGCCGCTGGATCGACTACCTGCTCACCTGGAAGCGACCGGCAGCCCAACGGATCCTGACGGTCCGCGACTACCGGATCCTGTCGCCGGTGAACTCCGACCACAACCCGGTGCAGGCGATCTTCCAGATCAAGCGGTAGCCGGGGTTTCGACACGCTTGCTCGCTGCGCTCGCGACGCGGCTCAACCGCCGGTGAGTCGGCGTACGGCGTCGCGCAGCGCCTGCTCCGGGTCAATGCCGGCCTTACGGGCCTCCGCAACGAGGGTCAGGAGGCGCGCCCCGAAGTCCTCGCCCGCAGGCGGCTCGTGGTCGAGGCGACCGAGCACCTTGTCGGCCAGAGTCAGTGCGGGCAGCGCGAGTGGGATTCCCTCAAGTGGCGACGAGCGCTTCTTCTCAGCCGCCTTCAAGGTCTCCCAGTTGGCGTTGACCTCCTCGGCCCCGCTGACCTCGAGGCCGGCGAAGACGTGCGGGTGGCGGTAGACGAGCTTGTCGACGATGCCGCCGGCGACGTCGTCGATCGTGAACCCGCCGTCCGGGTCCTCCGAGGCGATGCGGGCGTGAAAGTAGACCTGCAGCAGCAGGTCGCCGAGCTCCTCCTGGAGGTGCTCGTTGTCACCGGTGTCGATCGCCTCGAGCGTCTCGTAGGCCTCCTCGAGGAGGTACTTCGCCAACGAGCGGTGGGTCTGCTCCTGGTCCCAGGGGCACTCGCTGCGCAGCCGATCCATGACCGTGACCAGGTCGATGAGGCGGGCCCCGGGGACGTCGTACGACGCATGCAGCACCTCCACCTCGGGGCCGTCACCGCTGACGATCGCGTCTGCGAGCCGTGCCGGCAGCGAGCCGACCTCCTCGTCCGAGGCGAGCCACACCACGTCGCCCTCGAGCGAGAAGGGATCGACCGCCGGCACGACGGTGAATCCTGCGGCCTCGACTGCTCGCGCAAGCGGGTGCGACGTCGATGACGCGATCAGGTCAGCGGCGTCGAGGGCCTGCCAGGCCGACCTGGTCATCAGGCCCGGGGCGACCCGCGGGCTGGTGACGAGGAGGGTCAGCCGCCGCACGTCTGCGACGCGGAGAGTCCGGCGGTCTGGTCGTTCGGGTCGAACTCGGTGGCCTCGAGCGGCACCGACAGGGAGCCGCTCACGCTGGGCGCGTCCTCACTCCGGATCTCGTCCCACGAGCCGAACCTCGGGTCCAGCTCGACGCCGTACTCGTCGACGAGCGTGGAGAGGAGCTCTTCCTGCGCGGCCTGGTCACCGACCTGGGCGAGGTACTGGCTCCCCTCGAGGAAGTAGCTGACCTCCTCGAGGAAGGCCTCTTGGTCACCCTCGGGAAGGTCGGCGATCGCCGCCTTGACCCCCGCAAGCGCGTCCTCGACCGACGCGCGGTCGATCGTGGTCGGGTCCTCCTCGCCGTACAGGTGGCCGAGGCGTGCCTGCACCATCGTGACCAGCGCGCCCTGGCGGACCAGCTTGCTGCTCTTCTGGCCGGGCTGGCCGACGCTGAGGTACTTGCAGAAGGTTGCCGCGAAGTCGTCAAGCTGCTCGAGCGTGATCTGCTGGTCGCCCACCTCGGCGGCGACTCCGGGGCGCAGTCCCGCGCAGCCGGTGAGCGCGAAGAGGGCCGCGGTGGCCACCAGGGCGAGCTTGGGACGACGCAACTTCTAGCTCCTCGGGTCGATCACGGTGTCGATCACCTGCCGCGCCCAGTTCAGCAGCGCCTCGTCGCGGATGGGCTGGCCACCCACTGGCCCCGACGATGTGCCCAGGGTGCTGGGCCGCGGCACCAAGATCGTACGCATTGTGGTCTTCACCACGCTCCCGGGGTAGAGCCGCTCGAGGCGTACACGCTGCGAGTCCAGCAGGTCGATGGCACCGAACCGGACGTACTTGGCCTGGATGATCGCCTCCTGCAGACCCGCCTGCCGGGCGCGGACACGGAAGCGGGCGACCTCCATCAGCGAGGCCACCGGGGCCGGCGGCTCGCCGTACCGGTCGACCAGCTCCTCGCGGATCAGGCCGAGCGCCTCCTCGTCGCGGACCTCGGCGAGGCGCTTGTACATCTCGAGTCGCAGCCGCTCAGACGACACGTAGTCGTGGGGCAGGTGAGCGTCGACCGGCAGCTCGACCCGGACTTCGAGCTCCTCAACCGTGCCGTCGCCCTTGAACTCGTTGACCGCCTCGCCGACGAGCCGGACGTACAGGTCGAAGCCGACGTCGGCGATGTGGCCGCTCTGCTCGCCGCCCAGCAGGTTGCCCGCGCCACGGATCTCCAGGTCCTTCATGGCGATCGCCATGCCGCCGCCGAGGTCCGAGTGCTGCGCGAGCGTCGCGAGCCGCTCGTGGGCGGTCTCGGTGAGCGGCTTGTCCGGCGGGTAGAGGAAGTACGCGTACGCGCGGTCCCGGCTTCGACCGACGCGACCGCGCAGCTGGTGCAGCTGCGAGAGCCCGAGCATGTCGGCCCGCTCGATGACCATCGTGTTGGCGTTGGACACGTCGATGCCGGACTCGACGATCGTCGTACAGACGAGCACGTCGAAGCTCTTCTCCCAGAAGTCGAGCATCACCTGCTCGAGCTGGTGCTCCCCCATCTGACCGTGCGCCACGGCGACGCGGGCCTCGGGCACCAGCTGGCGGATGTGGGCGGCGGCCTTCTCGATCGACTGCACTCGGTTGTGGATGAAGAAGACCTGCCCTTCGCGGAGCAGCTCGCGCCGGATGGCTGCCGTGACCTGCCGGTCCTCGTAGCCGCCGACGTACGTCAGCACCGGGTGCCGCTCCTCTGGCGGGGTGGTGATCGTCGACATCTCGCGGATGCCGGTGATCGCCATCTCGAGCGTGCGCGGGATCGGGGTCGCAGACATCGCGAGCACGTCGACCGCGGTGCGGAGCTGCTTGAGCTGCTCCTTGTGCTCGACGCCGAAGCGCTGCTCCTCATCGACGATGATCAGCCCGAGGTCCTTGAACTTCATGTCGGGGCTGAGCAGCCGGTGCGTGCCGATGACGATGTCGACGCCCCCCTCACGGAGGCCGTCCATGGTCTCGGTCGCCTCCTTGTCGGTCTGGAAGCGCGACAACGCCTTGATCACGACCGGGAAGGCACTCATCCGCTCCTCGAACGTGGAGATGTGCTGCTGCACGAGCAGCGTCGTCGGCACGAGTACGGCGACCTGCTTGCCGTCCTGAACCGCCTTGAAGGCGGCGCGCACGGCGATCTCGGTCTTGCCGTAGCCGACGTCACCGCAGATCAGCCGGTCCATCGGGATCTCGCGCCGCATGTCGGCCTTGACCTCGTCGACGGTGGAGAGCTGGTCGGGCGTCTCGGTGAAGGGGAACGCATCCTCGAGCTCGCGCTGCCACGGCGTGTCCTCCCCGAAAGCGTGGCCCTTGGTCGCCTGGCGGGCGGCGTACAGCTTGATCAGCTCGGCCGCGATCTCCTTGACCGCCTTCTTCGCTCGGCCCTTGCGCTTGGCCCAGTCCGAGCCGCCGAGCCGGTCGAGCGACGGCATGTCGCCGCCGACGTATCTCGTCACCATGTCCATCTGGTCGGTCGGGACGTAGAGCCGGTCCGGCGGGTTGCCCCGCTTGCTCGATCCGTACTCCAGCACGAGGTACTCGCGCGTTGCGCCCTGCACCTCACGCTGTTTCATCTCGACGTAGCGGCCCACACCGTGCTGGTCGTGCACGACGTAGTCGCCGGCCTTGAGCTCGAGCGGGTCGATCTGCCGCTTGCGGCGGGCCGGCATCTTGCGCATGTCCTTCGTGGACGAGCGCTGGCCGGAGATGTCGTCACCCGTGATGACGGCGATCGTGCCGGCCTCGTCGAGGAACCCGTGGTCGAGCGTCGCCGTCGACACGTGCACGACGCCCGGCTCGGGAGCCTCGTCGATCGTCTCGACGTACCTGACGGCGATGTCGGCGTCCTTGAGCACCTCGGCGGTGCGTTGGGCAGGGCCGTGCCCTTCATGCAGTACGACGACGCGGCGGCCTTCGCGCAGCCAGCCGGCGATGTCGTCGACGACCTTGGTGACGTCGCCGTGGTACGGCTCCGCCTGCTTCATCGGGACGACCCGACTCTCGACCGCTCCGACCGTCACGTCGAGGTCGATGCTGACCACCTCGCCGAGCGAGTCCCTCAGCACCTCGGAGGCGCCGGGGTCGAGGCCGAACGGCGAGATGCTCCACCATGGCTTGCCCTGCTGCAGGGTGTGCACGCGGACGTCGGCAAGCGAGCGGTACGACGCAGCTCCGAGGTCGATCGGGGCCTTGCCACCCGAGGCAGCCGTCGCCCAGCTCGCCGCCAGGAACTCGTCGCTCGTGGCGACGAGGTCGTGCGCACGGCTCCGGTTGCGCTCGGGGTCGAGCAGGAGCACGTGCGTGTCGGCCGGCATCAGGTCGACCAGCAGCTCCATCTCGTCGACGAGCACCGGCGCGAGCGACTCCATGCCCTCGACCGCGTGCCCCTCGGCCAGCTTGCCCGTGATCTCAAGGAGCTCGGGATGGCTCTCACCCAGCAGTCTTGCCTTTTCGCGGACCTCGTCGGTGAGCAGCAGCTCGCGGCAGGGCGGCGCCCAGAGCCGGTCCGCCTTGTCGAGGGAGCGCTGGTCGGCAACGGCGAACGAGCGGATCTCCTCGACGTCGTCGCCCCAGAACTCCACGCGCAGCGGGTGCTCCTCGGTCGGCGGGAACACGTCGACGATGCCGCCGCGGACGGCGAACTCGCCCCGCTTCTCGACCAGGTCCACCCTGGTGTAAGCCGCGTCGGCAAGTCGGCGTACGACGTCGTCCAGGTCGTGCTGTTCGCCCACCACGAGCTCAACTGGCGCGAGGTCGCCAAGACCCTTGACCTGCGGCTGCAGCACGCTGCGTACGGGCGCGACGACGACCTTCAACGGGCCGTTGTTCTCGGCGCTGCCCGGGTGACAGAGCCGTCGCAAGACAGCCAGCCGACGGCCCACGGTGTCGCTGCGGGGGGAGAGCCGCTCGTGAGGAAGGGTTTCCCAAGACGGGTAGAACGCCACCTCGTGCGGGTCCATCAGACAGCCCAGCGCGGAGACCAGGTCCTCGGCCTCACGCTGCGTCGCCGCCACCGCCAGAACCGTGCGGCCAGCGTCGACGAGACCCTTCACCAGGAAGGGCCGCAACGCCTGCGGCGCCGTGACATCGAGCGCCGTGACGCGACCGTCACGGGCATCCTCGACGGCTTCCGCCAGGGTCGGATCGGCGAGAACGAGGTCCGCCAGACCGATGATGCTCACTACTTGCTCCCTGCTGCGCACAACACGACAGCCCCCTGTTCGGAGAACCAGGGGGTATTGGCAGTCAGTTTACGTCGGTGCTGGTGGGTCGCTGACCGGGCGGGCGCCGGGGCGCAGTGGTTGTCCGCCGCTCGGCGCCGGGCGTGGAACCGCACCATCATGCCGATGTGCGGTCGCGCTGCTTGGCGGCCAAGAGACCTCAGGCGGGTGGTGCGGTTCGGAGTTCGGGCCGTGGCCCCTCGGCGGCTAATAAGGACATGACAACCTCGTCGACGAACGCGCCGTCGACCCACGCGGACTGCCGCAGAACGCCCTCCCGGCGATAACCGGCACGGGAGGCCGCGGCGAGCATCGCGGCGTTGTCGGCAGTCGTCTCGAGCTGGAGACGGTTCAGCCCCAGAATGTCGAGACCGTACTTCGCCAGCACATGGAGCACTTCGATGCTCAGACCACGGCCGCAGAAGGCGGGCCTCAGGGCGAGGCCAACATGGGCGGACCGATTGTGCCGGTCCATGCCCCACAAGACCGCCTCGCCGGCCAGGTCGCCAGTAGCTCGTTCCACGACCGAGAACTCGGCCGCGAACTCTGAGCCAGCCGCAGGCCGATCCTTCACCGCGTAAGGAGACGAGGCGACGCCAAGTGGCATCCAGGCTCGCTGGTCGGCCCGCACCCGAGTCGGCACGTCCTCATACAGCTCGGCGTGGAGAACCGCCACGTCGGCTTCGAGGCGTGCCCGCAACGCGACCGTGTCTCCGTTCAGCATGCCCTATTACTACCCACGCCGTTACGAGCACGCAATCGACTTCGGAGAAGGCTGTCCAACGACCGACAGCCGGTGACCTTCAAAAGAGGCCGCACGAGCTAAGGCGTGCGACCGCTTTTGCCGCGTGGAGGACGGCTACGCTCGTCCGACTGGGCTGCTCTGAGGAAGATGAGACGCGACTACTGTCACGGATAGCGTCGGGCAGCGGCAGACAGATTCAGTGACTCATGCGCCTCTGAGCAAGACGGAGAACTGGATCTAGAGTGTTCGCCTCCCACTGAGCCCAGAGTTCCTCCATGTCCACACGGCCGCGGTGATCCTCAATCATTGGTTCAGCGAGGGCGGCTGTGTTCGGTGGCTGGGCACCGCTGTCGGCGTGCGCGGCTTTGCGCCAATCCGGCCACACCTCGACAAGCCATGCATGTTCCTCGTCCTGTAGTTGGCTTTCGTGTGCGTCGATCAGCTGAGCGAGTCGGTTGAGCACCGACCCATGGCGATTGGCATAGCGGAGGGTGCTGCGAAGCTCGTCCGGGTCCCAATTGGCTGCGCGCGTCGGACGAAGAAGCTTCCGCTCCAGCCAGCTGAGCATTGCGACTGACGCCAGGTCAGTGCCGACTTCAGCCAGAGCGTCCGCGGCGGCGAGCTGCACTTCCATCGACCGGTCTGACAATCGTTCGGCAAACAGTGCCGTTGCTGTGGCGCCAGCCCTGCTCGCCAGAGTGCGAATCGCCGCGGCCCTCACGTAGCCAGCCTCGCCACTATTGGGCTGAGCCAGCTCGCGGGCCACCCCTGCTCCGCCATCTCCCAACGAGCGGCGAAGACCGACCACGAGGATCGAACGTGCATCACCCCGTGCTACTGCGAGGGCTGCGATCAACTCGTCGTCGCTGTACTTCGCCACGTCAGCCCCGATACATCGTGTTTCGCATGATCGGATCTTCCCATCCGAACCGTCCGGATCTGCCGCGATGGGTGCGTTCCCCAGGCACCGTCAGTCGACAAGGAAGTCGACCAGGAGATCCGTGATCGTCCCGTCCTTCGCAACGCCCCAGTACACCGGGTAGACGCCGTCGCCATACCCCGCCTGAACCATGACGGCGTCGTCCGGCCCGCCGGCGATGCTGAAGACGTCGCCTTCAGTGGCCATGAGGTGGTCCTGATAGAGCTCCTCGATCCGCTCGTTTCGGCAGAGGGGCATCGTCGTGAAGTCGAGCACCACGACGTTGCCCGCATCGACGATGACCTGGTTGTCGAAGCCGACCCGGGCTGCGGTTACCCACCTCGCGGCCGGCTTGTCCGCGAACTGCACCCGCAGAGCTAG